>CAZFYY010000040.1:0-12382 GCA_964523425.1 uncultured Gammaproteobacteria bacterium
CTGGAGACTGGAAAAAAATAGAATAGGTTCATCGAGTCGCAGGTCAAAGAGATTCACAGGAACCGCCAAACATTGATCCTCAATCTTCTTTAGTGCCTCTTCTGCATCGAGCCCAAGAAGCGTGTTATTAAATATTTCACGAAACGCGTTTCTTCCCCGTAAATAATCAGGTACGGAGCTCGCACCATCAGGCAAGTTTGTTTCCATGAATGAAGAAAAGTTAAATTTTTTCATCTTCTTTTTTTAAGGTTTTTTGCGTACCCCGATTATCCACCAATCTTTCTGTTTTGTCAATAACTTCTATTCCCCGATCTGCAATGACGCCCAGGGCAAGCGAGCAAGATAATCCACTATACAAAAAATATATTTCACCATCAGCCAACACGGGAAGAAGAAAAAACTGCCGAGTCCCGGAAATAAGGCCGCTAGAGGCAGCGCTATCATCATCGCCACCGTCAAAATCGGCACGATCCAGACAACCAAGAGATTAGCCAGAGGCGCGATAATAGAAAAATTTCCAAAGTTATAGAGGATAACCGGAGCTGTGGCAATCTGCGCCGCCACTGTCGCCATCAAGGCGGTAATAAATGCTTTATACTTTCCACTAGTCAATAGCAAGCTCCACTTCTCCAGATAGGGCAAAATATACATGAGCCCGAGCAGCGCCAAAAATGATAACTGCCAGCCGATATCGTCGCGCAGTAAGCGAGGATTAACAACCAGAGTCATAGCCGCCACCATCAACACCGAACGTGGCAGACTGGCCAGCCGACCAACAGTCAGAGCGAGAAGCAAAAATACGCTCATCACGCCGGCCCGCACGGCCGAGGCCGGAGCACCCACCATAACCACATAGGCCGCAATCACTATGCTCGTTGCAAAAAAGGTTGAGCGCCGGCTAACGCCAATAGCAATAAAACAACAGCCAAGCAACGCCGCCAACAAACTAACATTAAAACCGGAAACCGCCATGATGTGTGTTAAGCCGGTGCGACGAAAACTATCAGTAATATCATCATCTATCCCCTGTCCGCCACCAAAAACAACCGGTAAAGCCAGCGATGCAGTCGGCTCAGGCATGTACGCCTGAGCCAATTCATAGGATCGATGCTTGACGCGTAAAAGCAGCGCAACAACCCAATGCCCCTTTCCCGCTGCCTCGAACTGAATATGTGGACGACTACAGAGACTGTACATGCCATAGCGTGCCAAATAGCGATCATAGGCAAAATCCTTATTCTCTGGCTTTTTAAGCAGGCAACTCACCTCTACACGGTCTCCGTAGGAAAAAGCAGGTAGAGGCGGCGCAGTAACGAGAACGAGACCTTGAATAGGTTTTGTTTCCTCATGTTTCGTTTGCCGTACAGTTCTCGTCATCTCCGAAGCGTTGAGAGTCAGCTGCCAGGCATCACCCCTATCTATCGGTTCACGGCTTATCACACCCGTAATTGATACTGTCTGACCATTGTAATAACTAACGTGACTACTATCTATCAGCGGAAAACTGAGAGCATAGCGCCACATAGCAAAACAAAGGCCGCCAGCGAACCAGACGGCGATATGCAGTTTTTTACTACGCACCCGTCTGACCAGTATGACTACCAGTAAAGAAACCGCGCAACAAAAAACACTCTCCCTGGGCGGGAGAGGTTGTATATATGAGAAGAGAGCGACCCCGCACACAAAACCCAGACAAATACAGGTCAGCGTCTTTCCTTTAGGCAATTTTTCTTCCAGCATACCCGAGCACATCAGCCGGAAGGAAGCTGGGATTATTTTTAAACTTTCGAACGCAGATACGCTTCAATAAATCCTTCAATCTGCCCGTTCAAGACCGACTCGACATCGCTCGTTTCAAAATCAGTACGATGGTCTTTAACCATCTGATAGGGCTGCAGGACATATGAACGAATCTGCCGTCCCCAGGCCGCCTTCTCGACAGCGCCACGGATCGCCGCTGTTTCGCCGGCGCGGTTTTCAATCTGCAACTGCGCTAACTTGCCGCGCAGCATCTTCATGGCTAGTTCGCGGTTCTGGTGCTGCGAACGCTCGGTCTGCGTCGCGACGACAATGCCGGTCGGAATATGGACGAGGCGCACGGCGCTCGAGGTCTTATTGACATTCTGTCCGCCCGGACCAGAAGAGCGAAAGAATTCTTCTTTAACATCTTCCGGACGAATAATGATTTCACCGTTGTCAGGCAGTTCAGGTAACACTTCTACCAAGGCGAAGGAGGTCTGGCGCAGCCCTTCGGAATCAAAAGGTGAAATGCGAACCAGGCGGTGGACGCCCGCTTCCGATTTTAGATAACCGTAGGCGTAGCGGCCAGTAATGTTAAACGTAACGCTCTTCAAGCCGGCTTCATTACCCGGCGTGCGGTCGATGATTTCCGTTTTCCAGCCACGACGCTCGGCAAAGCGCAGATAGACACGCTCAAGCATCTCCGTCCAGTCCTGGGCATCCACGCCGCCGGTGCCGGCATGCAAAGAAATAATTGCATTACTCTCATCATGCTTGCCGGAAAACAAGACGAAAAATTCCAAATCATCAAATTTCTTTTTCAGCGCTTCATACTGCCGTACCGGCTCATCGCCCATACTGTCGTCGGCCTGATCCTGCGCCATAGCCACCAACCCCTCCAATTCGCGCACCTCGTCTAATAAACTCTGCCAGGCGGAAACTTCCTGTTCAAGTCCCTCGGCCTCACGTGCTACCTCAACCGCCTTTTCCCGATCATTCCAAAAGTCCGACTGACTCATCGTCAGCTTAAGTTCGGCGGAGCGCGCTAGCTTACGGTCGAGGTCAAAGCAACCTCCAGGTTTCCAGGATCCGCTCGCGCAGGTCTTCAATATTTTTTATAAGATTTTCCATGGGACTAATTTTAGATGAAATTACTGTTTCAATTCTTCCAGCGTGGCCGTCAAATTCTTTTCCTTGCCATCGCGCCAGACTTTTAACTCGAGGCGGTCCCCTGGCTTGGCATTGGCAATTATTTGCGACAACGGATTATCAGACGTTATCTTCTGGCCATTGGCTTCAATAATAATATCTTTTTCCTTAAGCCCTGCTTTGTCGGCTGGCGAATTCTGCATAACGGCGCTGTCCCCCGGGCGATCGCCCCTGACGACGAGCGCGCCTGCATTCTTTGCCAACTTTTCCTGAGTAGCTATTTCTGGCGTAATCATCACATAGCGAACGCCGAGCCAGGCGCGAACGATGCGGCCGTTCTGACGAACGCTGTCAACCGTGGCCCGGATTTGGTTCGAAGGAATGGTAAAGCCGATGTTCTGTGCTCCCTGAGCAATGGCAACATTTATACCGATAACGCGACCAGCCATATCAAGCAAGGGGCCGCCGGAGTTGCCCGGATTAATCGAAGCGTCCGTCTGTATAAGACCCATGAGCTGTTCGCTGCCGCCTCCGCTCTGGGCGGTGATGGAACGAGATAGCCCGGAAATGACACCGGTCGAAACAGTATTGCTAAATTCTCCCAGAGCATTGCCGATGGCAATAACCGGCTGTCCCGGCTTGAGTTGTGCACTATCCCCGAACTCAAGCATGGGAAAATCTTTGCCTTCAACTTTTAAGACTGCTAAATCATTAGACGGATCGCGACCGAGCACTTTGGCCGCCAATCGCTCACCAGTAGAAGTGACAACCATATATTCAGCCCCTTCCTCATCCACCACGTGTTTGTTTGTCACGATCAAGCCGTCCTTCGACACGAAGAAACCGCTGCCGCCGCCAATCTCCTTCTTCTCCGTTCCGCCATCGGCCGGACTACCGAACATCTGATTATAATCCTCCGGGCTCATGAAACGACGAAAGAAATCGCTGTATCCGGGCTGATCAACCTTAGGAAGATCTTTGGAAACAATGATACTGACCACGGCCGGTCCAGCGCTTTCCGCAACTTTGATGGCGGAGGTGTCCCCCGGCGTGTACGAAGGCATTTTATTGCCCAGTACTTTTTCGAAACGTTCCAAGAAGGGCTGGCTGCGCGCCAGAGAATCGGCCGCCGAGAAACCAGCTAATCCGCCAACAACGCCGCTGACGACGATTGAAATAATCAAGAGAATGAGATAATTGCGTTTTTCTTGGGTGGTCATATGGTTATATGCTTAGAGGGCGCGGGTCCAAGTACCGCCGCCGTGATTAAAATAATTTTTTCTTGCCAATGTAGACACAGAGATCGGCCAAGCGGTTGCTATAGCCCCACTCATTGTCATACCAGGAAACAACCTTCAGCAGATTTCCGCCAATAACCGTCGTCAGAGCGAGGTCGACAATAGTCGAAGCTGGGTTGCCGACGATGTCTGCCGAAACGAGCGGTTCATCGGAAACAGTGACGATTCCTTTGTAACGGGAAGTCCCAGCTGCCTTTGCGAGCAGTCTGTTAACATCCGTAGCGGTCGTATTCTTTTTCAGAACGTATACCGCATCACAGAGCGAACCGACCGGAGTCGGCACGCGAACGGATAAGCCATCGAAGCGTCCTTGCAGTGATGGGATTGTCTGCGCAACCGCCTGGGCAGCACCGGTCGTGGTTGGAATAATGCTTAGTCCGGCAGCCCGCGCCCGGCGCAGGTCCCTATGCGGACCGTCCACTAAATTCTGATCGGCGGTATAAGAATGGATGGTTGTCATGATCGCCTTATCGATGCCGTATTTCTGGCGGATGATGTCAGTGACTGCCGCCAGGCAGTTAGTCGTGCAGGAAGCCATCGACACGACGCGGTCATTCTTTTTAATCTTATTTTCGTTGACACCGATGACGTAGGTCCCAACTTCCCCATTCTTACCCGGAGCGGATAGCAACACTTTTTTAGCACCAGCCTTGATGTGCGCTTCAGCAGCGGCGCGTTCGGTAAAGCGGCCGGTCGACTCAATTACCAAATCAACCTTCAGTTTTCCCCAAGGCAAGAGTGTCGGATCTTTTTCCGCCGAAACCGGGTACGACTTTCCAGCCACGATAATAGCGTTGGCCGTAAAACTGATCTTTTTAGCGTTCTGGCCGTAGCAGCTGTCGTATTTCAAAAGATGAGCCAGAGTTTTCGTATCGGTCAGATCGTTGATGGCCACAACATTAACGCCGGGGCGATCGAGTAAAATCTTGAAGACGGCACGGCCGATGCGGCCGAAGCCGTTAATTGCGATGTTCATAGGTAAAAATTAGCGTTAACGCTTAGTAATATACCTAGTATAGCAAACTCCGCTGTATCAATCCATCAGGCCGCTAAGGCCTTTTTCACATAGGCAAGGACGGTCTGATACGCCGTCTCCTGATCGACATCGCTCGTGTCATAGGTCCAGTCGTAATGATTGTCGTCATAGAGCTCAATGCCATAATATTCCTTGAAACGCTTGCTGTCGCTGGCGTAGCGCCGCTTCAGCACGCCCATCATGTCGTCGAGGCTCTTGATGTTCGGCTCGTTGCGCGACTGCAGATCCTTAATAATACGCTGGGCGCCAACTTCAGTCCGGGCCTTCAGAAAAATCTTCAGCGAGTGCGGAATGAAATGCCAGGAAGTGCGGCCGACAATGACGAAATTGTCCTGTTCGCGGCCGAGCTTGGCCTGGTAATTATCAACATCAGTATCGGTCGAGGGGTCGGTTTCGCCGAGCGTATTGTACTCTTCCATAGTCATGCCGCGGTCATGCGCGCATTGTCGGCGCACCTTGCCGAGGTCATAATGCGGCCAGCCAAGCTCATCTGCCAAGCGTTCTGCAATCCCGGATTTGCCGGCTCCAGGTAGGCCGCCGAAAGAGATAATCATAGTCTTATGTTAAAGTATCGAGCATTTTTTGCAAGACGGGCGGAATCGGCAAACTGAATTTCTGCTTCTCGCCGGCCAGATCAAAAAATTCCAGATCGGTGGCGGCGAGAAAAATGCGACCGAGCTGTAGCTTCTTATTGAGGACCCGCAACTTAGCGCCGGCGTAGAGGTCATCACCAACGACCGGATTGCCATAGGCGGAAAGATGGGCACGGATCTGGTGAGTACGGCCGGTCTTGATCTCGACTTTCAGATACGTGTAATTAACGAAGCGCTTTTCGACTTCGAATTCAGTAGCCGCGTTCAAGCCCGACTGGTTTTCCGGCTTGGCCGCCATCTTAAAGCCCTGTGCCGAGCGTTCGATGCGGAAATTGATGTCGCCGGCGTCCTTGGCGATAACGCCGTGCACGAGGGCGTGGTAGCATTTGCGCACGCGGCGATCCATGAACTGCTCTTTGAGGTCATCAAAAGCTTTCTGAGTCTTGGCGATAACGACGAGGCCGCTCACTTCGCGATCGAGACGATGCACAATGCCTGGACGCGCCGGATCGTCGCCTACTTTCTTGATTTTCGGATATTTTTTCAGGAGCCAGTCGACCAGCGTAATGCCGATTACGCCAGTGGCCGGATGCATGACCAGTCCAGAGGGTTTTTCGATGACAACATACTCCGGGGTCTCTGCGACTACCCGTATTACAGGAATTTCCGTCAATTCTTTCACGGGCAGCAGCGCTTCGTCAGCCGTCTGTTCAATAACCGGCGCTTCGCCCACAACAACCGCTTCGCCGCCCTTGAGACTATAATGCGGCGAAACTTTCTTACCATCAAGCGTGATAGCGCCGCTCTTGATGCTCTTCTGCAGCTGGCTGCGAGTTTGCCCGAGCTCAACCGACAACCAGACATCAAAGCGCTGGCCGATAGCTGTTTCTGGTACGATAAGGGGCTTTTTCTTCATATTTCTGTCTTGTGCGGAGTCCCTTAGGCGGGAGGTACGGACATTGTAGCGGCTTTTGCGATATTTAGCTAGAGCTAGCCTTTTTTTACAGCCAGCCTGCCTTTTAATCATGCTATCTAGACGTTTCCATTAAGTATCGTTTTAAGATCCCCCACAAACCTCTCAAACGTCAATCCCTCCGCTGCTTGTTTTGCTTCGGCGCCCAGTGTCTTACGCAAATCCCCCGCCTGCTCCAAGCGCCGGAACTGCCGGGCGACTGTTTCCGCATCACCCATGTCGACCAACGCGCCAACCTTGGCCGTAATAATATCTCCCAAGTCTGCCTTGTCAGAGGCCAACACCGGCAAACCGTAATTCATGGCAATGATAGCATGAGAAATTTCTTCCAATCCCGGACGGTCATGCGGCATGGCATAGACATCAACATGTTCAAGCCAACGGGCCGGCGCGATATCGGTCCCAGCTAACCAGACATGGCTCGACAGATTCATTTTGCGGATGAGCCATTGCAATGGCTTGCGCTGCTCTCCTTCGCCGACGATGACCAAGGCAAAGGTCGGCGAAACTGTCAGAGCGATTGTCAGTGCCGACAGAAGACGCTCGATTAGTTGTCGGTCCAAACTCTCGATGACGGTGCCAATCACAAAGCGATGCTCGCGACGTCCGACCATCGACTGAAACATATCCTGCTGGTGCGGCGAATCCTGCGGTCCCAGCGCCGGGCGCAGCGCATAAGCCGTCCGGCATGTTTTATTAAATATCAGCTTGTCCTTTATCTCTTCGTTGAAAACGACAATCTCCGCTTTTTTAGCAGCCGATGCATGTAGTTTTCTTAGTAGCCAGCCGCGCGGTTCCTGAATTGTTCCCGGAATACGGAACCAAATCACGCGCCAGCCGAACAATGCCGCCAACGGCGAGAGGATAATTTGCTCGGGCCAGGAAAGACAAACCAGAACATCCGGCCGCGCAAAGAATGTTCGTCCAAGTAAACTGAAAAAATATAATCCATACCAAAATGGCCATAGTAAACCAAAGGCTAATCCGCCGCCCGGCAACCAGGGACGACTATACTCCGCCCCGCCCGCTACTAAAAAGCCATTTTTGGCCTTGATTGAAAAATAAAAGCCATGTCCCGATAACTCCGCCAACGCTCGCGCCAGAATCGGTTTATCGCTCGTTACTGTACTGAATAAGAGAATCTTCTTCATAGATAAATTAGCGGCGAATAAGCTCTTTTAGTTCAGCTCGTGACATCCCCTTGAGCATATACAGGATAATAGCATAGGCCGCCGCGCCAAGCGACACGCCGCCCAGCAGCTGCCAGATGTTTGAGTCTGGCAGATTAAGCCAGATAAGCAAAGCCGCCATGGCCGCCGCCGCCAGCAGAGATTTTCCAAAAACCTTGAGACTGATGCGCAAGCGAAACTCGCGCCAAATGACGCGCAGTGACAAGCAGCCAATCAGCAGTTCGCTAAAAATAGTCACGGCCGCCGCACCGTAATACGAAAAACGCGGAATAAGAATCAAATACAAGATGACCGATACAACGGCCGTAATAATATAGGCTGGTATCAGCTTGCGTTGCTGGTCAAAGCTAATCATCGTATAGCTAAAAAACGCGCTGAAGAACACCGAGCCAACCGCAAAGATAAGAACTTTAAGAATGCTGCCCGAGGCCGCAAAATCTTCACCGGAAATAAGAACCATAATAGGCCGGGCCATGACAAACCCGCCGGCCACGAGCGGCCAGGCCAGAATAGCCGATGCGTCAAAGACGCGCTGCCAAACGCGACGGTATTCTTCGCGATCGCCGGACAGCCACCGGGCCGTCAAAATCGGCAATACCGTACCGCCAATCATGAAAGGAATAGTAATGAGGACATCGACCACCCGATAGGCCGCACCGTATAATCCCACTTCAGACTGATTCTTAAGAAGAGAGAGCAGGAGCGTATCGGTTTTGAGATACACTAGGTTCATGACGATTGTCACGATCAAGGGCCAAGAGCGGACCAGAATATCCCGCCACTGTTTTGGGTCAAAGGTCCAGCGCAACGTGACAAAGCGCAGGGCGAACAGATAATGCAGGGAAAAACTAAGGGCATTGGCGGCCGTCATCGCCCAGAGAACGCCACTCACTCCCCAGTCGTTACGAACGGCTAAATAGGTCATAGCAACCATTAGCATCCGGCTGCCAACCTCCGCCACGGCAATCCGGTCGGTCTTGAGTTCGCGCTGAAAAAGACTGACAAAGACTTGCGACAAAATAACGAACAAAAAAGCCAGCGCCGCAATGCCGACACCCTGCTTAACTATCGGTTCATAGGGAAAAAATAGGACCGCCAGCGGAGCCAAAGCGATAATGCCAATACCGGTGACAAGCCGAAAGGAGAAGAGATTGCTCATGACGGCCGATTGGTCGGCACCCGGACGGCTAATGAGCTGTGTCGTCACCAGCGTCAAGCCCAGGTCAGCGGCGATGCTGAAAAACGTCACGAAGGTAATAGCCGTCGTGAATTGCCCGAAACCGTATCGACCCAGATAGCGCGTAACTAAAGCCATTGAAACCAGGCTGAGAGCGGTACTGGCGACCTTGGTGACCACTTGAATAAGGGTATTGGCGGCGACTTTTCCAGCGAGGGCCATAGATGGACTTTTAGGGCGAATCTTACTATAATTGGTAATATCTATTATATCATATTACCTTTGTATGACCGTACATCGATTACGCGCCGCCGCCCTCGCTTTTTGTCTCTTACTCGCCTGCGCTCTGCCGGCCGTCCCGGCCCACGCCGCCGTTAACTGGAGCGCCCAGGTCGGCCGTGGCGGACTCGACGATGTTGGCCGAACTGCGTATGGCGCCCAAGGCTCCCCGACCGTCAGTCTCGGAAAAATGGTAGCCCGCATCATCCGCATCTTCCTCGGTTTTCTCGGCATCATCTTTGTTATTCTTCTTATGCTCGCCGGCTTTAAATACATGACCGCCGCCGGCAATGACGAGAAGGTAAAAGAAGCCGTTAAGCAGATTCGCAATGCCATCATCGGCCTTCTTATCATCCTCTGCTCCTATGCCATCGTCAGCTTCATCTCAAATGTCGTTATCCCTCGGATGACGAATACTTAATCCCTTTTAACGCAGCTCATGACCGCCCCACGCTTCTTCACCTATCTTGGAATTGCCCTCCTGACCTTCCTCTGGCTTTGCTTTATTCTAAGCTGGACAACAATTTATAAGCCGGAAGAGATTGAATACGGCATTACCTTTTCCAAAAAACAAAGCCAGTCGCTTGGTCTGGACTGGAAACAGAATTATACCGCCATGCTCGACGAACTCGGCGTCAAGAAATTGCGCCTGCCGGTTTATTGGGATGAAGTTCAGCCCGAACCCGGTCGTTACGATTGGACCGATCTCGATTGGCAGGTTGATGAAGCCGAAAAACGCGGCGTCCAGCTGATTCTCACTATCGGCAACCGAGTTCCTCGCTGGCCGGAATGCCATCTGCCAGACTGGATAGCGAGTTCCGCCCAGTCTGAACGCCAGGCAGCTACCTTCGAGTACATTCGTGAAACCGTGGCCCGTTACCGCCGCAACCCCTCGGTAATCTACTGGCAAGTCGAAAACGAGCCCTTCCTGAAATATTTTGGCATTTGCCCTCCCTTTGATAAGGATTTTCTCGACAAAGAAATTGCTCTCGTTAAATCACTAGACTCCCGCCCGATAATCATTACCGACTCCGGCGAGCTTTCGCTGTGGTTCCCGGCTGCCAAGCGCGCCGACGTCTTCGGATCAACCATGTACCTCAATACCTACTCCGAACACCTCAAGTCATACATCCGCTACCCCATCACGCCGGCTTTTTTCCGCATTAAACGCAACCTAGCAAATCTCTTCGCCTATCCGCAGGATTGGATCGTGATTGAACTGCAAGGCGAACCGTGGGGGAAAACCGCCTTCCAGGATTTGCCACAAGCCGAACGCGATCGCACGATGGACATACGCAAGTTTGAAGAAATTAATGAATTTGCCCGGCAGAGCGGCTTCCGCACTATGTACTGGTGGGGAGTCGAGTTCTGGTATTGGGAAAAGCAGCGCGGCAACGACGCCTATTGGTTAGCTGCTCAGAAACTATTCAAACAATAATATGGCGCGCACTATTGTTTATCAGCTAGGCATTGATATCGGCGGTACAAAAATTGCCGCAGTCCTTTTACGTAAAGGCAAAACGATTGAAAGCTCCGTTCTGGCTACGCCAAAGGACAGCCTCGAGCATTTTCTTATCATGGTCCAGGCAGTCATTGATCCTCTTCGCGAGCGAGCTACCAAAGACAAGGCCCGTATCGGCGGTATCGGCATCGGTTGCCTTGGCGCCATCGATAGCGAAAATGGCCAAGTCTTGCTTGCCCGCAATTTGCCGATTCTCAATAAGATAAAACTGATTGACGCTCTCCGACGTCAGCTTAACGAGCCGGAGCTGCCAATGATGATTGATAACGACGTTAACTGCTTCATGCGTGCTGAAGCTCTGCTGGGGGCCGCCAAGGGCTCGAGTAACGCCTATGGCCTGGCCATTGGCACTGGCATCGGCGGCGGCTGGTGGCGTGACGGAAATATCTATCATGGCAATCACGGCGCCTCGACCGAGCCGGGTCACATCATTATCGACTTTGACCACCTCCTCACTCTCGAACAGGCCTATCATAAGATGACCCAGAACAACGCCGGACTGCTGGCCGACGAGGCGCGGCGCGGCGATCTCCTCGCCGAAAAAACGTTTGTCGAATTGGGCGCGTACCTAGGCATTGCCCTCAGCAACATCGTCAACCTGCTCAGCCCGGAAATCATTGTCCTGGGAGGCGGCGTTCTGGCTTCAAGCGATCTATTCCTCAAAGAAGCGACCGTCGCCATGCGCCAGCATACGTACTCCCCCGCTGGCCGTTCGGTCAAGCTCGTTAAGGGAAAACTTGGACCGCTGGCCGGAGCGATCGGGGCGGCCTTACTGATACCTGACCAAAAGATTGAACCAATCAAGGAATGATCTCTGTATAAAAAAATAAAGCCGGTCTGATTTCTCAGTTCCGGCTTTTAATTTCTCAGTTCCTCCGCAGGTAGTACTTAGTGATAACCTGCAATTTGCTCTTCTTCATAGGGTCCCTCTACAAATTCAACATCTTCTTCTGCATTGCCATTATTAAAGAAATCTGGCTCCATCATTTTTTTTATCGTATTTTGCTCCTCCTGACTCATTGGTTTTCCTTCCATAAGCCTGTCGTTTGCCAACTGGATGATAGCCCATCTTCTCCATAAATCATGGTCAAACTCATCACTGTTATCATACTGCATGCTTGTGTCAGGATACGGGAAGTGATTAAAGTACCAATCACAGAGGGTAGAAATAGGGATCGGCTTTCTTTCATGATTTTTAATTTCAATCCTCGTGCCTATCAGCAATACATCGTTAGACAGAAGCTTATAGCCCGGTACGCAACAAAATGTAAAAGGCGTTCCATTAATCAGTTCCATATTGATAACATGGATTGATTTGGCCACGGCTTTTTCAACATCGTCTATTATATCCGCAACTTTTTTATTTCATTTAGAATTATGTCAATAGCCTGTTTTTGTTATCTTATAAATATATGATAGAGATAG
>CAZFYY010000041.1:0-599 GCA_964523425.1 uncultured Gammaproteobacteria bacterium
GTCCTGCACCCGGTTCAGCCGGCGCGTCAAACGCTCGTCACGATCCAGCCGCCACTCGAGCCAGAGGATGCGAATGTTTCCCGCGACGATCCACAGCCAGGTGTGTACGAACAGGATGAACTTGAGCACGGGCATCAGAACACCTCGCGGCTTTCGTCGGACATTGCGTTGCGGGGCACCTTGGTAAACTTGTCGGCGTACCACACGTCGACACCGTTGGGGTCGAGGATCTTGATCGCCAACGGGGCACCGCTGCTCGGCGTGCCAGGCGTTGGCCCGGGCGCCGGAGTGGCCACCGGCCCACCGTACAGACTCACGACCTGGCGAATGTCTTCCGACTGCGGCTTGCTGATGGCAGCCGAGTAGTACGGGTTCAGCAGGTTGTTCTTGACGCTGTTGTGCGAGAGCCCGATCGCGTGGCCGAATTCATGGCAGGCCACGTTGAGCAGCAGGATGCCGCGAGCCTGCGGATTGTCGATCCACGTTTCGTCGAGATCGAAGCGGACTTCCACGCGACCGGTGAAGTTGCGGCCACTGGGCAGATAGGCCCAGGCCAGCGTGCCGTTGGGCCCGTCGAAGTTCGAACGTGAGCCGCGGCC
>CAZFYY010000041.1:609-12273 GCA_964523425.1 uncultured Gammaproteobacteria bacterium
TGCGCGCGCCGTGGCCGTCGACCTCATGGGCACGCTGGCCGCCGCCTGCCTGGCTGGCGTCGACCTGCTTGAATTGCAAGCCGCACACGTCAGACCAGTGCCGGAACGCCTGCGCGTAGATCGCAATCACGCGGTCCTGAGTCAGCCCGGTCGGGAAGCTACCAACGCCCCACGGCACGACCTTCAGGCCCCAGAAGCTTTCGCCGAGATTCTGCGCGTCGATACAACCGCAGCGCGGGCCCTTGGCCAGCACGTGGTTGACGTAATCGGCGTAGTCGGTTTCGGCTGTGCTCATGCGGTTGGTTTCAAAGCGGGCGACCGGCTCCCCCTCGGAACCGGCCGCCCATTGGTGTCTCCCGGGCAGGGAGTGCTCGCGTTAAAAGTCGAACAGGCCGCCGCTCGGCTTGGTTTCGGTCGCGGTGCCGGCGCCAGCGAACATGCCCTTGAGCAGCGTCAGCAGCTCGGTGATGAGCTTGATGGCCGTCATGATCTCGCTGACCGAGAGCCCTTCGACTTCGGCCTTTTCGATGATCGATTCCTTCACGTCCGCACGGTTGACGAACGCCAGCAACTGGGCGCCCGTGCCGCCCGGCACCTCGGTGTAGAACCGGCTGAAGACCCAGGCGACGCTTTCGAGCAAGGCATCGTTGCTGGCCAACGCCTTGAACTGCACGACTGCCAGGTCGTCAATCGTTGTCTCGGTGGATGGAGCGATGATCTCACCCGCTTCCACGAGCACCAGGGCCCGGGCCTTGATGCCTGCCACGGTGGTCCAGTGTGCATCGATCGCCGCCCATTTCTGGATCAGCGGCAAGAGGGCCGCGGCCTCGTCGAGGAAGCCCACCAGGGAGATCATGCGCGTGATCTTGTCCAAGAATCCGCCAGCGCGTCGCAATTCACCAGTAGCCATCTCACCTCCAATCCGGTCGCGGCAGTGTCTTAGTCCGCACGCGGCCCTTGTGTCTTCAGTTGGCAAGCGATGAACAATTGCTGCTTGGGATGCTTGATCGTTTCGCGCCAGATGGCCGTACCGAGGTTGTGCCACTGCTTGTCGAACTCGGCGCTGTCGCGCGGCACTGCCGCGAAGTCGTGGTAGGCCGTTGGGAGCTCGGCCGGTTGCTGGTAGCCGTAGCCCAATCCCACCGCCACGGTCGCAAGCGCGCCGAGAATGCAGCCGGCGATGAGTTGCTTGCGGGGCATGGCGGTTTCCGTGTTGACCAACGAAAAAAGGCCGCGAATCCCAGCCTTATGAGCTTGAGATACGCGGCCTTTTGGCCGTTCGGGCTTAGGACCCGGCAAATTGTGTTTGGTGCGTTTCACGCGGGGCACGCACCGGCCCCCGCAATCATTCAACCCCGCTCACCCGCAAATGTCAAGCAACATCCCACCCGCCAGCGGTCGGCTGGAAGTATGGCTTGTGGCCGTCCTCATGCGTCACGAACACCAGGGCCGTGCCTCTTTCGGCGTCGGCCAGTACGATCTCGCCTGAGAAGTTCACGAACTTGAGCACCTTAGTAATTGCAGGCACTCGGCATGAACTGCGCAGCTTGGCGTTTGTTTCTTCCTTCGGCACGTGGCACCACTCCCTGGGACACGCTGAACTCAACTCACTGGCGGGGAGTCTAGCAAAACCAGCCGCGCGAGTTCAGGAGATTCCGTCTGCTAGCAGCTTGGAGAGTTCTGGATGCGCACGCTTCAGCTTGGCCAAGGCTGCTTGTTCGATCTGAGCGACTCGCGTTTTACTTAACCGCTGGCCGCGAAAGAGGGCGTAGAATTCGCCAACTTCCTTTTGCGTCAGCGCCGGGATCGGCTGTTCTCGGTCGATCGACTCCGCGATCATGAGGGGTACTCCGTTGAGGGGCTGTGATTACGCTTTTTCCGCTTCGCGCCGGCGGTCCATCTCTTTGTGCTGATCCCACCACGCCCGCAGTCCTGGAACTGACTCGATCATGGATGGTGGATTCAGCGGGTGCCCAACGGCATCCTCGGTCTTCTCGATCTCTCGGCAAGTCGCGCACAGAAGCGCGGTCACTTCGTCAAGCTGCTTATCGCGATTCCGGTTTTCTTCGTCTTCGTACTCGCTGCGCAGTCCGGGGTAAATTCCGCAAGCCATCGTCGGTACTCCGTTAGTGAGGGGGCGGGGTTACAAGAAGTTCTTTGGCTTGTTCTGCTCAATCTGGAGTATCCGCTGCATCAATTCGTCGCGTTCCTTTGCCATCGTCACAACAAGGTCGACCAGCATGTGATCCCATGACTCGAATGCGCCTGTTCGATAAGACTCGGTCGCCGCTCGAATCAGTGGGTCAGTCATCGCTAGCGTTCGCAGTCGCCCATATCCATGCGGTTGCTGCGGCGGTACGTTCTGGTGTTCTCGGTTGAATTCGTTCATCGCACTGCTTGCCTTTCTTAGTGGGAGGGGGGAGCTATGCCGGAACTCGTTCGCTAACCAGCATGTAGTACCAGCGGTCTTTCTCCAGGCCGCAGTCGAATATGTGGTCGCCAATCACTTCCTTCGATGCCGGTGCGATCTGACACCAGTGCCACGCTGGATCGTCTCCGCGTAGCTCGCATCCGAGAATCGCGGCCATCTCGACTGGCGCGCCGTCGGACGTTCGCACAGGGCTTCGCTTGCCGGGTGGCATCTCTACCGTTCGCGCCATCACCGCCAGAACTCGCCCACTACTGGGCAGGTCTGCGAAGAATTGGATCTGTTCATTGTCACGCAATGCAAACACTTCGTTGTCTAGTACGGGCATTGTTATCCTTCCCCTTTCGTTGTTATCCCCCGGACCTGGGCGCGGGGGGCTATTCATCATTCGCCACGAACGGCAGGCTTGGCTCCGGCTTCAGCTTCTGCCACACGATCTTGTCGATGGGTCGGCTGTCGTACATTGCAAATAGCGCCGGGGCTAAATCAGGCAACTTCGTGAACTGCGCAGCTACTTCCTTACGCGACAGCTCTGCGGACGTGTTGCACGAACGGTAGGCTTCATCCACCCGCTGACACTCAGCCCAGAACGATTGCTGAAGCCCGTCGACGATTCCGCGAACCCACTGGTGAAATTCATCCGGCACGTACTCGACCAACTCTTTCCAGTCGCGACCGTCGCGGAAGTATTCCCAGATGTGGCGGGCGTTGATGCCGGTCAACAGGCGGTGAAGCCGAACGTACTCTGCGAACTTAATCTTGACTCGCGTGCCATCGTCGAATCGAACCACGAAGCCCTCTTCGTTTTCGCCGGTTGCCTGAAGCAGTTCCCAGCCGCTGGAGTCGACAAGCTCAGCCACTTCGCAGCCGATGTGCGTTGCTTCATCTTCCAAGTCGGAATAGGACAGGTGCTCGCCGGTTTCTGTGACGATGCACTCCAACAGTACCAAGTCGCGGCGCTCACCGTAGTTGACGACGATGCGATTCTCGGGATAGATGATCTCGAACAGGTACGTCAGGTCATCGCGGAAGCGGCCCTTGTGGTAGCCCTTCTCTCGAAAGATGACGTTCGCCGCTTTAGCTTGCGGTGAATCGAAGCTGCCGCGCGTGGCAATCTTTGGGTCGTACACGTCGTACAGCACGCCGAGAGAGCCGTCGAGTTTCTTAGTTGCCGTTATCGGTTGCGACCAGTTCAGCGGCCCGATGTACTTTTCGTGCTCGTCGTGGTTGAAGAACTTCGGGAACGGCCGTGCGATGATCAGCCCCGATAGGTCGGTTATCAGCCCACGGCAAGCCATCAGCAACGGCGTCCACGCCCGTGTGTACTGGCACGTCGCGGTGTAGTTGTGAATCAGAAGCTCGCCGTTGGAATGCGCACGGCTCGTCAGTAAGCCACGCCCGGCAAGTTCGGTCAGTTCCGCCATATCGACAGTCGAACCAAGTATCGTGCTCATTCTCACTTCACCTCCGTTGGCACCCACACCTAGGATTTTGCTTTGCACTTACACTGCGTTGGAACACGCCCGCAGCCACCTTCACACAACTCTAAGACGCCGTTGCATTCGCACCTCTCAAGCGATTCGCCGCATTGATTGCAAAGGGCATTGAAACCTTCACAGTCTCGACACACCAGCGTTAGCCCTAGCAACGTGGTGCGCGTTCCACCTTCACAGAACGCGCACGGACGCACCGTTAATGGTCCTCGCCCGAATCGCTTCGCCACCGCTTGCAACTGCTGTTCATTCATGGCACACCTAGGTTACTTCCCGATAATGCTCATCGTCTCCGCAGAAGGAGACCACACCTTCAGGCTGCCGTCCTGGTTGCTACCACCTCGCGCTTCCGCTACCAGCTTAGAGCCGGCGACCTCGGCTGCCTTGATCTGCTCTTCGTTGTAGACCACCGACAGCTTGCCGTTGCCTCTTACGTCGATGTCATACACTGCTTGCGAGATGCCCGGCGTGATGTTCACCTTGCACCTTTCGACCGAAAAGCTGGTTGCGCCTGCGCCTGAGTAATACTGGTTCGTACACAGGGCAGCAATTCGAGGACAGCCCCATTTTCCGTTGTAAGGTTTTGTGAGTCCGATAGCTTCGACCGTGCAATCGCGCATGATGACTGAGCCGCCGCGATTGAGAACGGCTGTGAGCACGCCCCCGGTGTTCACGTCGCCACCGGATGATTCGCCGTAGCTGGTGGAACCGTTGGCGTTCGGATAGACCGCAACGCCTTCCATGATGACTTGCTGATCGGCTTTCGCTCCGCTGGCTGCCATCGCCGCGCCGATTCGACAGGGACGCATTGTGCCGCCTACCTGCCGAAAGACTCGCTTGGCGTTCGTCCAGTTGTAAAACCCCCAGTCCATCCCCCGACTAAAGTCCAGGTCAGAATCTACGAACGTCGCTTCGGCGTCGAACGTGTCGGCCGCGCCCCAGCCGATTAAGCCGCCGTCCTCGTCTTTGTTCCAGCAGTCGCCACCGAAATAAAAGCCGGTGAACTTCGCGTACCTGCCGAGACAGATGCCCGGTGTGCTGCTCGGTTTGGTTTCCTTGCCGTCGACCGTCGTGGCGTCGATCATGCAGTGCGTGAGCCAGCGGGCGGGATTCTTGGGATCGCTGACGTAGTTGCACTCGGGAACCTTGATGACGTAGTAGCGTCCGAAGTCGATGGTGCCTGCACAGACCAGCGTGTCGGTCTGTTTGATCTCCGGGCGCAGTCCGTCGATGATGACGCGGAACTGTTCGCCCGCTTCGACCGGATCGGCTGAGAGCGCGAACGGTGGCTTGACTGGCTTGCTGTTTCGTAAGAGGGTGACTGATTGGGCGTTTGCGCTGACGCAAAGCATCAGAAAGATAATCAGGGGGCGCATTTGGTTTCTCCTGTCGTGTGTTTGAATAAAAGTGTGGGCCCATCCGGCGTCGGCTGCTGCAAGGCAACGTGGTCCAGTCTCTTGGTCACTTGCATGACCGCGAACCCCACTCGTCCACGGGTTGAGTACGCTACGCCCGCGCTGGCCACTCGCAGTAATTGCCGCCGCTGGGAACTTCGTTTCCTTCCTGTAGTAGCAGAACGCTCGTCGGCGGGTTCTCAACCAGACGGCCGCTCCCGTTCAGGATTGCAATGTTCACGCACGTATCCGACCAGACGCGAACGATGATCGCGGCTTGCGGTTGCGTGTCTTTTGGGCCCGGCCCCCAGTAATGAACGATTCTTCCAACTGTCGGTTTCATGCTTACTTCTCCATATAAGTTTCGTAACGGGACTCGATTCGTGCTTCAGTTGTGCGAGACAGGCTGGCTAGATATTCGTCGAGAACCGTTCGTCCCTTGTCGGTCAGAACATAGCCAATTCGCTCGCGTTTATTGTGTTCAAGAAAACCATCGTCATCGCAGGGGGTTGCCATGCCGATACATCGGCACAGCCCCGCCGCAACGCACTGGCGCATTACCGCCAGCGGCAATTGTCGATTGGTCATGATGCTGCCGAAATGCTTCATACCCCAAGCAGTTGATTCGAGGGCGTCAAACATCGGCTTAGTTATTCCATCCACGACACACAGCCCTCCGTGTTGCAGGCCGCGCGAATGTGGCCGTTGTAACCAGCCCGCGAGAACCGCAGCGACTTCTCTGCGCCACACGCTGGACAATCAATCGTTCCCGCACCACCAGCAACTCCACGCTTCCACGGTCCTCCAAGGACAGCGACGATCGCAGCCCGCGCCTTACCTATCAGCTCGAACCGCGCGTTCATGGCCGCGTCTTGTGCGGCAATCTCTTCGGCGGTCGGGAACTGCGCAAGCTCGCAGCCAGGCGGTGCGATGCCATTCCGGCAAAAGCATGGCCGCGACTCAAATGACTGGCCTTTGAACTTGCCGTAGGCCACGCCGGCCCTGCACGTCTCGTGCTCTGACATCGCTCGGTAGTGGTTGCAGAAAATCGTCTGTCGCATCGTCAGCCCCCTTGATTCCAGTGTTCGAGTGGCATCGTCTTTCCGTTTAGCTCGTGCGTGCAGTCGCCGCAGAATTGAATCTGCCCATCAGTCACGATGAAGTGACACCGCCGCGTTGGCACTTCCGAATTGTGGTGCTGTCCCGGTCCGTTGATAAGCTCGTTCATCGAGGGCGTGAACGTCGGTCGGTCCAAGTCGCCGTTGAACGTCCAGCTTGCACCAGGTCGACCAACCTTGGGGAACTCGTGCCAATTGCAAGTGGGGCAACGAATCATCCAGCCGGTTTCCGTTTCTTTTACGGTAGCCATTACACTGTCCCTCCTGTCTGCTGTGAGAGCGAATCGGCAAGGCGACCAACTGCATCAGCAAACGATTCGCCTTCGCCTTGCTCCCATAACTCGCAATGCTGTCCTAGACCCATGTAGCCCATGAGCTTCAACGGACTCACGCGGTTGTCTTCGCAGTTCTCGACGAACTCGACAGCATCTGCGTCCCGCTTGTACTTGGCGAGCTTGGCCAGTTGGGATTCAATCTCGGTTCGCTTCGATAGCCAATCAATTGCTCGCGCGCAATCTGCTTTGCTTTCAAATCCGAAAACGCAAAACCGATTACTTGGTCCGATCTGGACATAAGCTGCACTGAGACTCCCGCTCTCGGCAGCAGGGGCAGGGGCGGGCTTGCCGTGATGCTCGCGCTCGTTGCGGGCGATTGACTCGGCGTTCAGGTTGTCATACCAAGCCTTGCTCCCCTCGCTTGCTTCTGCGGGGGCAATGCCTGAGTCAGTGGGATCGTCCTCGGTGCCGACTACGGCGTAGCGGATAAGTATCTTCTTGGCAACGTCGTCAGGTCCGTCGTCGTCTGTCAGTTCGCACTTGATGGCATCAGCGGTCGTGCGCATTGCATACGTCCATCGCTTAATCTCACGAAGCTGCGCGGCTATGGTCCCCTTCAGCCTCTCGATCTCGGCTGCCTGCTCGCTGATGGTGGCTTCGATGGTTGGCTCTGGCCCTCCGTCACGCAGCCACGCTTCGGTCTTTGGTCGCATCCAGTCACAGAAGTTCATCAGTGCGGAGACTTCTTCGGCGTCCCTTTGCTCAAGCACTTTGCCGTCTTTCAGCAGGCACCAGTGACCGACACCGATGTTACGAGCTTCCCACCGATGCGAAAGTCGCTCCGGTTCCTCGACAGGGGCGGTGGCGTTGATTACCCGGCACTCCGCACACTCAGCCACCGGCCTGCCTGGACACGTTCCGCAGTTGCACTTCGGGTCGACTGGCGACTGCTGCTGCTGCTCGGCCACTCGCTGCGTCCTCAGCGGCTGAAAGTATCCCGGCTCAGGTCGTTCAACCACGCGGGTCGTGTCGTCGCTGCTCTGCTGGTCGTTTGCCATCGTGCTCACCTGCCTTTCCGTGTGGGGGTCTGTCAAAACGGGTCCGCAGCGTCTGGGCCCATCAGCGGCACACTATCGAACAGCGTGCGCTCTTTCTTCCTCCGCTTGGCGATGGCCTTGGGCTTGCTCTTCGCGGCTGCCTGGGCCAGCGGGCTCGTACGCCGATGCCGATCGAGCATCAGGATCCAAATTGCATCGCACTCGTCTTCGTTGCGGACTTCGATCCCGTAATGCCGCTTGAGCGATTCGATCATCTGGTGCTTCTTGTAGCGCCCGTGGCCGGCGAAAGCCTTGATCGTGCTGGGGACGTACTGGTCCCACGTGCAGCCCAGCTTCGACGCGGTCGCCAAGATCACACCGCTGACTCGGTTGTGGAATACTTTCACTTGCTCGTGGTGCGAACCTTGCGATGCGTTCTCGAACACAATTCGGTCGATGCCGTGTTCCCCGTGCAACTTGACGATGAAGCTTTCCAGCCGCGCGAGCGGGGCACCTGCGTGTTCGGATCCAGAGGCCTTGAGATGCCACACGCCGCTAGACATGTCTGTGCCGTCGTGGTATGCCCAGCCGCAGCTCAACGCCGGATCGAGGGCCAGTGTTCGTGTCATCGTTTCGCCCCGATCTTCTGTTCTTGCTTGTCCATCGCCGCAGTCCGGTACCCGATGAACTTCCCGCAGTGCTTACACACCGTGCGGATCTTGCCATTGACGGGCGGGTCGTCTCGCCAGTTCTCGCTCATGTGATGCAGGGCCGTGCAGGTCATGAAACGCTCCGAACGCCGAGCCATGCTCCATTTCGTCGGCGAGTGAGTTGGTTGGCCTTCTTTGCCTTCGGCGGCAGCTTGCGCTTTTGCTTGGGGTCTACCGCCTCGGAGGGTGTTCGCATCTTCAGTCCCGTCGGCCGAAGATGCTTGACCGCCAGCATCGCGTCGTAGCAGCGGTCGGAGTATCCCGGCGCGAGGTACCGCACCTTGGCGATCAGCCCATCATCGAACAGCGCCGCGATCATTCCGGTTTGCACGGTCAAGAACGGCGAGCGCGCTGGCAGAAACACTTCGTCCTTCACGGCAGGCTTCCAATCAAGCGGCATTGGTCGCCGCATTGCTTCAGCTCGCATTGCGATATCTCCAATGGGGACTATCCGGGAAACTTAAAACCCATCCCGGTTGAACTGGTCGAAACCCTGAGTGAAGTTGCCACGGTCCCTGGATGCCGCGGGGCTCTGCTTGCAGCCGTAGTAGTCATCGAGATACGAGCGGACCTCGTCCATCGTGCCGCCTTCGCCGAGTATTTTCTGGGTCCCCTGAAACGCTTCGGTCATGCTCTTGTCGCCTTGGATGAGCCCGACCTTAGACCGATTACGAACTGTGTGCTGCCGCCATTCCGGCTCGATCGGATGCATCTCACCGCACAATCGCGATACGTGGCGTGGGACTTGCGACCAATCCGGGAATCCGCGGTCGGAACCTGGCAGCGCCGCCAGAGCACCCTCGAACATTCCGTTCGTGACCGCCAGCGCGTCAGCGAGTTCGCGGGTTTTCAGCACTTCAAACCACCGCGTGAGCGTGGCCTTGCCGGTCGGATCGTATTTCCGAACGAAGTCCTTTGCCGCTGGAAAAGCGGCTGCGAAGTGGTCAAACCATCGCTGAAATTCTGGCTCGTTCATGAGTTTTCTCCAAAGCGAAACATCTCGGGTTCGGGCTTCGCGCCGCGAAGCTCATCAGGCCAGACGGGAGCACCCCAGTTCTTTTCGATGGTCTTCTCGAGGATCGCGATAGCCTTTATGACGCCAAATTCGCCAAGCTTTCGCATCTGGCGCTGCAGCGTGTCCTGGAACAACGACCTCGCGCCGCTTCGGTTGACGAGGTATCGCAGATAGGCCGACCAAGCTTCAGCAAACTCGGGCGTGTTGAGATTGGGCGGGAACGGGATCAGGATCGACGACTTGCGATCTTCGTCCAGCGGTTCCGTAGGCCCTGGCAAGGCAAGGCTCTGGCTAGGCTCTGGCACTGGCTCAGGCAGGCTGCCATTTTCTGACATTGTCTCGATATGTCCGGACAATTTCCGCCGTTGTCTCGACACTTTTTTTACCGCCTTAAGGAACGGCAACTCCTTACGCTTCAAGGCTTTCTTAACTGACTCGTCAGCGTGGTCGTCCCAGTCGTGCACAATAAGTCGGCGCTGTTGGCAGTAGTCCAGCCAACCACTATTCACAAGCCCGCGCACCAGTTGCGCAGGTGTTCCGTCCTTATCCGACCATCTAACGGCCTTAGCGATGGCGTCGTCGGGCCATTTGCCGATATCGCCCTGCGGCGCGAACTTGGCTGTGAAGTGCCACAGCAGCTCGAGCGTGCCGACAGCCTTCGCGCCGTCGATGCCCAGGGCGATCGACAAGGCCTCTGTTTTGGGATGGTCGGGGGTCCCGCGTTTCATGCTGAGTCCTTCTCCTGGGCCTTCGCCAGCTCCCATTTTTTGGTCCCGTCGCGGTACCGTCCGACCTCTTTCACCAGCCCCATCCGCTGCAATCGAAGCCTGGTCCCTCTCACGGTCGACGGCTTCAGCTTGAAGACCGACCAGCACAGCCGCTCGACGGCGACGTCGGGGCACGGCTGCAGGTAGGCGATCGCTCGGGCGACGCGGGAGTCGTTGGCGCTCATCCGTCACCCCACCATGTCAAATAGGGTGCGATCTTGTTCAGCCGCAATCGATTCTGCCCGCACGAGGTTCCGCTTGGCCGCCGCGTGGTACTCGTCTTTGATCTCGCAGCCGTAGAATCGCCGGCCGCGTTTGACTGCCGTATAGCCCTCAGAGCCGATCCCCGTGAACGGGCTGAACACGATCTCGCCGGGGTTGCTGTAGAGCCGTACCAGCCGATCGATCACCCCGAGTTGCAGCGGGCAGATGTGCTTCGTGTCATCTTCGCCGCGGCCCTCGCTCACGTTCAGCGTGTCGGTTTCCTTGATGTCCGACCAACAGCACTCGGCCCAGTCGATCCAGTTGTTGCGGGTGACTTCGTTCGGGGCGTTGATCGGCACCGCGTTCTCGCCAGCTACGCGGAACTTGAGCAGGTAATCAGGGAGCGTTCCGCGGGTCTTGGCCCGGTCGGATTCCAGCCCGGCAAATTGCAGTTCTCGACTGCGCGTGCGGATGGCCTGCGCCTGCGGGTTCTTTCGCACGACCCAGTCGTACTCAAACACCAGCCCGGCTCGCTCGCCAAGTCGGATGTTCAAGCCACGAAAATCATGTAGCCCAACTTCGCCGCTCCGCTTCATGCGGGGAATCTGCGCGACGTGAACGACAATCACACGGCCCGGCTTAATCACCCGCGAAAGCTGGCGATAGAAGAACGATAGATGCAGCTTGGCATCGCCGCGCAAGTCCTCGCTGTTGCCAATGTCCGACGCTTCGCTGGTGTAAGCATAGAGCGATGGGAACGGCGGCGAGAACACCGCGAAGTCAAAGTACGCGGGCGGTAGTGTCGCCATGTGTTCGATGCAATCGCCGTGGTGAATGTGCCACGTCTTATCGTTAAGCAAGTCCACAAGAATGCTCCTTGAATATTCGCTCTTGTTCGTCCGTATCCAACTGAACTCGCTTCGCCTTGCGCAGCACCGTGTCGACCATCGGCCGCTCGATGTCAGTCAGCGGAATGTGCACCGTCAGCGGTCGCTTTGAGCCGACGCGGTTTGACCGCTTCACGGCTTGGTAATATTCCTCGTAGGAATCTTGGAGCGTGCTGAATATCTGCCTGGTGGCGATTTGCAGATTCAAGCCAAAGCCAAGGATCTTCGGCTTGCTGACGAGCACCTTGCGGCGCCCTGCCTTGAAGTCGTCGATCAATTCCAGCCGCTTATCATGCGGCGTGCTTCCGTCGATGTTCGCCGCGTCCGGCAGTAGCC
>CAZFYY010000042.1:0-2511 GCA_964523425.1 uncultured Gammaproteobacteria bacterium
GCGTACTACGCCGGCGTGGTCGGCAAATACATGCTCGAAGAATATGCCGGCATTCCCGTTGAAACGGAAGTCGGCTCGGAATTTCGATACCGCAAGCCGTTGATTGATGAAGAAACGATTGTTCTGGCCTTATCGCAATCAGGTGAGACGGCGGATACGCTGGAAGCGATTCGCGAAGCAAAACGCAAGGGCGCGCTGACTCTCGGCATTGTCAATGGCGTTGGTTCGACCATTGCCCGTGAAACGGAAGCGGGTATTTATAATCATGCCGGTCCGGAGATTGGCGTCGCTTCAACCAAAGCGTTTATTTCACAACTGACAGCTTTGGTACTGCTGACGATTTTTCTTGGCCGCCAACGACAGATGTCGTCCGTTATGGGCCGGCGCATTGGTGAGGAATTGCAGGCCATTCCGGAAAAGATCGATGAGATTTTGAAACATACTGCCGTCATCAGAGCGGCCGCGGAAAAATATGCGTCAGCCCGCGATTTTCTGTATCTTGGACGAAAGTATAATTACGCCATTGCCTTTGAAGGGGCGCTTAAACTAAAAGAAGTTTCATATATCCATGCTGAGGGCTACGGGGCCGGCGAGATGAAGCATGGGCCTCTGGCGATGATTGACGACAGCTTTCCGACCTTGGCGATTGCTCTCGACGACAGCGTCTACGAAAAGATGCTGACGAGTATCCAGGAGATTAAAGCGCGTAAGGGGCCGGTACTGGCCATTGGTACTAAGGGTGATACTGCCTTGAACAGCTTGGCGGACGATGTGTTGCTTGTTCCAAAAACTCTGGAAATGCTCTCGCCGCTTCTTTCGATCGTGCCGCTGCAGTTATTTGCCTACTACGCAGCAGTGGTTAATGGCCATAATGTTGATCGGCCGCGTAACCTGGCGAAGTCGGTTACGGTGGAATAGGGAAGTGGGGCTTAGTCGACGATACTTTGTTCCTGCAGAACTTCACGGACTTTTCCCCGGATGCCGATAACGCGTCCGACCATAATGCCTGATAGGAGAGCAAGACTGGTGACAAGCACGGCCGGACCGTTAACGAATAAGGCCACAAGTCTTGTTCGGTAGACCTCGAAAATAATATAGGCGGTCAATAGAGCGAAACCGACGGCGTCGAAACGGCCGATAACTTTTCCGGCGTCCTTGTCCCAGGAGATATGAAGCATGCGTGAGAAGATGGTGCCGGCGATGCCGCCGATGAGAAAACCGCTCAGAGCAAAAATGATGGGAATGTCTTCGGCGACTGTGTGATAGGTTGCGAAGCAGCAGAAAGCGAAGGCGAGCAAGCCGTAGAGAAAAAGTTGGCGTCTGAGCCGTTTATGCAAGTGGGGGGAGGAGGGCATGATAGAGTTCATGGTATAATTATAAGTGTACTGGGTATTTTGTAAACTCTTCGTATCATATGAAAGCAAAAATTAGCCTTATTACTCTGGGAGTAGCCGATCTCGCACGCAGCATCGCGTTCTATCGCGACGGACTGAAATGGCCTCTGGAAGGGGATGGTACGGATGTGGCTTTTTTTAAATTAGAGGGAACCTGGCTGTCATTATTTCCACGAGAAAACCTGGCGCAGGATATCGGAGTTGAATCGGCAGGCAGCGGTTTTCGCGGCTTCACGCTGGCTCATAACGTCGCTTCGGAGGCGGCCGTTGACGAGGCATTAGCGTTTGCGGAACAGGCGGGCGCGAAGATCGTTAAGTCGGGACAGAAAGTTTTCTGGGGCGGCTATTCCGGCTATTTTTCCGACCCGGACGGTTTTTACTGGGAAGTGGCCTATAATCCGTTTATGGATTTGACGTAAGCGCGAGTGCGGGTGGGTCCGACCAGGGTTATATGAACGGGGGAGTAGAAAAGTGCTCTTAGGGAGTCAGATACGGCGGGTTTTTGCTTCTTGCTTTATTCATCTAATCATTGCTTAGCTGGAATTTTTGGCAAAAATGATGTTGCTCTGGTTATCACGAGATTTTAAATATTTTGGCTAATATTAGATGAATTAATACCATATATCGCTGTCCCTGAAAGGCTGTTGACTATTTTTATCTTTCATGCTATATTGAAGTTATTCATTAATTCATTAGTGCTCTAGCGCTGGTCTTGCCATGCCTCCCAAGCCGCTCTAAACATTATTATGTCCAGCAACTCTATCCTCGATACAATTATCAATCAGACGCAGGCTGACAAGCTCGGCCAGCTTGATGTCGTTGTTATGATCGAAAAGCTTTTTTCGAGCCTTAACGACCGCGAACGCGACATTCTGAAGCGTCGTTTTGGCCTAAACCAGCCCAAGCGTGCCACTCTCGAGGAGATTGGACAGAGCCATAACTTGACTCGTGAACGTATTCGTCAGATTGAAACCGGCAGCATCAACAAGATCAAGAAGCTCGACGAGATTTCGACGATTGTTAGCGATTTGCGCGTGATTGTTAATCAGTTACTGGAAGATCACGGCGGATTGATGGATAAAGAATACTTGTTCGATATCCTTATTTCTCTCGGCTT
>CAZFYY010000042.1:2611-11512 GCA_964523425.1 uncultured Gammaproteobacteria bacterium
AAGAAGCATCAGACAAAGCTCAAGAGCAAAGATGTTCTTGATTTGGAAAAAGTCCTTGACGGCAAACTTTCGGTTGACGATGCCCGTCTGGCCAATTCCTCGAAGCCCCTCTATTCGCTTTTGCGTGCCATCAGCGAGCTCGAGCAGAACAAGTTCGGTCATTGGGGTCATAATGAATGGCGCGATGTTAACCCGAAGACTATCAACGACAAGATTTATCTCGTCCTGAAGAACAACGGCAAGCCGATGCATTATGAGGATATCAGCAAACAGATTAACAAGACCGGTTTCGACGGCAAAGCGGTCAATACCGCAACGGTCCATAACGAACTGATTCTCGACGAAAAATACGTACTCGTTGGCCGGGGCCTCTACGCCTTGTCCGAATGGGGTTATACCAAGGGAACGGTCGCAGATATTATCAGCGGCATTCTCGTTAAAGCCAAAGCGCCACTCACCAAGAAAGAAATCACAGAAAAAGTCATGGAACAGCGCATGGTTAAAAAGACGACGATCGACCTCGCCCTTATGAATAAGAAGCGGTTCGAACGTCTGCCCGGCAGCAAGTACCAGCTCGTCAAATAATTTTGCCTCACAAAGAACCGGCTTCGGCCGGTTCTTTTGCGTCTCAGGGATAAAACATGGTAAAATGAAGCATATACTATGGTCATCAATTTTGATCTGGCTCCCTTTCAGGAACTTGTGACGCTGCCGACGGCAGTTGCTTTGTGGCGACTGTTTTTCTGGTACTTCGGCTGGCTGCCTGTTGCCATCGTCATGCTGTATGGCGTGCTGCAGGTCTGGCTTCATGAACGCCGGGCTGCCTGGGAACATCATCAGAAATTTATTCTGCTGGCCATAGACGTTCCGAAGAATAATGTTCAATCGCTTATGGCGGTTGAGAACATGTTTACGTACTTTGCCGGCGGCCATGGCACCTTTACTCTCATCGAGAAGTGGTGGGAGGGAAAAGTTCAGCTCGGGTTTAGCTTTGAAATCGTTTCGGTGGGCGGGTATATCCAGTTCCTGGTCCGCACGCCGGTTCATTTTAAGGATCTTGTCGAGTCGGCGATCTTTTCTCAGTATCCTGATGTTGAGATTTATGAAGTTGAAGATTATACCGCTTTGGCGCCGAAGAGTTTTCCGGATGAGGAATATGACATTTGGGGTAGCGAGTTTATTCAGACTGCGCCGGAAATGTTGCCTATAAAAACGTGGCCGGCCTTTGAGCATGATTTTGGCGAGAAGGAAGTGAAATACCGTGACCCGATGTCGGCGCTGATGGATCTTATGAGCAGTCTGCGCAAAGGGGAGCAGCTTTGGTATCAGATTGTCGTCGTCCCGACCGGCAACGAATGGACCGCTCATGCTCAGCATTATATCGATGAGCTGCTCGGAAAATCCCACGGCGCGTCGGCGGGAAATAATCTCGTTGATACGATTTTAAAATGGATGACCACGGTTAGCGAAATGATCTATAAGCTATGGGAGCACATTGACGATAAGCATGATGACAAGGGCAGCGAGAAGAAGTTCCCTGAATTGCCCCCTGGTCCTAAGGCAAAAATCGAAGCGGCCGAAATGAAGGCCTCAAAAATTGGCTTTGAAGTGAGTATTCGCGCGATTTATCTGAGTCGCAAGGAAGTGATGAACAAGCCAAAAGTTGTTAACGGGTTTGTCGGTTATATTAAACAGTTTGCCGCAAATAATCTTAACGGTCTTAAGCCGGACGGCAAAATGACGATGACTTCAGCCAGCTATTTTTTCACAAAAAAGCGCATTTTGCACCGCAAAAACAGCATCATGTATGGGTATAGGCACCGCAGCGACCTTATCGGTCGCCCGCCGTGGATTATGAACGTCGAGGAATTAGCAACGCTGTGGCACTTCCCGCTCGACGCCGTCACCAAGGCGCCGCTTATCCAGCGTTCAGCCGGTAAGCGCATTGAGCCGCCGATGAGTCTGCCGATTGATGATCAGGCCCGCGCGCTTAGCCACTTAGAGCCGATTTTTGATGAAGGATTTGTGGTTGAAGATGAGTCAGAACATGATGCCCACGAATCAGGAGAAGCCGAGGCTTCACGCGAGCACAAACAGCATCAGTCCCGGCCGGCCTTCCTTGATGACGAGGAGGAAGAAACCTCGGCCAGCCTTGCGGCATCAGCTAAATCCGGTGCCGACCCTGAATTTATCGAGAAGGACGAGGGCGTCGAAAGTCATACGGATGATAGCTCTGGACCGCCGCCCGGATCACGGGGACAGGCGCCGGAAAATCTTCCCTTCGCCTAAATCGCCACGTTTCCTTACGACTAAACAAAAAATAAAAGTATGAGTGATCTAGCATTATTCGCCGAAACAACTTTCCGCAACCAATATCGAAAATTTGGCATCAAGACTGATGACCGCCGTCGTCACATGTACATTATCGGTAAAACCGGTATGGGCAAGTCGACGATTCTTGAAAACATGATTGTGGAAGATATTCGTCAGGGACGAGGACTGGCCGTCGTTGATCCGCACGGCGACTTAGCGGAAAAGATCATCCAGTTCGTTCCGGAAAACCGCATTAAAGATGTTGTCTATTTTAATCCCTCCGATCATGACTACCCGATAGCCTTTAATGCCGTCGAGCAGGTCGCGCCGCATGTCCGGCATCTCGTCGCTTCGGGATTAATTGGCGTGTTCCAAAAACTCTGGGCCGATTCCTGGGGACCGCGCCTCGAATATATTTTGCGTAATACCATTCTGGCGATTCTCGACTATCCCAATTCAACGCTCTTGTCGATTACGCGCATGTTGTCCGACAAGTCCTTCCGCAAGAAAGTAATTGAAAATATTCAAGATCCGGTGGTGAAAGCCTTCTGGGTCAAGGAATTCGCCGGGTATGCCGATAAGTTCGCTTCCGAAGCCGTTTCGCCGATCCAAAACAAGGTTGGTCAATTTTTGTCGAGTTCGCTTATTCGCAATATCGTTGGACAGGTTAAGTCTTCCATCGATATTCGTGAAATCATGGATAACGGCAAGATTTTAGTCATGAACCTGAGCAAGGGACGCATTGGTGAAGATAACTCCGAATTGCTTGGTTCGATGATGATTACTAAAATTCAGCTGGCGGCCATGAGCCGCGTTGATATGCTGGAAGAGAATCGCCGTGACTTTTATCTGTATGTCGACGAATTCCAGAATTTTGCGACGGAGAGTTTTGCTAATATTCTTTCGGAAGCTCGTAAGTACCGCCTCAGTTTGATTATGGGCCATCAGTATATCGAGCAGCTGAGCGACGAGGTTAAGGCGGCCGTTTTCGGTAACGTCGGTACGCTGGTTGTTTTCCGCGTTGGCGCGACCGACGCCGAGGAGCTGGTTAAGGAATTTACGCCAACATTTACTGAAGAGGATTTAGTCGGCCTGCCGAAATACAACATGTGCCTGAAATTAATGATTGACGGCGTTGCTTCTGATCCGTTTTCGGCGCGCGGTCTCGGTCCTTTGACGGCGGCAGAAAAGACGGGCAATGTTGACAGGGTTATCGCCTTTACGCGCGAAACCTACTCTAATCCGCGGGCAGAAGTTGAAGAGAAAATCATGCGCTGGCACACGGAAGAGGAAGAGGCACCGCGGGTTACCGCCCCTAAGCCGCCTCAGTCGGCCCAAGCAGTTCACGCTCCTTCAGCCGCTCAGGGCCGCCCGGCCGGCAATCCTCCGCCTTTCCAGCAATATTCTCCGCAGACCTACCAGCCGCCGCGCGACAACCGCCCCGCCGTCGCCCCGGTTGCTCCCGCAAGTCCGCCGGTTCTAGACCCCTCTATTTATAAATACGAGACCATCTGCTCGCGTTGCCAAAAAATGACCCGGGTGCCATTTCAGCCGGATGGCATTCGCCCCGTGTTCTGTAAGGACTGCCTGGCATTAATGCGGGCGGAAAATGAACAACAGCTCGCGCAGCGCAAAACGCAAAAACAGCAAGAAGTTGAAGCATTGTCTGCCGCTCCATCCATCCAGCCCGTGGCGGCGCCTCAGCCGAGCCCGGTTTCTCCTTCGTCACAAGCCGCTGTTCCCCGCGATACAAACGACGCCCGACCGGAAAGTAGTGAACCCATTACGAGTGCGCCGCCTTCGGCTCCGGCATTGCCTACGTACACGCGTCCTGTTGCACCCGAGACGAAGGTGTCAACACAGCCCGCGTCAAAACCGCACAATACCTTTCAGTCTCCGCGTCCCGCTACGCCGTCACGGCCTCCCATGCCGCCGCGACCAGCCTATCAACCTCGACCCGCCCAGCCTCAGCCTCAATCTCAGCCAAAAAGGCCGGTTGCTCCCGTTTCTTCCGCTGTGGGACGCCCTGCTACTCAGTCTGTGCCGCCCCGCCAACCAAGCCCTTCAAAGCCAAGCCTGTCACCATCAAACCCACCGCAGCTAAACGCGGAGGCAACTCCAGTTGAAGATATTCCTCGCAAGCCCTCATTCAGCCCCTTCCGGGCGGTAGAGGAAGTGACTGCGCCGGTCAGTGGTCTGTCTCTGAGCGATTTGTCAGCGCGTCCGCCGGTTGATTTTCGCGGTCGGCCCATTGTTCCACCTGCCCCTCAGGTGCGAGACGCAGCCCCTGACTCTCAGCCTGCTATAAACAATAGGCAGTCGCCGGCGACCGCTCCTTCAGCACAGGTTGCAAGCGACCAGCCGGAAGCTGAACGCCGTGAATCGTCCGCGCCGCTTCCGCCCGTCACGCCCCAGCCAAGCGGCACGCTTCGGCCCGGTGAACCCTTCAAATTCCCGTCGGCCTAGTATGGACCGCTTCATAAACTTGTCCGCCTTTCAGCCGGAAAATTTTCTTGGCCATCTGCCGTTATGGAGCCTGACGATTAATGGCTATTCGACGGTAATGATATTTTGGAATCTGCTGTTGGCCGCCGTTGCTGTCTGGTTGGCATATCGTTTAGCCCGCGCCATTGAAAAAAAAGAATCTGTTTGGCTGAGCCTGGTCGTCGGACTATTGTGGCTGCTCATGCTTCCTAATACCGCCTATATTATGACCGATGGCCGGCACATCATCGGCTATTGTCCGCCGGAAGAGTTTGCCCGTACCTGCCGGGATAATGCCTGGATGACGCTTTTCTTTTTTGCCTATGCGGCGGTCGGTTGGTATTCATTTGTTCAGGCCCTTTTGCCGGTGACGGCGGCGATTGGTCGACGCTGGAAAGGTTCCGAAGTGTACGCCGGAATAGCTGCTGCTATTCTGAGTGCTCTCGGCGTCATGCTTGGCCTCGTTAACCGGTGGAACAGCTGGGAAGTTGTGACTGATCCATTGGGGATATTCTGGACCTTTTGGCGCTCCCTGGGCGATTTGACCTATCTGCGCAACTGGCTTATCATGAGCGTCTTGCTGTATATTCTATTCTGGGTTGGTCGGATCGTTTTTCGACCTATTAACCGTCGACGCCTGCCTTTCATCAACTAACGTCCGTCGCCTATGGATTATCTAAAAATAAGCAAAGCGACTGATTTGAGCGGCCGGGAACGCCGCCATTACCGCATTCTCGAGATATTGCCGGGTTTTTTGTCTTGGGGAACTTTGTTGGCCATATTAATTTTTTCCTATCTTTCTCCGGTCGGCACGGCGATTTTTATTATTATCTTTGACATTTACTGGCTATTCCTTGTCTTGTTTCTTGGCGTTCACTTGCTGGTTTCTTACCGGGGCATGCGGCAGCGGCTCAATGTTGATTGGAAGCAGTCCTGTATTGATTTAGGCCGGCGGAAGCTTGTACGCGGAGAAGGGGAGGAGGCACGAACGCTGGAATTAGGCTGGGAGGACCTCTGGCACGTCGTTATCGTTCCAACATATATGGAAGGCATCGGTGTTATTCGTTCGACGCTTGATGGTTTGCTTAATTCTGATTACCCCTGTGAGCGTGTCATCGTTGTGTTGGCCACCGAAGGCCGAGCTGGTGCGGCCGGGCTCGAACGCTCCCAGCGTATTACCCAAGAATACGCCAGTCGTTTTGGTCATTTTCTAGTGACTGTTCACCCGGATGATATTCCTGGCGAGCTTAAGGGAAAAGGGGCTAATCAGGCCTGGGCTGCAGCCCAGCTTAAGCGTGAAATCATTGATCCGCTCGGACTTGATTATGACCATATTCTGGTGAGCGTTTTTGACGCTGATACCGTAGCCCATCCCGGCTATTTCTATTGTCTGGCTCACAGCTTTCTTAGCTGTGAAAAACCGTATCGGTCTAGTTTCCAGCCAGTGCCGGTTTATCATAATAATTTATGGCAGGCGCCTTTTTTTGCCCGCGTGGCGGCTTTTTCCAATACCTTCTGGCAGATGATGCAGCAGCTGCGGCCCGAAAAACTGGCGACGTATTCGTCTCATTCCATGACCTGGCGCGCGCTCGTCGATATCGGATTTTGGTCGACAAATATGGTCAGCGAAGATTCACGAATTTTTTGGCATTGTTTCTGTTACTATAAGGGCGATTATATTGTTCAGCCGATGTATTTCCCGGTGTCGATGGATATTTGCATGGATAAAAGCTTTATCGCCACGGCTCGTAATCTCTATAAGCAGCAGCGGCGCTGGGGATGGGGCGTTGAGAATATTCCCTATCTCTTGTTTAACACCAACAAGCAATGGAAGACCCTTAATGGTACGGCACGCAAAAAGTATCTCAGTCATATCATCGTGCAGCTGTACGGTTTTCATTCCTGGGCGACTAATGCCTTTATAACATCCATTCTTGGCTGGCTGCCTATCATTCTCGGCGGAGATCGCTTTAACGCGACGGTTCTTTCCAGTAACTTGCCGGTTGTCAGCAAATATCTGATGACGCTAGCTATGGTTGGTATGGTGTTGTCGGCCGCGATTTCGCTCCTGACGCTGCCGGCGGGGGATAAGCCGAAACCCTGGAAATATGTGGTTATGGTGGTTCAATGGGTCTTTTTGCCAGTGGTTATTATATTGTTTGGCGCGGTGCCTGGTCTTGAAGCGCAAACCCGCCTTATGTTTGGAAAATATATGGGCTTCTGGGTGACACCGAAGCATCGAGAATAATTATTTGATTTTCTGGTGAGACCGTGAAATAATACTTCCAGTTCTTAACTATTTGAAAAAGCATGAAGACTATCACTGAAGTATATGACGATTACCTGATCGTCATCAACCTTCAAGAACATCAGCGTCGCGTGGCCGCCGTCGCTAAGCTAATCGCCGAAAATTTTTCCGGCGAATTAGATCGCAATGGCGTAATTGAAGCCGCGCTTCTACATGATATGGGCAATATCATTAAGTTCAATCAGGATCATTTCCGCGAAGGAAAGGATTTGGATGACGAGACCTTTCTGGCAAATATGAAAAACTATTGGCTCACGACCTTCGGACCGAATGAGGATAGTGCAGAGATATTTGTTAATAGTCTCCGCCGCCATGGCCGTGATTATTGGATTAGGGTCAAGGCAGATTTTAAGGCAAAGTATGGTAGCGACGAACACGCTGCTACGCTGGCAATCGCACGGGAGCTCGGTCGCAGCCCCGCAATCATCTCTTACCTGCAAAACGTTGGTTTCGATAAGCTCGATATGACAGTTGCCTCGAAAAGTTTTGAACAAAAGATTTGCGCCTATGCTGATATGCGAGTTGCAATCAATGGTGTAACAACGATTGCGGAGCGTTTAAATGATGCCCGTCGTCGTTATCAGGGCAGTGCGCATTCCATCGTTTCCGAAAAGTATGAAAGACTGGAGAAAGCTCTGTATGATATCGAAGAGCAAATCCAGGCGCGTACGAATATTGCCTTAAGCTCTATTTCTGATGAAACAGTTATTCCTCAGATGGAGAAACTTAAAGGCTATATACTAAGCGAAGTCTAAGAAATACCCGGTTGCAAGGCCGGGTTTTTGTTTGCTGAAGTTTTCCATGAGGCTTTAATATAGTATAATGAGAACATGCTTATCATGATTGTCAGTGTTGTAATCCTTATTCTCTCCGCCGTCGTGCATGAGTACGCGCATGGCTGGATGGCCTTTCGGCTGGGCGATGATACGGCTAAGCGCGCCGGACGACTGACTCTTAACCCCTTTGTCCATCTCGACCTCTTCGGCTCAATTATTCTACCCCTCCTTCTCATCTTCAGCAAAGCTGGTTTCTTTTTGGCCTGGGCCAAGCCGGTGCCATATAACCCGTATAATCTCCGTGACCGGAAGTATGGCGAATTAAAAGTCGCCTTGGCCGGACCGGCTAGCAATATTATTATCGCTGTCTTTTTTGGCCTCGTGGCGCGGTGGTTGCCGCTGGCATTGGAAAGCAAGCAAGGTTTGCTGTTTGGATTCTTAACGCGTGATTCCGCTACGGTTGCCGCCTTAGCCAATGGTTCATTAATTGCCGGCCTGGAAATCGCCGCTCTTATGATTTGTTTCATTAACCTGGCTCTGGCTATTTTTAACCTTATTCCCTTGCCGCCGCTTGATGGCTCGAAAATTCTGTCTGTCATCCTGCCGCCGGCCGGCCGGGAGTTCATCTGGAAATATGAACGCTATGGTTTTATCGTCCTTGTTTTTCTGATTTGGTCAGGCGTTTTCAGCTTCATTGGTACGGCAGTCTTTTGGGCATTCTCGGCGATTACCGGCCTATTGTAACTATTGACTAAAATAATAATTCGTGATGTGATGAAAATATAGCTTCAGCTATATTTTTTTTGTTTAACGTTCCTTAAAAAATTATGATTCTTAAACGAGGTAGTCAGTACCAGTCAGTCATGCAGGCGTTTCAGGATTCATTTTATGCCATGCTGATACTTTTTCCTCTAGTTTTAGTCCGCTGGAACTGGGGACATCTTTCTCAGAATGGAGTTAAGCTATTTATTGGAGGTTTGGTGCAGTTTGCTGTTTGCTGGCTTATATTAATAATTATCC
>CAZFYY010000043.1:0-9940 GCA_964523425.1 uncultured Gammaproteobacteria bacterium
TTACTCCACTTCCTCCGTCTCTTGCCAGTAGCCAAGTGGGCAAACGTCAAGTGGACGCTTCACCTTCTCGTCAAGCGGGCACCCACAAACGGAGCAAGCGTTCTTATCAATGATCCGCATGTTAGCGGGGCAAGCCCCGCCGTTACTCTTGCAGATTGCTAGGCGTTGTTCTTGTACCGTAGGTAAAGCTAATTTCCCACCATTCGCGATATGCTTGGTGGTTGAAGCTAGGAAGTTCTTCGCACGGCGGAATAATGGCGGTAGATTCGGCGGATAGTCCGCAGCCTGACACGACAGCACCGTCAGTCCGTTGTTGTTCTGGTAGTGCCGAATCGTTACCCATTCTGGATGTTCGGATTGGAAACGACGGATAGCGGGGAGGATACCAGGTTCACTACCGCACTTCTCACCGTAGATTTCGGTATCGTGCAAGACGATGTATCTTTTGCAACTTGCAAACCAGCGGTCTAGTTCCTTGTACACATGATCCGCCGTATGCGGATCAGTGTCGAGGAAGAGAAGGTCATTCTCGATAACGGGTTGGATGAGGCTTGCTTCGTTACCCCGCAATGCGTGAACTGTAATATCGGATACAGCTTGGAATGAGATTACTGTATCGTCTCTTGCACCACAATCGACGACGACTTTGCAATCTTTTGCAAGTTGCATAAGAGTTGGCAAGTGTTCGTTGATGTCGCTTGCGCTTGCTACGAGTTGTTCGTAGGTTGGCTTGGCTTTCTCTCCACAACATGCCACGCTAGTACCCTCTATAGGTGGTTTCCATCCGTTTAGAATCTCTAACCATCGACTTTCACTAATTAAACCCCTTGCTATAAAGTTATCATAAATCGGCGATAAGTCAAGCCCTAAATCCCGCCAACCTACAACGTAGTTATATACCTTCTCGTCAATCGTGTGATGGTATCCCTTATCTCCCGGTCGTGCGAAGCGATGCCACCAACGGAATTGAGGGAGACATACTACCTTACCACCAAGTTGCCGATACTTCTCATGGATATACATTTCTTCGCCGCCGAACCCCTTGAAATCCTTATGGAAGCCCGGCCAGAAGCGTTTATTAACGGCAAAGCATCCCATACCCATACCGGAGATTTCAAACGGCTTGCCTTGATCGTATGCTTGCTTGTCCAATCCCCACACGCCGTACATTTCCCCACGCCAAACTGGATCGAAGTGTGTCGCCATCACTTGCCCCGAATCCTGCATGATGGGACCGTGGAACAGCACCTTGTTTACATCATCTTGTTTTCCGTAGTGGTATGGAAAGACTTTAACCTGATTGAAAAGATGTTTGACGGCATTAGGATACAACATCACATGCGAGTCAAGGCAGATTACCCAATCATTTTTAGCGTTACGAATCGCTTCATTCTTCGCGCAAGCCGTTCCTTTGCAACTTGCAAAAGGTATGTACTTGCCGCCGATAGATTCCGTGATTCCCTTTGTCGGTTGGGAATGGACACTACCATTCTCGCAGTTATCGACAACAACGTAATCGTCGATATACTCCGAATGGTAGAGTTGGGCAGCTTTCAAAGTGAAAGCTACCCCGTGGAAGTCGTTGCAAGTCGGCATCACTAAACTGAACATTTACACTTCCTCACAAACAGGATTCGCTAGTAAACATGCGGCTTCTGTCGCATAACCGATAGCACTACAGAACGGATTCGGTCTAGTAGCCGATAGCGTACAACCGCTACCCACACCGCAACACCACCAAAGCAAGCCAGCGGTAGTTGTTGTGCTTGTTGTGCTGGTTGTTGTAGTCGTTGTAGTCGTTGTAGTCGTTGTCGTCGTACAGACCGCCGTACACGCTCCGCTAGTCGAATGAGGACCGGACACTACAGTATAATGAGCGACGAACCCACCACCGCAAGAGCTATTAAAGTCAGCACTACTGCAACGCTGGAAACATTCAACGGAGTTCACTTCCGCACACGGGCCTTGCCCCGACAGATAACCGGTAACTTTGAAGCAGTAGTAAGGGCAAGTCGTAGTCGTGCTAGTTGTCGTGGTAGTAGTTGTCGTCGTAGTCGTGGTAGTAGTGGTCGTAGTCGTACCTTCGGTCGTCGTCGTACTTGTGGTCGTAGTATTTGGCACGCACGGAGTTGAAGCAGTATCGCATACATTACTCGGTAAGTATGTCGGGGCACCGGAGCAAGAACACGACGACGTACATCGGCTTAGGTGTGCAGTCCAACCAGTTAGATCGGGTAACGCTTTATACAAGCAATCGCCCATACAACCGCTTCCGGTTGTGGTCGTGCTAGTCGTTTGTTGAATGTCGGTACAATTCGCGCTACAGAAACAATTCGTATACCCTATCGTCCCGCAAGACGGCGTGCCCAACGGCGGACGGCAAACGCAAGTTTCGCCGCAACCACCTAGTCGGCAATTGTTTTCTATTAGGAACCAGCCGTCAATGAAATAGTAGCCGAGATTATATCCTTCGGTCAGTAACGGTATGTCGGTTCCCGCAAATTTCCATTTGCAATTCTTCGTACATCCACAAGTTGGCGTCGTTGTCGTACTAGTAGTTGTAGCTTGGCAAGTGCCGGTTATCGTTTGGCAATCGGTGGGTGATTCCGGGCGAGACGTTACGCACCCACTACAACCGGCACTACAAGTATAAGTCGTAAGAATCCAGCCAATCCCGGTGAAGTACCTTTCCGTACAACTACCAGTGCACGGTACAGCCGTCGTTGTCGTGCTAGTTGTAGTCGTAGTTCCCGGTAACGTCGTTGTCGTGCTAGTAGTCGTCGTATTGCATAGTACGGGTATCTGATCTTTATTACTTCTTACGCAAGGCATCTCGACGATAGCACAATCGTCGTCTGGTTCAGGGCAGAATTGCGGAGCCGTGCAGTTGCAACCGTTGTAACAACACTTCGAGTAGTTTACCCATTTAAGGTTTACCTTATCCCAATTGAAACGGCAAACGCCGCACGAAGTAGCCGACGCTACTGGCGGCGTCGTGGTCGTCGAAGTAGTATGATCGCTGAACAGGAATACCGGCGTGTTACCTTCAAAGGTTAGGAACTGTGCGGTAAATACATCACCAACGGCAACGGTTAAATGGGCACAAATAAGCCAGCAAGTTACGCCATCTGCGAGTAACGGTTGATACCAGTCCGCGTTAGTTGTCGTCGTGGAACTTGTGCTTCCCGGTGTCGTTGTCGTGCTAGTCGTAGACGTTGTTGTAGTTGTCGGACTATTGCAAGTCGTTGTTGTGCTAGTCGTCGTGGTCGTTGTTGTCGTTCCCGCTGCCGTAGTTGTCGTACTCGTTGTTGTAGTTCGGCGATATACAATCTTAGCGGGATACCATCCATGATTATTTCTCGCCAAACTGGTAACTTGAACGGCGGCATTATGGCCGGGGCTTGCTCCGCTACTCTTTGCAAGTTGCAAAGGATCGGACGCACCTTCCACCTTCCGTACAACTTGTACGATACGTCGCGTCGATTTATCATCGAATACGTTCATACAACCGGAAGTCCTAGCGTTGCGAATTCAGCGTAACCGTGCGGGATGAAACGGAGGTAGTATGGTTGAAGGCGAGCGGTCGCACCGCCAGCATGGGTTGCAGCGGTCGTGTTGTTATAGCCCCGTTCAATCGTCCATTGATTCTTAGTAGGATTCGGAGTTGCCAATGCCCTACCAGTGACGTTTACGATTTCATCGTCAATTAATACTTGGAAATCATAATTAGGGCCAATTACGATACCGTCACCGTTAGGAGCTTTCTTGCTTGGTGGGAATAGAGCGTTATCTTGTACCGCGTCAACATCAACCGTAGTTTGACTATTCGTCATCGCGGAGGATGCCGGCAACTCCATAACGGCGTCTTCCAGCTTCGCCCCTCTCCCATTCATGAATTGCGGGGTTGAGTATTGCTTACCTGCTACATCGTAAAAGTGCGTACCATCCGGTTTAGTAAATCCTTTGTCCTGAACGAACGGTAGAAAGCTATCATCGGGGTGCGTGCGGAATTCAATCTCATAAGTGACTTGCCAGTAGAGAATGCCATTCGATAGAGCGTTGCTGGCAGTAATCGAATTGATTCTTGCTTTTAGCGGATCGGCACCGCCGAACGCAGTCTTATTCAACTTCCTACGCCATGTACGAGCATACGCTTCGTCGAAGGATGCTTCATTACGAACGATACGAAGCAAGCCCCGGTTATCGTCAATGACTAGCGGCGGATCGAACGGACGCTTGGAAGAGTTTACTACGTCGATACCGAAGTAGTCGCGGACTAAGGCACGGTCAAAACCGGGTCCGTCAAATGTAATTTCCGGTAGCTGATTGAGCGGGTTATCCGTTACCGAATTGACGATCCAAGATGTATCATACTCGGCAACTACACGCCAGTAAGTTCGGCGTGTGGCATTCTTCTTAGCCGCTACTTTGATGCACAACGCTACCGGATCGTAGGGGTGAACATCGCCGATAAGCGGAATGCCGGAAGTCGTAAGGACTTCAACTTCCGTTGCACGACCGTCAGCAGAAGTAACGAATACGTTAAACTCACGCTTATACTTCCGCTCGTAAACGGCGTATAGCAGATTGTTACGGACTGCCGTAACATCTGCATCAATTTCCGGTCGTTGAGTTACTACGAATGTCGCTGCCATTACGGTATTGCCACCTGTTTAATATCCTTCAATGCCTTGCTCGTTTCTTCACTGTACTTCTCGATATTCTTCAAGCTCGCCGTGCCTTCCTTCTGCAACCGTTCCAACCGCTTCGCGGGCGTTTCCGTTTTCACTTCCCGTTCAAAACGGGACTGATTGAACGCCGATACCGCAGATGCCGAACCGCGAAGGTCCGCACCGGCAAGTCGAGATTGATCGGCACCGAGAGACGAAGCAAGCTGGTTCATTGCTTCCAATTGGCTACGTTGTAAGAACTTGCTTTCCCCCGTCTTCTCCATTAACTCTTGGATGTCTCGAATCTTTTGTTGGAATACTTCCAGTGGTTGCAGCGTCTGTTCCGCCATCTTACCGGCTTGCTCGAAGAACTTCTCATTCACGTTTGCTACATTGATTGCCTTGTTCTCTTTCGCGAACGCTACCCGACCGACACGAAGGGCTAGGTTAACGGCATCGAACCATTTCTTGACACCATTGACCGCGTTAAGAGGATCATTCAATGCCGCGTTAATTTCCTTATTCATCCTATCGGCGATGCCACCGGCGCCTTGAGCGTCCTTGAACTGCTTAGCAAGCAATTCCATACGCTCGCCTTTTAGGTTGATAATCTTAACCTTATCCGCACCTTGCAATTCGGCTAACGCAATTGCTGCTTCTTTAATCGCAACCTTAATATCGTTAATCAATAACACAAATTCCTTACGGATATTCGCCACTACGATAATCGCAGCGTTCTTCATTTGAATGAAGAACGTGATAACGTTAAGTATAACGTCTTGAACGCCGGCAAAGGCTTTCTCAAAATCGAGCTTACCGATCCACTTATCGAGAAGTTGGATAAGCGTACCGAAGACCGGAGCAAGATTCGTTGCAAGTTGCAAAACGATACCGTCAAGAGCTTTGCGAATGTTAGATAGTGCGATACTGCCTTCCTTCAACTTCTCCAACTTCTCGTTGTCAACGAGAAGGCCAAGATTCTTGGCCTTCTCCATTGCCTTACCGATACCCACAGCACCAGATTGTAGGAGGGGCAGGAGATGGATCGCCTCCTTTCCAAATATGCGAACGGCAGCACCGGCTTGACGGGCCGGGTCTTCAATCTGGCGTATACGATGGGCAATCATCGTAAACACTTCTGCCGGATTCTTGTTCCTTAGTTGTTCCGCCGTTAGACCGATTTGATTGAACATATCGGCAACGACAATATCGCCACGGGAGAGTTTTGCAAGTTGCAAAGAAAGGTCTTGCAATCCCTCTCTCATACTCTCAATGGGGTGGCCCGTCTGCATAATAGCAAAGTCTAACGCTGAGACTTCGCTCGCAGCGGTGCCGATACGTTTGGAGAATTCCAACGTCTCAATATTGGATTCGATAATACCCGCGATAAAGCGAACGGCCAGATAGCCGCCGAAAGCAGAAATGATACCGCGAAAGTTAGCGATTTGCGATTGCGATTGATTAAGTGAGCGGTTGAAAAGGTTTAGCGTATTAACGGCAACACCTAACGGAGCATTGAACTTGCTCGCGTTAGCCGTTATCAACATTGAGATTTTGCTGATACTCGCCATTGAACGCCTCGGCAGCTAGTTTCAGATTCCGTTCAATCTGCTTGCTGGACTGCCGATTACTACCCGGCTCTTGCTGTTCCTCGAAATCGAAGACGAAATCATCGAGCTTATACTTCGGTTTCTCGACTCCGGTTATGTATACCCACCATGCTACTTGAGCAAGGTAGATTTGCACCCTCTCCGTCCAATGCGGCCATTCCGAGTAGTAGGCTTGCAATTCATGGAACTCATCTACCGTCATCCGTTCTTGCAATTCCCCTACCGGAATGCCGTACCACTCTGCCAGCTTTATCCAGAAACGGCGTTCCGGTCTGGCCCTTAGTTTCCCACCAAATCCTCTACGTCATCGTTCGTCATGCCACAAAGCCGCATTGCTACGTCAACAATTCGCTCCATAGCAGCGGCGTTCTTTGTCATTAGCCATTCGTAATCACTTACATCGAATTCCGGGGTTTTATCCCCGTCACCTTTGCAAGTTGCAAAACACACCAGTTTTGCGCGAACTACCATAAGGTCAGTTTCTTGCGTCTCTTTCGTCTTACCCTTGACGAGAATTCGCTTTTTACGAATGCAAGACTGCTCATACATCGACTTTTCTTTATTCGTCAGACTCCGTACCCAAACCGTCTTATTATCCCATTCCGGGATAACGACGGATTCGTATACGAAGTCGTCTTTAGCTTGTAGGTAATCCTTTAGACTGCTCATTTAATTACGCCGGAGTAGTGGTAGTGGTAGTGGTAGAAGCGTCAGAGTAAACGATACCCTTGACTGGCTTAACACCCATAGTTACTTGAACAAACTTGTTTGTTTCAAAGTTCTTATTCAGTTCTTTAACGTAGCTTTGGAAATAAAACACGTTACCAGAACGAAGCGTAACCTTAAACCAAGCAAGTTCATCGCGGTTGTAAACATCGTAAAGGGTTTTGTATTGCGTCCACTTCATATTCATGGTCACGTTCATTACGGACCATTCTTTAACGCCCGGATACATCGCCTTATAGAAATACATTTCCGCACATTCACCACCGGGAATAGTGTCCGGTTGCGGGTCAAGTTCGTCACCGTCAATATCTTCGCGGGTTGCGTTCGGGCCGTCAATGGAAACTACGCCGGCGATACGAACGTATGTACTAGGGGTAGCTTGCCGGGCAAGCGATAGAATCGTGCCCTTGGCTACTTCACGTTGATTGAAAGTATTCGCGCATTCCGACATTGCTAGTTACTCCCTAAGCCGGTTGCCAGTGGTCCATTGCAACTTGCAAAACGGTTGTTTGTTTACCCTTTTCTTGTTGTTCCATAGCGAAGATATTCTCTTCGCTATCGTTCATTGCTTTCATCCACGGTATCTTGCCGGCCGTCTCGCAGTAGATTGCGTCGATGTTAGTGATTGAGTTAAAGTAGGTTTTGATCGCTTCTGCAATCGTGCGGAGTGACGCCGAGTTATTCGCAATCACAACGCAAGAGAATGTCGCTTCCAACATTCCCGGATTCTCTTCCAACTCTTCTTCCGGTGCGTCGTCGGTTAGCTGATAAACGACGCAAGGAAACTGACTGTTGCTCGGTATCTTTTGGAATACTTCTAGGTGGAAGACTTTAACGCCCCCACCTACGGCAGCTTGCAGTTCCCTTACAAAGTATTCATCGAATGTCATGCCATCGCCTTAACCATTGCTCTTAGTGCGGCTTTCTGGCCTTTCAATATCGCAAACTGGAATACCAGTTGTCGTTTATGGGCACCGATCCTGCGGATAACGCTAGTGGCGAGCGCACTATGATTTTTCTTATACTGCACTCCAATTTCCTTGCCGTTCCTCAATTTCCGCCAAAGTACCAGCGTTCTACCCGGCCAAATTATGATTCGTTGAGTGAAGGCTTTTCTATCGCCAGTGATAAAGTGCCCAATCTTATGGGGCACAACCGGCTTACCTTCAAAATCACCACGAAACTTAGACCGAACGCCAACTAGCAGGAAGAATAAATCCCCGGCATTCTTCATTCGTACCGCGTATAGAATCGCTCGTCTAGTAGTGCCGGATCGTTTCGGAATCTCTTTCTTCACTACTGGTACAAGCGTCTTACCAGCACCTTTCAATCCCGCCCGCAACTTCTTGTTTCTCGGAACCCGTTCAAACGAAGCAAGCGTCTTTATCGCCTTGTCCATCCCCTTGATACTAACGCTTATCATTGAGTTCGACCGCGTAGTAGGAGGCTTCGATTGCCCGCAATTCCTTGCTTACTTCCGGGCCTATGTGAAACTCGCGGGTTACGTTAGCACCATCTACCCAAGATAACTTAGTCCGGAAATTAATGTCGGCCCGATACCGCATCGTAATCTTATGGGTCAAGTCGCCCCTCATTTGCATTGCAACTTGCAACTCTCGGCCTTGCAGGGGTTCAATAGATGCCCATTCGGAGGACGGATTGCCGGCAGTATAGGTAATAACCGTATCGGCCTTATCTGTAGCCGTATCGACAGGTTGCCAGACGTAGAGCAAGTGCCGAAGTTTACCCGCTTTCATAGTTCGTATCGCAAAGTACGGATAAGACTTTTTAGCGTATACGGAATTTCCGTCATATTCAAGTTACTTATCGGCTCTCGGTTCTCATACTGGTGAGCGATCAAATACAGTAAGCAAGTCTTAACCCGTGGGGGGAGCGTACCAGAGTAGCCAGAAATAAAACGGATCGTTACCGGGGTTGCTCTTTGAAGGTCCGCATACGGCCACACGTTTTGCGGAGTTGGAATTATCTTTGCTGGTTCTTGGCTGTTGTTCAGTGACCAATCGCTGAACGTCTGCTCCGTGTTGTCGAAGTCCCGGTACTTCACACTCGTTACCGACACTACCGGATTCTTCGGGAGCCATATGCCGATTCTCCCCCAGAGTACCGGCTGTAGCTTTTCATGTTGGTAGTATGGGAAGCTATCAAGCGTATAGTCGTAGGTCGTATTAACGAAACAGCGGTTAGTTACATGCTCTAAGTAATCCACCGCACCTTCGATTAACGCCGTCAAGTAATCGTCTTCCGCGTCTCTAGCAATGATACGCATATGGGCTTTTGCAACTTGCAAAGAAATTGCTGGCGTGCTATCCCTTGCAACTTGCACAAGCCCAAATGGTTGATACATTACTTGCTATCCTCATCGTCATCGTCTTCATCATCGTCGTCATCACTGTCATCAGTGGGGATTGGTTTCTTACCTTTCCCGTCGGCACCGTTACCGAATTGCGGGTCCGGCCGCGAATCCGGCATCAGGGCTTGCTTCGCTTTCTTACCCTTCGGGAGTTGTGATTCCCGATAAGGAACGCAAGCGTTATCCTTGAGCAAGCTGACAGCGAGCGGTTCGCTTACCGTGTAGACTTTGCCAGTCTCTAGCATATGCTCGGCACTGGCATAAGTCTTAACCATCTGTACGAGTGGCATTTTAGTTAAAGTCCGTTAGAACCGAAGAGGGTTGGGTAATCGGTTGCTTCCGCATAAAGATACGGTCCACAACCGCACCGCCAAGCACAGTATTGGCGGTAGCACGGGTGATTACGATACGTTGATAACGCTTCGTAATCTTCGTGTTCTCAAGGCGAAGGACAGTTGCAGTCGTTGCATCCGTCCAAGAAATCGACAGGCCAGAAACGTCGGCCATATCGCTTGCACCAGAATCATCGCCTTCTTGAATCTTCGCGGTGCCGGTGCCGGTTG
>CAZFYY010000043.1:9950-11229 GCA_964523425.1 uncultured Gammaproteobacteria bacterium
GCGTAAACATTACGCTCACGGCATCTTGGCAGTCAATCGTGGAGCCGGTAACAGTCGAAGTACCGGCAGCGGTTTGCGGTGCAGCGATGGCAGTCGATAGAGCGTTCAGCAAGGGCAGAGCGTGCATGTTGTTGAGTCCTTAGAGTATGGTCTCTTGCTGCCTTAACCCTCCCCGCTCGTAATCGGGGAGGGTAGGCGGGCAACGGGCGTTGTTGCAAGTTGCAAAAGAATCTACATCAATTACGTCGCCCACTTGCAGCGGACGAAGGCTTCTTCGAGAACCGGCATGGCGTCCGATTCAAAGCTGGTGAAGAAACCGACTTGCATCGTTTCAAGGTACAGTTCTTCCGCCATCTTGATCCAGAATTCAAGGCTATCAGCGGCGTGATAGAACGAGAAGTCGCCAAGCATGGCAATGTAGCTACCAGTCGTGAACGTCGTCGGAACGAATTCCGACAGTTCAATCGGATGCTCCAAGAGCATCGTCGGCGTGCCGGGCAGCGTTTGGAAATTCAGCAACGGACGGCCGGCAGTGTCCACAAGCCCCATCAGCTTTTGCATCATAGAGCGGGAGAATTCCCACCGGGCCGTCTTGTGATATTGTACCTTCAACGTCCACTTAGCCGCAAGCAGAAGCGGATAAGTAAGAGCGTTAGAGGCAGCAATCGTAACGTCGCGTGCTGTCGTGATACCGGCACTGGAGGCGGTATAGATGCCCAGAGGACGGCCGACGCCATTGCCCGTGTGGAAGGCACGCTCTTTGGTGATAGACGCCTTGTACGCCAGACGATTCGTCACAATGTCGGCCGGGCTTCCACCCTTGCCATTTTGATCGTCCGCCGAATCGAACGAAGCGTTCGCGGCCATGCGAAGCCAGCGTTCGGAAACCTTGAGAAGTTTCCGGGCGGGGTGCGGCATCAAAGCCCGCTTACCGAACGTCATATCGGTATCTTGATCGACCGTTGCAATTTCCGTCGTCCAATCTGAGTCTTCCGGGTTGGCGTCAAGCGATGGAATGCCAAGTGATTGAGCGTTCAGGAGCTTCGTAGTCGTGGCAAACTTCATCAGCCAAATCAAATCGTCAACGGCTTTCAGAATCTTCGTTGACATTTGTTCGGGCAGGACGAGATAACCACCCTTGTAGTCAATGTCTGCTTGCAAAGCGCGAGTAGCAAGGTATTGGCTAAGGGCCGCTTTGCCACCGCGAAGGTAAGCCTTTGCAATTTGCAAATATTCCGGCTTCGCGCGACGTTCGCGAACGGCAAATTCTTCGTCCGTT
>CAZFYY010000044.1:0-9661 GCA_964523425.1 uncultured Gammaproteobacteria bacterium
ATTCAAGACCCAGGCTGCCACGGTCGCCTCGGGCAGCGGCGCTCAGACCCTCGTGACCAGCTTCACAATCAAGGGCGGTGTACCCATCCGTCCCTCTTCCGTGGTCGCGTCTCTGCCCACCTGTGACGCAGCGCGAACCGGGGGCATGGCTTGGGCGACGGACGCCAACGCCACCACCTTCCTCTCCACAGTAGCCGGCGGTGGAGCCAACAAGGTTCCGGTCTCCTGTGACGGCACGAATTGGGTCATCGGGTAAGGATTGATCATGCATCGGACGTTCTGGCCCATCCGCCAAACACCTGGTCGGGTTGTCGCGGCTCGCTGCCCCCTGCCGGCGCCTGAGTGCTTCACCAAGGCTGCGGCTTCGGTGCTCGTGTCGGTCCCGTCTCCTGCAGGTGCCCATGAGAGACCGTCTCTGATCACCCGGGCTGCCAAAGCGTTCGACTCTGTCGTCAGCAACTGGCGCGAAGAGGCGAAAGCGCACAAGCGTCAACGTGTGCTTGAAGGCGACTGGCGAGCAAAGTCTGGGGCCATGATTCCGCGCGCTTCGCGCCGGGCGTTCATCGCGGGCGCAGTTGGTCTGACGCTGACAGCGGCCCTGGAAGACCATGCACAGGCAGCTGGCGCCGGACGACTCCGGTTCGCCAGGCCGACAGCTGCTCCTCCGAGTGGCTTGCTCTATCCGGCAGCAGCCTGGGATGGCACGGCGGGCTCTGGCTACACCGCTGAGCAGCTTATCCTCCTGCAAGACCCGATCCGCATAGGTCCAAAGATGATACTCCGGCCGCTGCAGCCGCCGGAGCAGGCCTTCACGGACGACTTCGACCTAGTCGCCACGTGCACCAGCTTTGATGGCGTCGACAGCGTCGAGGTCTGGTGCGAGGGCAACTTCGTCGGAGTAACCGAGAGGACCTGGGTGGACGGAGTAACGCCGGACGGCAGCATCTATCGCCGCTACGGCTACCGAGCGACACTCGACTGGTCGGTCATCCAGGACTTCGGCTTCGCCGAGGGCGCCATGAACATCTACTTCCGGGCGCCTACCCCCTCGGGCAGCACCATCCAGCAGCGAGTGATGGGGCCCTATCTCTACTACGCTCGCAACCCCGGCGTCGGCGCCGGGTGCGAGTACGACTTCTCGGTCATCGTGAACCCGGCCGGCGGCACATCCCCCGGCATTCGTTACACGACCATCGTGGCGGCACTGCTGTACTGCTCGCAGCAGAGCAAGGTTCGTCCCAAGGTCATCCTAGAGGCGACTGCTCGCTACACGACCGCAGGCAACATTGCTGCGGCAGCCCATACCGGCTCGGTCTGGTGGACGATTGAGCCTGCCTCGGGCGTCACAGCTACCCTTGGAAACTGGGACATCAATGATACAGTCGGGACGTCGTGGTACTGCGACAACCTGCACTTCAGAGGGGACATCGTCCTAGAGCTGGCCGCGATGGCTCCTCGACGAGGATCTATGTATCGCGGCTGGAGCGGTGGCCAGAACAAGCTCTGGATTGATGGCTGCGAAGTCACCGGCGGAACCTACGTCGGCTCAGGCTATCCCGGCGGTGTCGGATCTGGGCAAAACATCAGGTATTATGGGGGAACGCAGTCTAGTTATTTCTTCAACCGAAACAATACAAACCCGTTCAACTTCTACTTCACTCATATGACCATGCGCGACATGCCAGGTTATATGATTGATAGCTCTTTGCTTATACTCAACTGCGATGTCTACCGCTGTTCGGGTACAGCAATCGAGAACAACTTTGGCGCTATCCACGGACTTAGAGTTTCAGAAGTCGGTGGAGTACAGTCAGGAGAGCGCAGCTTTGTTGAGGTGTTCCAGCTTTCGTACACTGGAGCTGCCGGCTTGGCGCAGTTCAACAAGTCCACCGCGAACGGTCGGGCCACCTACTCTGGTTCTTCTACCACCTATCCTATGACGCTCTGGGAAGATAACGTCCTAATCGACCAGATTTACACAGTTCCTGTAGGCACTTCAACCTACACGTCTATGCAAATGCTTGCGGACTGGATCAATACCCATGCTGGCTGGACAGCTACGGTCACTGGCGGCGCCGACGATATGGCCTGGGGCGCGGAATATATCTCCGTGGCCGACATGGTTCCGTCAGCTGGTGTTGGCATTCCTGGGCAGAGCGCATCCCCCTTCGGCAAGCGCACGATCACCAGCACACCGCTGAGCATGTGTCGGGTAGCCGACGTCCATGCGAACGGCTTGACCTGGGATGGCGCGCTTCTGGCTCAGAACGTAATGGTCGAATTCGTCGAAGGGTTCAACATCGTTTCGGCCGCCAACATGGGCGCGAACACCGTGAAAGACTTCTGCGCGAGGTGGTGCACGTTCCAGGACACCTCCGCCGCATATCAAATCGCGCATCCGACACAGAACCCGGCAGCCGGCGCCCAGGTCAGTATCTACGGCGGAACCTGCAATCACTTCCTGATCGCGGCTGTGACCTACGAGGGACCAGGTCAGAATGTTCTGACCCAGGCCAGCACAGTCATGGACTCCAAGAGCCGTATCTCGCGGTCGATCTACGAGGCGCTTACGATCGGCCAGGTCGCGAACAGGCCAGGACTCGTGGGGATCGTGCTCAGAACCGGCGCGCTGCCGTCCGGTGCCGACGCGATGTCCAAGACGCTGGCCAGCGCCTACACCGAGAGCCAACTGTTCGAGGACCCGCTGGCCGCCCTGCCGGACTTCGCTCCGAAGTCGACGCAGCTTCAGCTATCGGACCTCACCTACGCCGGGGCCCGCGTGCCGCTCGCCCAGGTGAGCAACGACAACTACGGCTGGAACGTCGACGCAGCCTGACGCCTTGCGCCTCCCCGCTGTCCGTGGCCACCATGGGCACGGGGAGGCCCCGATGGGCTACTGCGACTTCACCGACGCTGACCTCCGAGCCCTGACCCGGGAGCGCCGGCGCGCGCGAGCCGCCATGCGCCGCGCCATGCTCCCCCAGCCCGCCCGCTACGCCGCCGGGCGCGACGGCATCGTGCAGGCCGACCGCCAGCGCCTCGTCCGCAACCGCGCCCAGATGCGTGCGTGGAAGGAGGCCCAGTGGGATTCCGGGGTGCACACCTGCGCCTACTGCGCGTGCGTGATGACGATGCGGCCTGGCCGCCCGACCAGCGCCACGGTCGACCATGTGGAGCCGCTGATCCCCGACGTGAACGACGCGCCGTGGAACTACGCGATGGCCTGCTGGGCCTGCAACAACCGGAAGGGCCGCATGAGCGCGGGGGCGTTCCGGGCGCTCCTGGCGTGCGAGGTGGTTGCAGCCGCGGCCGAGTGATGCCTTATTGCGCTCGCTGCGGTTCGGACCCGGGTGCGATTCCCGGCGCCTCCACCATAAGCCCACCGCCTGGGGGCCACGAGGACCCCGCCAGTTGATGCGAAGCTGCTGGCATCTGAACCGGGACGGTGGGCTTTTGATGGGGGCGATCAGCTTCGACGGGCCATCGGCGCGGTACCCAGTCCGCAAACCTGAACTGTGAACGACAACCACTTCCAGCCCTCGGCCCTCGCGGCCTAGGCGGAGCCCGGCGGGGGCTTGGCAACAGAACCCCGCCACCCTCCCGATTGACAGCGACGAACTTAAGCACGATGCTCCGGCCATCGTATTTCAGCACTCGGTGGGAGCGCACATCATGCCGGACGTCTACGGGAAGCCCCTGCGGCCCTTCATCACCGGCTTCGCCATGCAGAATGGCACCTCCCTCCTCGATATGTTCGCCCGCATCTTCCAAGGCGGCATCTCGCGTGAGAGCGGCATCACGGCCAAGGCCGGCGGCACCAAGGCCGCGGCGCGGGTCCTGACGAAGTCCATCAACGTCATCTCGGTCTGCGCGACGAACGCGGACTCGGTCCTGCTGCCCAAGGCCATCGCGGGCTCCGTGGTGTTCGTGGTGAACGGCGGCGCGGCATCTGCGCAGGTCTTTGGCAAGGACACCGACACGATCAACGGCGTGGCGACTGGCACGGGCGTGGCCCAGGCCGCCGGCCTCTCCGCTGCCTACGTCTGCGCCGTCAGCGGGGCGTGGTTCCGCATCCTCTCGGCCTAACTGGCCCCCAGACCTAAAGGATCATCATCATGCCCGGCCTTACCACAAACGGTGTGCCCAACCTGACCATCGCTGGCCTGCGCGCTGGCCAGCTTCTCCCGGTCGACACCCAGTACGGCGGCGGCGCGTCTCCGCAGTTCGCGGCGGTGCCCATCGAACTGATCGGCTCCTTCATCGGCACGGGCGTCATCGGCGCCACGGCCTTTGCGGGCGGCGGCCAGGCCTCGGCCACCCAACTGGGCTACGGCATCAACACGGTGACCGTCGTCGCGACCGCGGCCGACTCCGTGAAACTGCCCCCGGCCGTCAAGGGCGCGTGGTGCTTCGTGAAGAACGCGGACGCCGCCGACTCGACCACGGTCTTCGGCTATGGCACCGACACCATCGATGCCGTGGCCTCGGCCACCGGCAACGCCCAGGCGGCCGGCAAGGGCAAGCTCTACTTCGCGACCAGCGGTGTGGGTGACGGCGCGGCCGGCACCTGGGTGACCCTGCTCGGCGCCTAATACCTCAGTCGGGGGACTACGGGGGAGGGCTGCAGCCGCAGGGTTGCAGCCCTTTTCTTTTGGCTCCATGCTGGCGCTTGCCCCTTGGGGGCGTTTCCTCACGCGGCCCTTCTCTCCGGCCGCCACCTCATAGGCCCTCGCGGTCGCCCAAAGGATCAGCCAGAGCCCACACCCTGGCCCCTGCGACAAGCCGGATGCGAGGGCCTTCCCTTTTCCCGTTTCCGTGCGATAGTCCCGGGCACCGAAGGGAGCATCCGACATGGCCAAGTACGAGAACTCCAAGGCCGACAAGCGCGCCGACAAGGCTGGCGCGAAGAAGGCTGGCGTCTCCATGAAGAAGTACGAGGGCTCGGCCGCCGACAAGAAGGCCGACGCCAAGGCCATGAAGAAGATGGCGAAGCGCTGATGGCTAAGGGCGCCAAGATCGTCTCGGCAGCCCGGAAGGCTCCGGCGCCGAAGTCCACCGCCATCAAGGCCAACCGCGCCACGGTCTGCGGGCCATCGTCCGAGAAGTCGGTGGAGGTCCGCAAGATCGACAACGGCTACATCGTCCGCGAGTCCTCGTGGGGCAAGGGCGGCCAGTACAAGAGCACCGAGCGCTTCTCCGAGAAGCCGCCCACGATCCAGATCGAACCCACGAAGGGAAAGTAGATGGCTAAGGACAGCAAGGGGCACGGCTCAAATGGCAAGGGCGGTGGTCAAGGAATGACCGACCAGCAGCGCGAGGCCGCGTACTACAAACTTCGCGGCGCAGGACGTGCAGCCAACATGGCTGCCGCCATGAAGCCTCGCGGGGCATCCGGGGCTTCTTCCAAATTGGGCGGCGCCAAAAAGCGCAAGTGATCACCGTATCGTCGGCCGGTGGGGCCATCCTCGCGACCGAGTAGCCCATGGCCGCACTGGCCCGAGATACCGCCGGCGGCGTGACCGTCCGCGCCAAGTTCCCCCGCAAGCTGGACTTCCTGCTGGGCAAGAAAGCCCGGTTCAAGGTCGTCTACGGCGGCCGGGGCGGCGCGAAGTCCTGGGCCATCGCGCGGGCCCTCCTCATCCGTGGCGTGAACGAGCCGGGCCTTCGGGTGCTGTGCACGCGCCAGGTGCAGTCCTCCATGAAGGAGTCGGTGCACCAACTGCTCAAGGACCAGATCGAGCTTCTGGGGTTGGGCGCCAAGTACCGCGTCCTCGATGACCAAATCCGCGGGCCTGGTGGCACGCTTTTCACCTTCAAGGGGCTGTCGGATCCCGACGCGCTGAAGTCGACCGAGGGCGTCGACGTCTGCTGGATCGAGGAAGCCCATGGGGTGCTCGAAGCCTCCTGGGACAAGCTGGAGCCGACCATCCGCAAGCCGGGGTCGGAAATCTGGGTCAGCTTCAACCCAGAACTCGAGACGGACTACCTCTACAAGCTGTTCGTGAAGGGGAACGCGCCGCCCGAGGCCATCGTCGTCAAGATCAACTGGTACGACAACCCGTGGTTCCCCGATGTGATGCGCGTCTCCATGGAGCGCATGCGGCAGGACGACTATGACAAGTATCTGCACATCTACGAGGGGCACTGCCTGGCCGCGCTGGAAGGCGCCGTCTATGCCCGGGAGCTTCGCGACGCCACCAAGCACGACCGCATCTGCCGCATCCCGTTCGTGCCCCACAAGCCGGTGCAGTGCTTCTGGGACCTCGGCCGCTCCGACCTGACCGCCATCTGGTTCGTCCAGTTGTTCGGGCTGGAGAACCGGGTGATCCGCTACTACGCGAACAACGGCTTCCACATCTCGCACTACCTCGAAGAGCTTAAGCGGCTGGAGCGCGAGGAGGGCTACATCTTCGGCACCATGTGGATGCCCCACGACGCCGACGAGAAGCGCCTGCAGTCGAAGCGCACCACCCGGCAGCAGACTGAGGACGCCGGGTTCAAGGTGAAGATCGTCCCGAAGCTGGGCGTGGCCGAGGGTATCCAGGCCGCCCGCTCCATCTTCCCGCAGTGCTATTTCCACGAGGTGGACGCCGGCGACGGGGTGAACGCGCTGCGCCAGTACCACTACGATGTGAAGGACGACGGCACCCGCTCAAAGAACCCCGTGCACGACTGGTCATCGAACGGCGCCGACGCCTTCAGGTACATGGGCGTGGCCCTCCGAGAGGACAAACCCAAGGGGGATAGGCCGAAGGCGCATCAGCGTAGTAGAGTTGCGCCGTCGCCGCGCTCGTGGATGGCGCGCTAGAGGGGGCAAGATGGCCAGGAACTCCACCAACGTGCCAGCGACCACGACTGGCCAGGACCCCCGCCACGCCGCCATCCTAGAGGAGGCGCAGAAGCGTTTCGCCCGCTGCGAGGCCTGGGAGGGCAAGGCGCGGTCGCTCTGGAAAGAGGACGTGAAGTTCGCGGAGGGCGACTCCGATAACCTGTGGCAGTGGCCGGACGATATCCGCGCGCCGCGGGAGACGGACAGCAAGCCGATCATCACGATCAACAAGACCCGCCAGCACAACCTCGACATTCTGAACGACGCCCGCCAGGCGAAGGTCGGGGTGAAGATCATCCCCACCGGCGGCGAGGCCACCTACGAGAGCGCCGAGGCGTTCATGGGCGTGGTGCGGGCCATCGAGTACCGCTCGAACGCGGACAGCGCCTACCAGCACGGCCTCAAGCACGCGGTGCAGGGCGGCATCGGCTACTGGCGCGTGATGACCGGCTACGCGGCCGACGACACCTTCGACCTTGAGATCATGGTGCGCCGGGTCAAGGATCCGCTGCTCATCTACATCGACCCGGATATCAACGAGGTCGACGGCTCGGACATGCGGTTCGCCTTCGTGACCGTGCTCGTGCCGAAGGACGAGGCCAAGCGCCGTTATCCCAAGTATGCGGACGACCTGGCCAACACCAGCTTCAACGGCGACGACACGTGGATCTCGCCGGATCACGTCCGCATGGCCGAGTACTGGCGGAAGGTCCCCTCGAAGGACACGCTGATCTCCTACATGAACCCGCTGACCGCAGAGCGCTCGCAGGCGCGGCTGTCGGAGATTCCTGCCCAGCTTCGCAAGGCCATCCTCGATGACGAGGACACGAAGACCCGCGAGATCACCGTCTGGAAGGTCGAGGCGATCACCATCCTCGGCAACAAGGTCGTGGAAGAGGAGGACTGGCCGGGCATCTACATCCCCATCGTCCGCGTGATCGGTGAGGAGACCTGCATCGACGGCGTGCTCGACCGCAAGGGCCACACCCGGGCGATCAAGGACGCCCAGCGGATGTTCAACTACAACGCCGCGGCCTTTATCGAGTACGGCGCCCTGCAGACGAAGGTCCCGTGGGTGGCTCCCATGGAGGCCATCGAAGACTACATGGACGAGTACTGGTCGACGGCCAACACTGAGAACCACTCGGTGCTGCCGTTCAACGCCTGGGACGAGCAGGGCAACCAGCTACCGAACCCGCAGCGCCCGCAGCCGCCCACGGGAGCCCCGCTCTACCTCGAAGGCATGAACGTGGCCGCCGAGTGGATGCGCATGGTCTCCGGCCAGTACCAGGCCGACATGGGCGCGCCCTCGAACGAGCGGTCGGGCAAGGCCATCAACGAGCGCCGGCGCGAAGGCGACATGGCGACGTTCCACTACCTCGATCACCAGAGCACGGCGATCAGGTACACGGGCAAAATCTTCATCGACCTGATCCCGAAAATCTACGACACCGAGCGGGTGATGCGTTACCGCGGCGAGGACGGCAACGAGGTCGCGATCAAGATCGACCCGAAGCTGAAGGGCGCAGTCGACTCCGAGCAGACGGAGACCGACCAGAAGGTCACCATCTTCAACCCGAACGTGGGCCGCTACGAGGTCGAGGCCGACGTGGGCAAGTCCTTCGCCACCAAGCGCCAGGAGGCGTTCGAGGCCGGGACCATGATCCTGTCCCAGAACCAAGAACTGACGTCGATCATCGGAGACCTCGTCTTCCAGGCGGCCGACTTCCCCGGAGCCGACGAGATCGCGCGCCGCCTGAAGCGCATGGTCCCCGCCCAGGCGCTGGACGAGGGGGAGAACCCGCAGGTGGCCGCGCTGCAGGGGCAACTGCAGCAGGCCATGGACGCCCTCACCACGATGGCGAAGGAACTGAAGGACAAGTCCGTCGACCAACTGACCGCCCAGGAGAAGAACGCGGTCGCGGCCTACGACTCCCAGACCAAGCGGCTCTCGGCGCTCAAGGAGGCGCTCGGGTTGGATCCGCAAGGCCTGCGCGCGCTGGTCCGCGAGGTCATCGTGGAGGCGATCACCACATCGGACAGCGGCGCCGCGCTCATGCCTGCGCTCTCGACCGACAACTACGAGGACATTCCCGAGACCATCCCGCAGGCCATGGGTGGTCCGGCCATCGACGGCGCGCCGCCGGAACCCCCGCCGACCGCCTGACCCTTGCGTGACGCGCTGGCGACGGGCATGTTGAGCCCGCTTCGCCAGGCGTTACCGAGGAGGATCAGATGGCCAACGCGCTCCCCATGCCTCCCGTGCCCCTGACCGGCTATGTGCCCGGCGAGATGGGGCGGCGGTCGCAGGCCTCCACCAGAGACTACGTCGAGCGGCATGTGGAGTTCGCGCCGCGCCGCGACCTCGGGCCTGGCGTGTACCAGTTCGCGAGCCGTGACCGCGACGACCAGTTGATCTACATCGAGTTCGATTACCAAAACCCCCACCGCATCCCGTCAGATTGGAAAGCCCTATGACCACCGAACCGCTCACCTACGCCTTCATCGCCGCCGACGCCGCTCGCGCGATGGGCATGCCTCCGCACCCGCGGCTGGCCGACCTCTCGATCTGCATCGTGATCGACGCGAACGGATACCTCACGGTGGGCACGGCCTGCCCCACCGACAGCGCTCGGTTCAACGCCGAGATCGGCGCGGACATTGCGGAGGGCCATGCGCTTAGCGCGCTGCAGGCCGCTCGCAACTACGCGGAGCGCGATCACATGACCTACAGCCCGGCCCTCGCCTCTGCCATCCGGTTGGAGAAGGCCGGCCTCCCCGCTGGCCGGTACGACGTGAACCCCACCTCCGTGCCCGCGCTGACGGTGCCGC
>CAZFYY010000045.1:0-9645 GCA_964523425.1 uncultured Gammaproteobacteria bacterium
CGCGAAGGCGACATGGTTTCTTTTGAGATTGAACAGTCTCCAAAGGGCCCTAACGCCGTCAACGTGACCCGTATCTAATACGGCTCGCTGCAAAAAACCTCCGCAAGGAGGTTTTTTGTTTTTCGCGAGGCAGTCCGATAATGTTGATTGATAAACTGCTCTGCGGATCCGGCAGCCTTAGTCCCCCTCCTGAACCTCCGCCGCCGGAACCGCAAAGCGCTTTACGCTCCCTCACTGATATGAGCATAGCAAAAGCCTCTTCAAGAACCGTCAAAGATAAAGTCAAGATTTGTTCAAGAAAATAATGGCCAGTCCTGGACAAAAAAGTTATACTTAGGGCATATCCTATGCGGCTACTGATCGTCGAAGATAATACGGAGAATCGCGAATCCCTCGTCGACATACTCAAACACGAAGGCTGGGCGGTTGATGCTGCCGCCGACGGCGAACGCGGCCTATTTCTCGCCCAGACCAATCGTTACGACGCCCTGCTGCTCGACAATTTTCTTCCCAAGAAAAATGGTCGCGATATCTGCCAACACCTACGCACCGAGGGATCGTCCACGCCGGTCATGATTCTTTCGGTCCGCAATGACCCGGCAGAAAAAGCCGAACTGCTGGATATAGGCGCTGATGATTACTTAGTGAAGCCTTTTTCGTCCCAGGAACTATTAGCTCGCCTGCGCGCCTTGTGGCGTCGCCCCGCTCTCGTCATTCCTGATATCCTGACGCTCGGCGACTTGCAACTCGATACCCACCGCAATGAATTACAGCGCGGCCGCCGCCTCATTCATCTCACGCCCAAGGAATTCAGCTTGCTTGAAGTTCTGCTGCGACACAAAGGACATGTCGTTTCGCGCGGCATGATCATGGAAGCTGTCTGGAACATAGACGCTGATCCTTTCTCAAAAACAATCGAAACGCACATTCTTAATCTTCGCCGAAAAATCGAGACGAAGGGGCGCCGGTACATCGTCAGCGTTCCCGGACGCGGTTATAAAACGACCGATACAACGTATACATAAGACACACCCATGAAACGCGACTTTCTCTCCTATCTCAGCCATGAATCTAAGCCAGTTCTGAAGGTACGCAATTTCGGCCGCCTGCTGCTTTTCGGATTGCTCATTTTTAATTTCCTTAACCTGATAAGGGTCCTTGAATTTACCCTGCAATTCACCTGGCGCGGCCTCTTTATTACCGCCCTCGCCACGTGTCTCATCCTAGAAGGTGCGGCCTACGCCTATTACCGCACCAAGGGGCATGTTCTGCACGGATCAGTCTGGCTCATCGTCATGTTCGCTCTCGGGCTGGATGCGACCGCCGACATCTTTCATTTTTATCAACGCTTTGACTGGTGGGATCAGGCCGTCCACACGCTTAACAGCAGCTTGATCTGCTTCGCCCTTTTTATTGCCGTCTCCGCTTTCTGGATCAACCGCCCGAGCTTCGACTTACTGCGGAAACCAGCCCGTCTTCACCTGGGACTCTTCATCGCCGCAACGACTACCATGGCTCTATCCGCTCTCTATGAAATAGAAGAATATACCGAAGATATGATTTTTGGCACCCAGCGTCTGGGGCCCGGTACCGACACGGCCAATGACCTGCTTTGCAATGCTGCCGGTATCCTCATCGCCGTCATAACGCTCTGGCTTGTAATGGCTCGGAAGCGCGCAAAAACCTAGCTAAGACCATTGACGAGATTAATAAATTGTGATATGACTAAGACATGAAAATACTCATCAACGGTTTTTACAATTTCTTGCCGAAAGGAGAAGAGACATTCTCCGGGCCAAGAAATTTTTTACAGAATTTTTTGGATTATATCGGTACGACGGAGCATACCTATACCGCTTTGGTGTTGCGCGGCAAAAAGAAAAAGGACGCCCGTTATGAAACCGAGCGGGTCATAGTCGGGGCGAGCTCCTGGCTGGTCGCGACGTTGCGCTTGAATACGCCGGACGTGTTTAACGCCTCTTCAAGCCGCGTTCCAGCCTCTCTCGAACAGCCCCTGAAAATTATTATGAAGATCATGGCCGAAGAAAAACCGGATGTGGTTTTCTTGAAAGGCATGTCGATTACCAACTGGTTCTTGCTCAAAGCCGCTAAACGGCTCGGCATTCCGGTAATTTCCAATCATCTTGGCCTCTGGTACAAGGAAATCGTCAGCTATAACAACTCAACGCCGGGCGGTATCAGAATGATGATGAATATGGAAAAAGACCTGAGCCGCCTGAGCGATAAAGAAATATTCTTGACCAAGCTCAGCTTTAGGCATTATAGCCGCCAGCTCATCAAGCCGACGCCATCAAAAGTCGAGATCATTCCCCTTTCCTATGATCCAATTTATCTGAATAAAACATTGCCCGCCTTCAAAAAACGCAAAATCCTGAAAATTGGCGTGGTGGGACGCTGGGACCCAATTAAAAATTTACGAGCTATCCTGACGCTCGCTAAAGAAATTGAAGCGCAGGGACTGCCGTGGAAGATCTATTCCGTCACGACGATTCATAAACAGTATCCCTGGGACAGAGACATTGTTGAAGAATATCCAAAATTCGTCACCGTCATGCCGCCAATGAGCCCAGCTGAGCTTAAAAAGTTCTACAAGGACATGGACCTCATGCTTCTGCCTTCAGTTTTCGACGTTTCGCCCTCAGTTGTCATGGAAGCGATCCTGCAAAACCGCGCCACGCTCATTTCCCCGACCGTCGGCTGGGTCGACGCCTACCGGGAAACCGGCAGCGCCAACCTGATAATCGATTTCAAGAATCCGAAAAAAGTTATTGAACGCATGAAAACTCTTATCGGCAAACCGCCGCGCCGCGCACTCATCCACCGCATCATGGCGCAACACAAGCCGGAAGCAGTCTTCCGCCGCTATCTGGCACTGGCTCAATCATTAATTTCCCAGAAATGAAAATCGCCCAACTCGTCTACAACTTCCACGCCGTCCTGCCTGATTCCAGCAACGCCATCTATTCGACGGTCAGCGGACTAACAGACGGGCTCGTTGACCAGGGAAATGAAGTTTCTCTTTTTGCGGCGGGCGATTCGATAACGCAGGCCCGACTCCAGTCTGTCAGCAACAGCACTTCCCACCTGGAAATGAGCAATGAGGTGCGTAAGCATTATTACCATTTGCTCGTTTCAGAATGCTACCGCCAAGCAGGGCAGTTTGATATTATTCATTCACATTTCAGCTTACTCTCTTCGTTTTACGCTCCGCTCGTAGACATCCCGACAGTCATGTCTCTGCATAGCCCGATTGATCCGTCTATCAGTGAGCTGCTCCTGCGCTTCAAGGACAATTATTATATCTCCTTCTCTCTCGCTCAGCGCAGCCAGCTACCGGAGCTCAACTGGGTTGGTAATATCTACCATGGCATCGACACGGAAAAATTCGCCTTTAACCCGGCGCCGCAGGATTATTTCCTCTATGTCGGCCGCATTACCGAGGATAAAGGCGTGCATTTAGCGATTGAAGCCGCCCGCGAAGCCGACGTCCCGCTCGTCATTGCCGGCAAAAGCTATGGCGAAGAAAAGTACTGGCAAACCCATATCGAAAAATGGATTGACGGCAAGCACGTCAAATATGTCGGCGTCGCCAATTATGAAAACAAGATCAAGCTCTACCAAAATGCCAAGGCTCTCCTCTTCCCGACGCAGCGGCCCGAACCCTTTGGTATGGTCATGATCGAGGCTATGTCCTGCGGCACGCCCGTCATTGGCTGGAACAACGGTTCCGTGCCGGAAGTTGTCCAGGACAAAGAATCTGGCTTCATCGTTAATGATGTTTCAGAAATGGTCAAGGCAATCAAATCGATTGATACTGTCAGCCGCCAGGCGACCCGCGCCCGCGCCGAGCGCCTCTTCAGTATCGAGAAAATGGTTTCCGGTTATGAAAAAATATATGCCCGCCTAATCGAGAGCCACGGCCGCAAGAAATAACCTACCGCCATCGTAATAAAAAAGCCCTCGTCATAATCATGACGGGGGCTTTGCCTATTACGGCTTGCACGCTTCAAAAATCTGGAAGACGCCTATTTCTTTTTTAACTGTTGTAAGGTCTTCATAAAACGGCTGCAGGTCTTTCGCCTTCTCTTCTTGATGTTTCGAGGTAATGGCCGAGATTTCATCCTGCAACGGCTTTACTAATTTTTGTAAAGCGTCAGTATGAGCCTGGCTTTTTTCAGAAATAGTTTTTTCCAAACTATCCTGTTTTTTAAGATGCAAGTGATAATCAGCGGTTATATCCAGCAGATGAGGATAGCGCTCAACCATAAACACCGCCAGCTCGGAGACCGTGAAGGATTGTCTGAAACTACGCAGCGGTGCCTGGCAGTAGTTCGGAAACTAGGAGTTCATAATTGCTTTTTTTAGGTGATACGGCCAAATATCATGAAATAGCATATACCAAAACGTTGTTCCGCCGAGTAGATATATGCAAGAACATGCTACTTGAATTAAAAAAGGAACTTCTTTATACGGCAGAAACAGAAGTGCCAATGCTCCCGAGACAGCAGTCACCACGGCGGATACCCCGAGGGCAAACCAAAAGAATACTCTATCTTTTCTTCGGGCTACTTCGTCTTGCGTATCCGTAAAATCGCGCTGCAGCTTTTCGGCTTCAGCGCTGAAGTCGATTATATTTTTTTTCATTTTTTCTCCTGGAAATTTTTTGTTTTTTATTAATTGTTTAAAGAAGATAATAGTGGATTACATCACACATTAGAGTATTAGTCAATGGATACAAAAAAGTAATGAATCTCACTCGCTCGAAGAATAGTATGCCCATGATTCTATCATTGACATAAAACATAAACCATGATATAACACCAGGATATTTTGATTGGTATTTTACGGGCTTATCACTTCCTAGATCATGGTGAAAAACCTGGGAAAAACCAATTAAAATAAAAAATATGACCCTTAAAAAAATAACACTGCGCATACCGCTTATCGTAATAACAATCGTATTATCCAGCGTCTTTCTAGTAAAAGACGTCTCAGCCCAGAATGAACTGGACTGGCACCAACAGGATTCAACCAAAAAAACCGAAGACATGCTTAATTTTCTGAGCGGCATTAGCTGCACGCCGGAGATTGAAGCAGAGATACAAGTACGCCAGCTCTTCAGCGAAGCCATTGGTCTAGAAGAACTAATGGGCGTCAACCGAAAAGACGGGATAGTACCGCCTGAGGGCAGTGATGACGAAAGCGCAACTCCAATGACTATACCGCAACAGGTTCTCGATTTCATTGACTCCATGAAGACAAAGAACTACCGCTTAACTGCCAACGGCAAGTTTCTGGAGTATCTGAAAAGTGACGAATACGTTGACGACTGGATCACGCTGATGTATTTCTACATAGCGAAAGATACGCCCTCGGACGACAAGCTCGGTGATCTGATTAAGAAAGACTACTTCATCTGGACTGAATACGGCGATTCAACGGTGTGGAAAAACAGACAAGGCTTGCGTAACATGATATTCGAGCGCAACAGTATTCATGAAGAAATTCAGAAAATGCTGTCCGAAGTCCCGGCTTCGTATCATACGCTCAAGCAGTTGAATGCTCTTCATGGCAATCCCATAATCACCTTCTCGTCTGAGTATTCGCCAAATAAGAAATATGGGATACGAGCCCATTACTTTTCGGGACTCAACACGATTTGTATCGGCGCTGGCGTAGAACCCGGCACCGGCCAGCACCGAAAATGGAAAGATTATGTCATTGATTATGTAGCTGAACTTTCCCACGCCGAACAATGTAAGCGCTATCCTGCAGAGATTATGATAGCCCGTTTTCAGGCAGAGTATGCCTATCTCGACTCAGTAGTTAAAGGTAAGCATTTCGAAGGTCGAGACAAGGATTCGCTATTAATTAATGAGGACGCGATAGCGTATTCAAAATACCTCAGCAAAGAATACGACAAAAAAATGTATACCGAACCTGACGCGATGATGGGTTATCCGACCATCGAAAAAGAAGCGCACGATGAAATCGAGCCGGAAATATGGAAGGAGTTTGAAGCCATTACCGGCCAAAACAAATTAAAAAGAGGTGACTAAATATACACAACATTCCCTGGAAGAAATTTCAGGGAATTTTTTTACATACAGGAAGTCGGCGGAAATAAAAAAGCCCTGTCATGACGACTAGGGCTTTGCTTTGAATCGGAAACGCGTCAATTCGCTAACTATGAACGGCATGTTTGGAAAATTTCCAGAATCTTGATTTCTTCCGCTTCTAGTTCGAGCTGGTCTTGTAGTGGTGTCAACTCCTCTGCTTTAGCTGCGTGATGCGCATTGGCGATCTTTTTGATTTCATCCTGCTTAGGTTTGAGCTTCTGCAGGAGCTCTTCGTTGTTAGCGCTCTTCTTGTCAGCAATGATCTTATCCAGAGCATCGTACTGCGAGCGGCGGAACGCCAGGTCAACCCCTGCATCAATTGATGCCGGATATTTTTCCGTCAGGAAGATAGCCAGCTCTGAAACCGAGAACTGCTGAACGAAGCGGGCAAGCGGACGATTGATGTATCCGCCAAACATCCCTAGCGCTATTTTTTTTGTCAGTTTTGTCAGCCGAGGACCTTGCGCTGTTGTCCAGCATGCCATGCTCAGGATAAGGAAAAAGATGACGTTGAGAAACCAATGACTAGCCGGCATTCCAAGGGCCGAGAGGATTCCAAGCAGCATCGCTCCTGCCAGCAAAGCGAGACAGAACTCTATGATGCCATGCAGCCAGCCGAGCCTTTTCTCGACGGCCTCTCCGGCCGCTGAACGTTCGCAACGCAGGCGATCCGCCTCATCGCTAAAATGTATTATATTCATTTCCATGTTCCTCCCGAAAATGTGTGGTTTGGTTAAAAAGATTTTTTATGAACTGGTTTGATTACAGCATTTCCAAAAGGAATTTGCAAGACGCTCTGCTGAAGCCGTCAAAAAACTCCCTGAATCACTTCAGAGAGTTTTTATTGCATGCCTGTATAAGGCTGGATTACAGCTTCCCCAGATCTAATTCATCATTAATCTTGATATCGCGCACGAACTCGGCCATATGGCTGACAAGGATAAGGCAGCCTTCGTAATCATTGATCGCTTCGGCGATGACCGGAATATGGCGGAAGTTGATATGGTTGGTCGGCTCGTCGAGAATAAGCAATCCCGGCTTCATGATCGCCAGGCGCGCGAAAGACAAGAGGCCTTTCTGGCCTTCAGACAAGGCAGCGACCGTATGGCCCATCAAGTCACCGGTGATAAGGAAACCGGCCGCGATCGAACGGACTTCCTGCAGATCAAGCCCGTCTCCCATCACACCTTTCAAAGAATCGAAAACCGTTTCCTCGAAATTAAGCGTCGAGAAATCCTGGCTGTAATAGCCGACTTTTACCTTTTCCATAATGCGCGCGCCCTCATGGTCGCCGCTCGCCAATGAACGCAGGAAGGTGCTCTTGCCCATTCCGTTCGGTCCCGAGACTAAGAGACGGCTGCGCTGACGTAAAATTTTATTAACCGGCTTGATCTCCGGCGCATGGTTCTTAATGACCTTGATCGAATCGATCGTGACGATGTCGCCGACGATTTCCTGCGCCGGGATCTCGAAAGGCCGAATGGTCTTGTCTTCCTTACGGACATCCACCTTGTTCTCTTCCAGTTCGATCGTTTCGTCCTTGAGCTTTTTAGCAAGCTTGCGCATCTTTCCTCCCTTATTGGCGAAGAAGTTTACTTTTTCCTTGCGGTCCTGGATAGTCTTTTCGAGCTGGGCATTTTTCATGCGTTCACGTTCGACGCGCTTGGCGATCTCTTCAACGACGGAATAATAGTCGCCGACATAGATTTCCGTTTGGTGCGTGAAGACGTCGAGATAGATAACGCCTTCAGTGAAGCAGTTAAGGAAGTCGGCATCGTGGGAGATGACGATAACCGTTTTCTGGTACATGATTAAAAATTCAATGAGATGGTCGATGCCAGCCTGGTCGAGATTATTCGTCGGCTCGTCGAGCAGGAGAATATCGGGGCTCTGGATGAGAGCGAAGGCGAGAAGCAAGCGGGCCTGCTGACCGCCGGACATCTCGCCGACCTTGCGGTCAACCGGAATATCGAGGTTAACGGCCTCTAGGGCCTTGGCAATCTTACTAGGGAAATTAGAGGGCTGGACTTCGAAAGCCTTGCCGAAGTACTGCTCGACGCTCAGATCATAATACTCGCGGTCCATGACCTGCTTGGCCGTACCGATCGTTGCGCCGTTGGTAATCGAGATAGTTCCCCGCTTCGGCTTCAGCGTGCCAGTGATGAGATTAAAAATCGTACTCTTGCCCGCCCCGTTCTGGCCCATGAGCGTCACTTTCGCGCCCTTGCGCAGGCTGAAAGAAGCCGCGTCCAGGACGGGCTTTTTTTCCATGTATTCGAAAGTGACGTTGTCGAAACGGACGATTACTTCTTCGGCCATAGCGAGATTTAGGCTATTAGTCTACTTGGACACGATAGCAGAAAAAGCCAAAAAATGCCAGAGCTAGCCCAAATATAGGCCTAATATTGACAAAATATATAATTAATGTTAATATAGAAAATCAAGTTATTTAACAATATTTCAATAATAAAACCCTGCCAAGAAAGGACAGAGCATGACAACACTATTCACAATAATAGGTATTATAGGGCTCATAACCATTATAGTAATAATATACAAAAGACAGCCCAAGAATATCCTTATAAGCGAAAGAACTCAAATAAAAGCCAGTCGCGCTTATGACCCGCTGGAGTTAGCCTATATCTGCCGTTATCTCAAAAATTTGCGTAAAGAAATACCCGAAGAAGAATACGACCAGATAGCCAGCCGCTACGCCAATGGCACCCTTCGAATGTTGAAGGATCAATTAAATTGCGTATTGGCTACTGAGGTAGGATTTCTTAAAACACTAGAGGAACTAAATCAGTTCAAATTGAAGTATTTGTTCCTCTATCAAGAAATGGATGTTCTTTTTCCTCGCCGACCCTTCACTTCTTTCAGAGAATATAAAGTATACTTTCCCGATTTCTTCCTGAAAGAAAGAGAACAGCGACTTAAACAGATCAAAGGCGTTACTGACAGCATGGTTGATCCCTTTCTAATTATTGAGTTCATGAATAAGCATATCAGTTTTTCTGAAGAAAATACTCTCTTTCCTTATTCTCTCGATGATAAAGAAGAGCCAATTCCTATGGAAATTCGCAAACGCGCTGATGACCTCCTACTAGAAAAGGCAAAAGAAGCTAATGACCTCAAACTCTTCTTCAGGATTCTTACCAATATGAGAGACGGGAAGCGCATTGGACAAGCCGACAAATATTTCGTCGACTTCTTAAAGAAAGAGAAGTCACGAATAGAGGATTGGGCAAGGTATATAGAAATGATAGAAAAAGATATGGCCACCATCCAGAAATCAAGTACTTTATTTTCTTTTTGTCCTGAGTTGAACAGATACATCGCCGACGAAAAGAGCACTTTAAAAAAATCTTCTCAAGCAATTTAGATTTCGAATTAATCCCAATCGGAGTCCTTAATGACTCCGATTTTTTTTATCTTCAACTCCATCTATGCCTTCGTAAACAATATCGTCTTCCTGAACCCGACCCGATCCCGCGCTACCGTACTC
>CAZFYY010000046.1:0-9190 GCA_964523425.1 uncultured Gammaproteobacteria bacterium
GTCTCGGCCTAGGCGATATTACGTATTTGACTTTCGCGTCAGGCGGAGTTTTTGCTAAGTTCTCCCATGAATTTCAGACGTTAACTGACGCCGGAGAAGACACGATTTATGTCAGTAAGGCGAAAAAAATTGCAATTAACAAAGAGGTTAATACCCCCGAAATCCTCGCCGAGCTCGGTCTCGCTGCCGCGGAACTGACCGAAGAAAAAGCAGCGGAGGTGGGCAATATTTTCAATTTAGACACTCGTTTTTCGGCCGCGCTCGGCCTATCCTTTACCGATGAAACCGGTGAAAAACATCCGGTTATTATGGGTTCGTATGGCATCGGTCCAGCCCGTCTGATGGGAACCGTTACTGAAGTCATGTCCGATGAGTGGGGTATAGTGTGGCCAGAAGCGATTGCGCCGTTTAAGGTTCATCTTTTAGCTCTTAAATCGGCTGATCCTGCCGTTAAAGAAGAGGCGGAAACACTGTACAGGTCCCTAACCGCAGCCGGGGTGGAAGTGCTCTTTGATGACCGCGCCGAAGCGAGCAGCGGACAAAAGTTTGCTGACGCCGATCTAATCGGCTGCCCATACCGGTTGGTTGTTAGCGACAAGTCGCTGGCTGCAGGCGGTGCCGAATTAAAGAAGCGTTCTTCGGCCGATGCGCGTATCGTTCCGCTTAACGAAATTTCACCAGCCTCTTTTTCATAACTATCCATGTTCAACAAATTCTTCGGAAAATTCAGCAAAGACCTCGGCATCGACCTTGGCACCGCCAACACCCTCGTCTATACGCCAGACAAGGGAATTTTGATTAACGAACCATCGATCGTCGCCGTCAACATGCGTACGGAAGAGATTCTGGCCGTCGGCGAAGAAGCTAAGCGCATGCTCGGCAAGACACCAGCCCATATTCAGGTTATTAAGCCGCTCGTCGACGGGGTTGTCTCCGACTTCGAAGTCACCGAAAAAATGCTGAAGTATTTTATCGATAAGGCGCACACCGAACAGTTTGCCTTGTCACCACGCCCGCGCGTCGTTATCGGAATTCCGCTCGACGTTACCGAGGTAGAGAAAAAAGCAGTTGAAGACGCCGCTAAGTTTGCCGGCGCCCGCCAGGTCTATCTCGTTGAAGCGCCTATGGCCGCGGCGATTGGCGCCCGTCTGCCGGTTACCGAAGCGACCGCCACGCTGGTTGTCGATCTTGGCGGCGGAACAACAGAGATTGCCGTTATTTCGCTCGGTGGCGTAGTTAATTGGAAAAATTTGCGCCTTGGCGGGAATTTCCTGAATCATGAAATCATTCAATATATCCGTGAAGAATTTAACTTGCTCATCGGCGAACAGTTAGCCGAAGAAATTAAGATTCGCATCGGTTCAGCAGCTCCGCTTAAGGAATCACTCGAGATGATGGTGCGAGGACGCGATCTTATGAACGGCCTACCAAAAGAAATGCGCATTACTGACAGTCAGGTGCGCGAGGCGATCGCCCGTACCATTCATCAGATTATCGACAACATAAAATTAATCCTCGAAACCACGCCGCCGGAGCTTGTGGCCGATATTTATGAACACGGCATAGTTCTGACTGGAGGAGGAGCCCTCCTGCGCGGTCTTGATCAGGAAATCTCCCAGGCAACCAAAATCTCCGTCCGGGCAGCTGATGATCCTCTAACGGCGGTTGTGCGCGGCACGGGCCTCCTCTTGGCTGATAACGCCCTGCTCGACAAGGTTGTTGCTCCTAGTACCCGGGAACTTTAAATCCGGGCGGACCAGTCCTTTCCGCTATGCAAAAACGAAATTCCCTTGTTACGGTCGCTGCGGCGGCCGTAATCATCCTGGCATTAGCTATCCTCGGCCGTTTCGGGGCGCTTCGTCCTATCTTATCACTTCTTGAACGGGCGCTCGCGCCAGTCGCCCGGGTGGCATACCGCGCCGGCGGACTCTTTGCGCGCGAATCAACGGACGGGCTGAGCGTCGGCGATTTGACCCAGCAATTACAGCAAAGCCAGGCGGAAAACCGCCGCTTGTTAGCCGATAACATTCGTCTTAGTCAGCTAGAACAGGAAAATGCCACATTACGGCAGCGCCTCAACTTCTTTGATGCGACCGGACTATCTTATGTAATTGCCGCCGTTACTTCGCGCGGCCGAGTAGGGGACAGCTGGCGACAGCATGCCTCCCTAACGCTCAATCGCGGTTCGAAAGATGGCGTTGTGGTTGGACAAGCGATTGTCGACGGACAGGGTTCGCTGCTCGGAAAAATTACGGCCGTCGAGGAACATGCCGCCGAAGCCTGCCTGCTCTTCGATACGGATTGCCGCGTGGCTGTCAGTTTGCAAGGCGAGCCCGGGACAGCCGGCGTTATCCAAAGTGATTTGAACCTGACAGTTAAGGCCGATTTCATTCCACAAAATAAAAAGGTTACCGAAGGACAAATTATGATAAGCGCCGGACTGGAAAGCGGCATGCCGGCCGGCTTGCTTGTCGGACGCGTGACACGTATTGTTTCCGAGGGTAACGAACTGTGGCAACATGCCATCATTGAACCATTAGCTGATTTCGACAACTTAAACGTCGTTTCAATTATTAAATAATATGTATCCGCGTCTTCTCGGCTACATCCTCTTACTCCTCGCCATTGTTCTCATTGACGTGGCTTTTGTAACTTCGCTGCCCTTCGGTCTGCATCACCTCCATCTGGTCGTTATTGCCATTATTTTTATCTACCTGCTCGGCGATATTCGTCAGGCCGCCTGGTGGGCAATGGGGGCCGGCTTCTTGCTCGAGGCTTTTTCATTTGCTGGCTTTGGCTGGCATATGTTCTCCTTGTTAGCCGCCTTGTCTGTTGCCACCTTGCTTTTCCAAAAAGTCATGACTAACCGTTCTCTTTATTCAATTAGCGTCGTAACGGCAGCGGCAATTTTGAGTTGTGACCTCGTTCTGTTAGCGGGCGGCTATGTCTCGACTGATGTCCCCATTGTATCCTGGGGCAGCGCCTTGGGCGGCGAAGCAGTCGGCTTGCTTTATAACATTGCCTTAGCCTTAGCCGTCTTCTATGTTTCCAACAGCGTTACTCGTCAGCTTCATCCCGGCTTCCTAAGTGGCCGTTCCCGCGCCCTATGATGATTGTAAAAAAACCGCGCAACAGCATACACCCCAGCGATCCCTTTGTTATCCAGGAAGGCCGTCTTAAGTATGGCAATTTTCAGGGTAAATTCCGCCGTGACTGGGTCGAGGAAGCGTTTACACCGGCCGGACGGGGAGAAGAAACAATTGGGACAACGCTTGATAACGGTTTTATCAAGACCGTGCGCTGGGGCTTTGGTATCCTGTTGGCAATTTTACTGGCTCGACTCGGCTGGCTGCAAATTGTCAAAGGGGCGTATTACGGCGATATAGCAAACGGAAATCGCTTGCGCCTCGAACGCCTTGAACCGGGCCGGGGGATTATAAGCGATCGCAACGGCGTCGCCTTGGTTCATAACGTCGCAAACTTCCTGCTCTACTGCGTACCCTCCGACCTGCCTAAGGATCAGGCGCAGCGCGATGCTCTTATCGATCGTCTGGCTGCCCTTTCGCCGCGCGTTAACGCGACGGAAACCAAGGATGCTCTGAATAGTCTCAAGCCTTCACAGCTCGAATATTATCAGCCATTGTTCATTGCCGATAACCTAGCGTACGAAACAGCGCTTAAGGTGTATTTGGAATCATTCTCGATGCCTGGCATAGTTTTGTCGAGCAAAAATCGGCGCAATTACTCGCTGCCCAGCCTGTCATTTTCTCACTTCCTTGGCTATACGGGAAAAATAAGCGAGAATGAGTTCGCCGCAGCCGCTGACAACTATAGTCGCATCGATTATATCGGGAAGACCGGACTGGAAAAGACCTGGCAGGATGAGCTGCGAGGAACGCCGGGCGTCAAACAAATTGAAGTCGATGCCCTCGGCAAAGAAAAAAATATTGTCGGCGAAACGCCGCCGGTTCCGGGTCATAACCTTCGGCTGGCCATTGACGCTGAGGCACAGAAGAAACTCGAAGAGCTGATGGCGGTTGAGTTAAAAAAGTTGGGTCTTGATCGAGGCGCCGCCATTGTCATGAATCCGAACAACGGCGAAGTTATCTCGCTCGTCAGTTTGCCTTCCTTTGATAACAATGTCTTCGCTCGTGGCATTACCCAAGAAGAATATAGCGCGCTGGAAGAGGCGCCTTCCAAACCGCTTTTTAATCGCGCGGTCAGCGGCGAGTACCCTTCCGGCTCGACGATTAAACCGGTCGTAGCAGCTGCCGCCCTGCAGGAGCATGTTATTTCAGCCGATACGGCGTTCTTGAGCACCGGTGGGCTGCGCGTTGGACAATGGTCGTTTCCCGATTGGAAAGGCGGCGGACACGGCATGACGGATGTACGTAAGGCAATTGCCGAGTCCGTTAATACTTTTTTCTATTATGTAGGCGGAGGGTATGCAGATTTTACCGGTCTAGGCATTGACCGCATGGTAACCTATTTTAAGAAATTTTTACTTGGCACTAAGCTGGGTATTGACCTGCCTAATGAAGCCAAAGGCTTTGTGCCGAGTAAATCATGGAAAGAAGAAACGAAAAAGGAAGCCTGGTATATCGGTGACACCTACCACGTCGCCATCGGCCAGGGCGATCTCATCACAACGCCTTTGCAAATTGCCGCCTACACCGCCTATTTTGCCAATGGCGGAACGATGTACAAGCCCCACCTAGTAACCGATATCACTGATTCTAACGGAGCCTTGGTGCGCCATATTGAGCCAGAGATTATCGCTAAGGACCTAGTTGATCCGTCGAACATCGAAATTGTCCGCCAGGGCATGCGCCAAACGGTCACGGCTGGAAGCGCGCGCAGCCTTTCTTCGCTTTCGGTAACATCGGCCGGCAAAACCGGAACGGCCCAGTGGTCAACCAAAAAAGCCCCCCATGCCTGGTTTACCGGTTTCGCGCCATATGAAAATCCGCAAATTGTCATTACTATCCTTCTGGAAGAGGGGAAAGAGGGAAGCTCGGTAGCGACCCCCATCGCTCGAGAATTTATGCAGTGGTACTTTAGCCGCCCCAGCGGTTCGTCTAATTGACAATTTCGCAATAATGTGATTAAGTATAGCTATTCATTAACAATTTAAACAAGGAGATAGCTTGAAAAAGCTTATTACATTAGCCCTATTTCTGTTCATGCTCATAGCCGGCTGCGAGTCAACGCTTACGAGCACGACCGTCAGTCAGTCACTGTCATGCGACAAACCCGATACGACACAGGTTATTAGCCTGTGGGAAGCAAGTGTGGCAATCACCATGGATTCGCTGCAGCATACTGAACTACCTGAAGGATTTTCCCTCCGCGATACCACCTGGGGAGTCTTCCCAAATTACGGTTTTCTGATTCTTTCCTATAATAATCAGGAAGTGAAGCGGTATACGTATTTAGAGGCTCACGGACCAGGCAGCACAAGACCTGTTGTCTTGGTTGGAACCTACAAGGAAACGAACATACTAATGATCCAAAGCAGCCTGGCGCACGGTTTTGGCACTTCGGACAGTTACAGCTTTGTTCTGCTCAAAGCGGGAATATGTACCGTTCTACCGAATACCAATTCACTGACCGGAGCAGGAATACTCAACACCTACTCGATAACGGGAGTACGCGCTATCAACGATTTCCTGATATTCACCGGTGACTATAGCTATTTCAGTCATTATCAGACTTTTTGCTATTTCTGCCTAAACAACGGAACATTCTATAATTACTTCAGACTCCTGAAGTACGGAACTACAAATTGGATTTGGCAATAATATTCTTAGCTTCATACGTATTACATTGAATAATTTAACCTTGCGCACACAAGGAAAAGGAGACAATAGTGAACAAAAAGTATTCACAAAACCCACTAATAGCCGAGGCTATTATTGAAAAGCAAAAAAACGAGAAAACGCAAAGCTTTCTTTTTTCTTTAACTGCCGAAGAGCTAGAGGAATACCTCCTCTTTCTGATGTATATAAATCATATACCTGCTCTCGACAAAGACAAAAAGATGTACAATCTCGAAGTCACGCACCAGATGAGCTTTACGCGAACAAACTCGCGTGAAGGATCAGAAGATGCGGTATTTGATACTCTGCGGGCCGTAAGGGAATTGGAAACTCCGCGTCTCAAAAGAACATTTTCCGAAGCGGCTAGTAATCTTTTACGCAAAAACGTTGATGACGACCTGTTTGTGGAAGTACTGTTCCGTTCGCTGGGATATTTCACTGACTTAAGTCAAGAACGGGGTTTGGTTGCTTTTGACTTTGACGCCTTGCGCCTCGCCGTCGAAAGCAAATCAACTTCGGTCATGACAAAAGTAAGAGCGATTCATATCATGAATGAGCTGGTTGGCAGCGATAAGCCTTCGCCAAAAATTATATTCGACCTCATGCTTGACTACCGGGATCGCTTTAAGAGGAAAGACAGAATTCTATTAGCGATTTTTGATGTGCTGCGAAAAAATCATTACTACACCGAAGCAGTTCAAACGCTTACCTTCCTGAGCGATGAATCGGTTGATCCAACAGAGCTAGATGACTTGGAAGAAAATCAGGAAGAAGGACAAACGCCCGAAGCTGTCATTAGCTTAGAGTATTTTGAAAAGGACTTAGCAAACGTATTTCAACCGCATCGCTATAACAACCGCCACGACGTATCGATTGATAAAATCATTCATGATACGCTGGACCGCTTAGCCGATCCCGTCCGTGCGGTAGTTGTAAAAGTTCTTAAGAATCATTCAGTTAGTACAGGGGAATTTGAAATCGCATCTGCTATCGTGCGTCTCAATTTCCCGGTTACTCCTAAGCAAAAAGAGCTTATATACAAGCTCTAAGATATTTTCATGCAATCCGCCAACTAGCAATAGGGGGCGGTTTTTTTATAATAGAGGTATAAAATAAAAAAAACGCAGAGGTATTCTGCGTTTTAACATCTTGAGATTTGAAAATCTATTTTTCCAAAGCCTCATTAAGGGTTTTGGCTAGCTCTTGGCCGGTTTTATTCTTGTAGTCCTCCGCTCTTCGATATCTTTCATTTTCTCGGTCAGCGAACTCGAGCCAGGCATTGGGTCGGGGTTTATTATTTATTATGAAAAGGATATAGGAAACCGCTTTCATTTGTCTATCAGCCACTTTAATCTCAAGGTCATTAGGGCCGTGATAGTATTCTTTTATCCATGCCTCTCGACTAATGTAATCGCCAATACTGGTAAGTGCGAACGCGCAACCCTCTTACCCTGATAGCCTAATATCGTATCATTCTCTATGCTTCTGGCTATTTTGGCGATAGCTATGATCTTATTACAATTATACGATTCCGAGAGAAAATCCCTGATATACATCGGCTCAAGAAGCTCCCGGTAGAATGAAAAGTTCTTCTTAATCTTTTTATCGATTTTCTTTAAGTATTGATAGACGGCATCATGACTGCCGGTTCTACGCAAAAGGACCGCTTCAAGAAATTGGCTGTACTCGAGGTTTTTTCTGCCTTTATACACTCGGGTGAAGTAGGCGATTGTAAGCAAACCTGCTACTAGCCAAAGAGAATCAGGATAGACGATGCCACATCCTAAAAGAGTCAGGGCAAGGAGTATTTCTATGCCATTTATAATGTTTTGTTTTCTGTTCATATTCAGTTGTTAATTTTCGAAGATTACTTATCTTAAAGCGTTTTGTGCATGCATGTCAAATGTGCTAATTAGCACTCTTGACACCTGACTGCTAATTTTGATAAAATGAAGCTATACCAATATGAATGAAAGAAAAAGGCTAATTTTAGACATAATTATCAATGACTTCATCGCCAGCGGTCAACCAGTGGCGTCGAATTCAATGGTAGAAAAGCACGATCTGCCCTTCAGTCCGGCCACGGTTCGTAACGAAATGGCCGAATTAGAGGCAGAAGGCTGGATTGCTCAGCCCTATACCTCCGCCGGCCGCATCCCGACCGAGAAGGCCTATTTGCTGCATACGGCCGATTCTGCCGCCGGTCCGTTACCTAAGCGCGAGGAAGCCCTTTTGAGCGATTGTTTTAGCGAAGCGGAAGCCCGGCAGACAGCCAAGAATTTGGCACAGCTCTCCGGACTGGCCGTAGTCTGGGCCTTCCATAAGTATCATGTCTACTACACCGGTCTTTCCAATCTTCTGCAGCAACCCGAATTTAACCAGCCCAATCTAGTCTATGACATGTCAGCTATCATCGACCGGGTCGATGAAATCGTCGGTGAGATTTTTGACAATACCGAATTCGAGCCGCGCATCGCGCTCGGCCGCGCCAGTCCCTTCGGTGCTTTCTCCGGCGCTGTCCTGAGCCGGTATCGTGGAACAGATTCGATTGGACTAATCGGAATTCTGGGACCGGTGCGCATGGATTATGCCAAGAACCTCTCGCGACTCGATTTTCTCATCAAGCGCCTGACGGCCAAGACTTCATTACCGAATTAAACACTATGCAACAAACAGATAACCACGACCTGAACGACGAGCTGCCGGCTGATATGCCAGAGGGCAGCGAGACCTCAGCCGCCGAGGAAAATCAGCCGCCGGCCGAAGACTTCGAACACAAATACAAGCTGGCATTAGCCGATTACCAGAATCTGCTCAAACAGACCGCTAAGGACCGCCGTGATTCAATTCTTTACGCTAACCAGGCTCTCATCCTCGAAATGCTACCGATTTACGACAACCTGAAGCTTTCCATGAAGCACGGCGGCGAGGAAAGCAGCAATCAATGGCTCTCCGGCATTACCTATGTCATCGCCCAGTTCAAAAAAGCCCTGGAAGACGCCGGCGTAAAAGAAGTCCAAACCGCCGGGCTACCCTTTGATCCTGCCACCATGGAAGCAGTGGAAAACCGCGAGACAGACGATAAGAAAAGCGACGGTCTCGTCGCCGAAGAGCTCAAGGGCGGTTATCTTCTCAACGAAAAAGTATTAATCCCAGCCCGCGTGGCTGTTTATAAACTAAGCTAACCATATGACATCACTCATCAAATGGGCGCCGTTCTTCGAACCGTTCGAAGACATGGATAAGGCTTTCGGCAGCATGCTGCCCACGCTGCGCGATACCAATGCCTTCATGCCGGCCGTCGACGTGTACGAAGACGAAGATAATGTAATCGTTGAAACTTCTTTGGCGGGCATCGATCCGAACAAAGT
>CAZFYY010000047.1:0-8957 GCA_964523425.1 uncultured Gammaproteobacteria bacterium
TACGAAAGAAGGCATTAATGAATACTTGTCTAAGATTTGCATTGAGCCTGTTCGAAAAAAAATATGAGCGTGAAAAAAAGAGGAAATAAATTTTGGATTGATTTTACATTCAAGGCGGAACGTCATCGTCTTCCCAGCCCCATTAATACGTTGAGCGGAGCGAAAGAATATGAGTCATTCTTAAGGCTCAAAATTGCCCGTGGTGAGCCGATTAAAGAGAAGCCTGAAAAGACTATTCAAGTCCCATTATTTAGTGAATTCGCTGTTAAATGGCTTAATTTGTATGTTCGAGCGAATATTAAGCCGTCGGAGGCGAGTAATCGCAAATCAATCCTTATGTCTTCTCTCATTCCTTTCTTCGGCAAGAAGAAGCTGGACCAGATTAGCAGTGTGAGCATTGAGGAATACAAGATGAGTCTTTTGAATCGCAGGCTCTCGCCAAAGACCATAAATAATTATATTTCCATTCTCAGCAAGTGCCTTAAAACAGCTGTTGAATGGGATGAACTGGGAGCAATTCCAAAAATCAAGCAAATGAAAGTCCCACCACAGAAGTTTGATTACCTCAGCATAGAAGAAAGCGAATTGATATTACGGACGGCCCAGGGTCAATGGAGGGATATGATTCTACTGGCCCTGCGGACGGGTTTGCGGTTCGGAGAGATAGCTGGCTTGAAGTGGGACAACATTGATTATGAGCAAAAAATGCTAACGGTCATTGAGACAATGGCAAGAAATATGGAATCTACTCCGAAGAACAATAAGCCACGATCTATTCCGCTAACCTCTGACGTAATAGAAATGCTTCAGGCAAGGGAAAGAACTAGTAAATACGTTTTTTGCGACAAGAATGGCAAGCCCCTTCAGAATTATTATTGTGCACGAAGACTCCGAGAGGTTTGCGACCAGGCAGGAATACGATATGTCAGCTGGCACAAATTACGTCATACCTTCGCATCACGACTCGGTGAGAATAACCAAAGCGTTATGGTAGTTAAAGAACTCTTGGGTCATGCTGATATTAAAACGACCATGCGATATGTTCATACGAATACGGCAGTCATGCGACAAGCTATTGAAACGCTTGAACCTACGAATACTCCTAATCGGTCACAATACGGTCACAATCCCGAAACGACAAAAAATGGAAATTCTGCGGAGGCTCTCTAAAATACAAAAACACCCCGTAAAAGGGGCGTTTTCTGCCTGGGTGGCTAGAGGGAATCGAACCCTCGCTAACGGGACCACAACCCGCTGTTCTACCATTAAACTATAGTCACCATGTAAAAACATCGCATCAGGAAACGACCAAGTCATTTCCTGGTTATCTGTTTCTACCGTATTATCTTGTAAAAGTACAGCGTCTGGCGCGGACTGACAATAACCGTTTTATAGGGATTCGCCTTCAACTGAAAAACGAGGCTAATGAGCGTTGCTCCTGACTTGCCCTCGCGTTGCAGTTTTTCTTGGAGCGGCCTCATCATATCCGGCAAGAGGTAACAATATATATAGTCGGCCTGGCTGATGTCTGCTTTAAACAGATTCTGTCGGCGCATTTCGATAGCGTGGCCCGTTAACCAGTTTACAGCCCGTGACCAAAGATACGGGAACCAGGCAAATTCCACTCCGACATATTTCGCCCGCGGATATCGTTTCGCCAAAGCGCGCAATATTCGAGTCTTGCCCGCGCCGAGTTCATAAAAGACCTTGCCTTCCCGAACCGTAACTTCCTGTAGGATTGCCGCAATTACCCGACGGCTTGTGGAAATGAGCGGCGCCTGTCCGCGGATGAGAACATTAAAGAATTGTCCGGCGCTGAAAACAAATACGACCAAGAGAAGGAGCAGCATTACGATGATAATGAACAAAGACATACGACAATGCTTTATGTCTCCGGAGGAAGACCGCTAAATAGCCGGTCGAATCCATCCTTGTGTCCCTGGTAGGAATCGAACCTACATTAAGAGATTAGAAGTCTCTCGTTCTATCCATTGAACTACAAGGACCAGAAGTTTCCGCGAGTACTAGCTAAAAATATCAATAAAGGCCGTCTTTGTCAATCTTTTGCCCTTTTATTTCTTCGCTCGTCGGCGGCCATGGAAGGCCTGGTACACGTCGCGCAGCTGGTTATCGGTAATATGGGTATAGACCTGAGTGGTCGTAATTGAGGCATGGCCGAGCATTGCCTGGACGCTTCTGATATCCGCGCCGTTGATGAGAAGGTCGGTGGCATAGCTGTGGCGCAGGGTATGAGGCGTGACTTTTTTCATGATGCCGGCTTGGCGGGCGTAAAAGGCGACCAGACGCTCGATCGAGCGGGGCGTCAGCGGTTTATCGGCTGAGGCGCCGGCGCGGCTGACGTTGGCGAAGATATAGGGGTTGGGATCGCTGCGTTGTTCGAGATACTTTTTCAGCCAGTAGCGGGCGTTGTCCGAGAGGAAAACGAGGCGGAGCTTGCTGCCCTTCCCGCGGACGGTAAATTCCGGCTTTGCCAGATTAATATCGTCGACTTTGAGGTTTGAGAGTTCGCTGACACGCAGGCCGGTTGAAAAAAGTGTTTCCAGAAGTGCCTTGTCGCGGACGGCCGAGAGGTCGCCTTCGCCTTTTGCTTGAAAGGGAGCGTCGAGGATGCGTTCCAGATCTTTGCCTTCAAGGAATTCCACTTGGCGCGGCGCTTGCTTGGTTAATTCAATTTTTTCCGGTTCAAGCGTCTTAACATCATTTTTTACCAGATACTTAAGAAAGGTCCGCAGGGCAATCAAGTGGTAGTTCTGGGTATTTTTCTTGAGCTCGCCCTGACCGCTTCGATCCGGCAGGCGGTTAATATGGAGGCGGAACTGGTGGACGATGAGCTTGGAGATCGCTTCCGGGCGGCTGACGCCTCGTTCGCGGGCAAATATGGCAAAGCGTTTCAGGAAAAAGCCGTAATTACGCAGGGTGAGCTTAGACAGCCCCCGTTCCACCTCGAGATACTCGAGAAAATCGGTGATGGCGCGGTCCAGAGGGGTGATTTTAGCAGGGGAAGTGGCAGGCATGGCAATATTATACGACGTATTGATTTTTATTTCAATTTGTAGTACAATAGTCATATAAATTAACAAATTAATGAATGGATTAATTAACAAATTTAATTCTTTCATTCATTAAAAAGTTAATTATTTAATTAATTAGCGCTTCCCTTACTTGGTAAAGCCTTTATCAGACTTTTCTCGGTTAGGGTGAATCTACGATTATGTTGGATAAGAAGACAAAGCAGCGGGTTATTAACCGTTTCAAGGTGCATGACACCGACACCGGTTCCCCGCAGGTGCAGATTGCGATCCTCTCCGAGGAAATCACGCAGCTCACCGACCACTTGAAAATGCACAAGCAGGACCATTCTTCCCGTCGCGGTCTTTTGCGCAAAGTTGGCGAACGCCGCCGTTTGCTGAAATACTTGCAGCGCGAGGACGAAAAGGCTTTCATGGACTTGGCCGTCAAGCTCAAGCTCCGCATCGCCAAGAAAATGATCGAGGAAGAGGAAGAGCGCAAGCGCATCGAAGCTGAAATCATGGGTGACCAGTCCCCAGACGAAGAGCTCGAGAGCGCCGCTAAAGAAGCTTAATATACGGAAAGCGGGCCTGTCCCGCTTTCTTTCGTAAGAGACTATGAACAAACACAAAGACCAAAGGGTAGGCGTCCTCATCGACGTCTCCAACATGTATCATTCGGCTAAGAATCTGTATAAGCGCCGGGTGAATTTTAAGGAAGTTCTTAAAGAAGCTGTCGCCGGCCGCAAACTCATCCGCGCCATCGCTTATGTTATCCGCGCCGAGAACGAGGAAGAGAACAATTTTTTTGAAGCGCTCAGCCAGCAGGGCTTTCAGGTTATCATTAAAGACTTGCAGGTGTTCGCTGGCGGTGCGAAGAAAGGCGACTGGGATGTCGGCATCGCTGTCGACGCCATCAAGCTTTCCGAAAAGCTCGACGTTATCGTCCTCGTGACCGGCGACGGCGATTATCTGCCGCTCGTCGCGTATTTGCAGAGCACAAAAGGCTGTCTTGTTGAAGTGATGGCTTTCCGCCAGACCACTTCGAGCCGCCTCATCGAAGAAGCTGATGATTTTACCAACTTAAGCGAGAGTCGCCGTTTCCTCATCGGTACAAGCGGTTCCGGAAGAAGCAAGTAGAATTAACAAGTTAACTAATTAACGAATTAAGAAATTAATTTGTTAATTGGTTAATTCATTAATTTATTAATTAATATCGTTTGTCCGCCAAACACCTAGCACTGTGGTATTTTCCATAGTTCTCCCGTTTGTCGGGCAGACCAGAAACATATGTCACAAGAACAGGTTTTTTCCTGCGATTGGCAGGGACGTCCGCTGACGTTTAAGACGGGCCGTCTCGCTTTGCAGGCTGATGCTGCCGTCCTCGTCCAGTACGGGGAAACCGTCGTGCTCGCTACTGTCGTTGAATCGAAGTACGAACGCGATGGCATCGAGTTTTTTCCGTTGATGGTCGAATTCGAAGAGCGCTTGTATGCCGCCGGCATCATCAAGGGCTCACGCTGGATCAAGCGCGAAGGCCGTCCTTCTGACGACGCCATCCTGACTGGTCGCATGATTGACCGCTCGGTGCGTCCGCTCTTCAACCAGTCTTCCCGCAAGGATGTCCAGGTTGTTACGACTGTTTTGTCGGTTGACCAGGAAAACGATTACGACGTCGTCGCCTTAGTTGCTGCCTCGGCTGCCTTGTCCATTTCCGGTGTTGACTGGAAGGGACCGATCGCCGGCGTTCGTGTCGGCCGCTCTAATGGCCAACTGCTCATCAATCCGACTTATAAGGAACGCGCCGACAATGACCTTGATTTGATTGTTGCTGGTACTGCCGAACGCGTTATCATGATCGAAGCTGGCGCTAACGAAATTCCGGAAGCCGTCATGCTTGAAGCGATTATGGCCGGACAGAAGGCCATGCAGCCCGCTATCGATCTTATTAACCAGATGAAAGCCGCCGTTCCGGCCAAGCCGAAGCCGGTCGCCGTCATCAATGCGATTGACGAAAAGAAAGTTGATGAAGTGAAGGCTGCTTGCTTTGCTGCTGCTGAAACCTGGCTGGCTGGAAACATTAAGAACATCCTTTTTAATACCGTTTATTACACTAAGGGCGAACGTAAGGCTGCGGTTAACGCCCTCAAAGAAGGCCTCGATGCGTACCTCGCTGAGCAGGGTTATGAAAAAGCCAATCGCTCCGCGGCTGTGAAAGACTTGGCTGAAAAAGCAGTTGAAGCCGAAGTCACCCGCGCTATTTTGGATGAAAAACGTCGCGTCGACGGCCGCGCTCTCGACGAGATCCGCACGCTGTTAGCGGACGTTGAGATGTTGCCGCGCAATCACGGTGCTAGCTTGTTCTCGCGTGGTGAAACCCAGGTTATGTCGGTTGTTACCCTCGGCGCTCCCGGGGATGAGCAGTCGCTCGAAGGTCTTGAAGGCGAAAGCAAGAAGCGCTACATGCACCACTACAACTTCCCTTCTTACTCTGTCGGTGAAGCCAAGCCGTCCCGCGGTCCGGGCCGCCGTGAAATCGGTCATGGCGCCCTCGCTGAGAAAGCGATTGTGCCGATGCTGCCTTCCCGTGAAGAATTCCCCTATACTATTCGTGTCGTTAGCGAAACGCTCGGTTCGAACGGTTCATCTTCGATGGCCTCGACCTGCGCTTCTTCTCTCGCTCTATTTGACGCCGGTGTGCCTATCAAGAAAGCGGTCGCTGGTATTGCCATGGGCCTCGCGTCCGTCCCGGACATGAGCCGCTGGGAAGTCCTGACCGACTTACAGGACCTCGAAGACGGCGAAGGCGGCATGGACTTTAAAATTACCGGTACCAAGGACGGCATCACTGCCATCCAGCTTGATACCAAGACCATTGGTCTCGATCGCGCCATCGTCGAAAAGACGTTGACGCAATCAGCCGTCGCCCGCCAGCAGATTCTCTCTGTCATGGATGCGGCCATCGCCGCGCCGCGCCCTGAACTCTCTAAGTACGCGCCGCGCATCACGACCCTGCAGATCAACCCGGAAAAAATTCGCGAAGTTATCGGTTCGGGCGGCAAAGTTATCAATGAAATTATCGATGCCTGCGGCGTCTCGATTGATATCGAAGATTCCGGCCTGGTCATGGTCTGTGGCAGCGATGCCGCCGGCGTTGCTCGCGCACTGGAATGGATTAATAATATTGTTCGCGACTTCGAAGCGGGCGAAACCTATACCGGCCGCGTCGTCCGCATGCTCGACTTCGGCGCGTTTGTCGAACTGACTCCTGGCCGCGACGGCATGGTGCATGTTTCTGAGATGGCGCCGTATCGCGTCGGCAAGCCAAGTGATTTCCTGAACGTCGGCGACACTGTCACCGTGCAGATTAAGGAGATTGACGACATGGGCCGCGTTAACCTGACGATGAAGGGCCTGGCTGAGAACGAGCCACTCTGGAAAGAAGAAAAAGGCAAGCAGGCCGAAGGTGCCGGCGGTTTTGGCGGCGGCAGCCGTCCGCCGCGCCGTGATTTCAACGGTCCGCGCCGCCCCTACGCCGGCCGCTAAGCCGACGCTAATAAGCTAATACAAACCTATGAGCAATGAACGGCAATCAATGCGCATCACTCTGACGACGGCTAGCCTCGTCCGTATTATCGTCGTGCTGCTTCTCTTATATTTCGCCTATCTCATCAAGGACATTTTGGCGATCCTCTTCATCGCTCTCGTCTTTTCCAGCGCCATTGATCCCTGGATCGACTGGATGCAGAAATACAAAATCCCCCGTCCGCTCGGTATCACCCTGATCTATCTGGCGATGCTTGCCGTGCTCGCTGGCGCCGTTTTGCTCATCATCCCGCCGATCGTTCAGCAGTCCTCGCAGCTGGTCAGCGATCTACCAAACTATATCGAGCGCTTTAACAGTTATCTTTCCAACTTCCGCGATTACACCGCGTCGCATGGTTGGCTTGATAACATTAAGAACACGGTGGGTAACTCTGCTTCTAATCTCCAGTCCGCCGCCGGTAATGTCTTCACGACGATCTTCGGTTTCTTCGGCGGTATCCTTTCGCTCGTTGTCGTCCTGGTCATTACCTTCTACATGGTTGTGCAGGAAAGCATTATCCGCAAGGCGATTTGGTCGCTGACGCCGGCTGACAAGCAGGATTATGTGATGGATGTCTTTAAGCGCATGCAGCAGAAGATGGGACTGTGGTTCCGAGGACAGCTCATTCTCTGTCTGGCCATCTTCATCCTGACCTATGCCGGCCTCCTGGCCATTGGCGTTAAGTACGCCCTCATCCTCGCCTTGATTGCCGGTCTGACTGAGTTCATTCCGTATCTCGGTCCCTTGCTCGGCGCCATCCCAGCGGTCTTCCTGGCCTCGACCCAGTCACCGACGCTCGGCTTGATTACCGCAATTCTCTATTTCGTCATCCAGATCGTTGAGAATAATCTGCTCGTGCCGAAGATCATGCAGAAAGCGGTTGGTCTTAATCCAATCGTCAGTATCGTCGCTATCATGATTGGTTTCTCGGTCGGTGGCGTCGTTGGCGCCTTGCTTTCTATTCCAGTTGCGACGGCCGGTTCCGTTCTTGTCGAGGATCTTTTGCACAAGAAGCACGCCATGAGCATGAAGGCTATGGAAGAGGATAAGTAGTCTAACTAATTGAAAAAGCGTCCGAAAGGGCGCTTTTTTGTTAGGAAATTTGTGTATTCTTGGGCCGGTCGTAAATAAGGAGGAGAGCTGACTATCTATTGACTTTTAATAGCATTTGTGATATAATTACCTATCAACGCTTTTTAAAAAAATAACATAAGGAGAATACCTCATGAAAGCTATCCTCAATGGCTTTTTTGCAATATTGCTTATGCTGGCTTGGCAAGGCAGTGGCTACGGCCAATATAAAGTACAGAGTGAAACCACCTTCCAGTCCGATCCGGACTTACAAGGAGTTTCTACTCAACGTCTCATAATTGAAAAAGACGGAATCAAATTTAAAGGTGATCACCGGACGGATTTATCGGCTGCTAAAAAACCAGTTGATGATGTCATCAGCTTAACTGCGCCGCCAATAAGTCTAGGAAAAGGTTTTTCTTTGATTCCTTGCTTTATTAAGTTGGGCGACTTTGAAAAAACTGATGAATATTTTGTTGATCTCACCTTAAATAAGGACGGCAAGGACCTTTCTTATTTCATTGAGCTCGGTCGCGGCATGTCGGCCGTAAATGCACCGCGCGATTATTTCATTGGTCGACTAAGTTATAAAGATATCACGGGCGAAGGCGGTCTTGTCAGTGAAAAAGGCTATAGTAATCTTTCTGAGTTTGCTTCTGAACGGTACGGCTGGATCTCTTATCATCCGCAGGGCATGTTCATTGCAGTCGGTAGTGAATTATCTCGCACTTGGATATTGGGCGGTACCACTAACCTGAAGCATTTCGGAAACTTCACGTTCCTGAACTCCGACCGAGAAAATCGGAACTTCTGGTTCAGAACCCAGTTCGGTTTCGGCAACATCAACCAGAATTACTTCTGCAACGAAAACTATATCGTTGGCACAAGCTATCTCGTTGTGCCGCCATTCCATTATCTGAGATTCGGTCCAATCTCCACCAAAGGAGACTGGGGATTCAAAATAGATGGAATCAGGAGCGGTTCCCTGGAACGTTATGAAATGATTGCGAGTAGAAAATTCGGCGCATTTGGAAACCTTTCTCTCGGCTACCAACGTGAAGTGCCGAATAATAATGGCATGACCTTTGAATACTACAAGGACATGTCAATTAAAAACTTCCGGTTTGCTTTAGAGTTAAGATATGATACCCTCTACCAAAGAGGCTCAGGCTTTCTTACTCTGGCGCAGACATTCTAATTTTTCAGTAATCATCCCGCGAACTAAAAATCGCGGGGTTTTTTATCCTTCAGATCTGCTTGCTCTCTAGCTG
>CAZFYY010000048.1:0-8793 GCA_964523425.1 uncultured Gammaproteobacteria bacterium
GCTCGGCAATCATGGTCTCTTACTTACCATCGCTCGGGGCGCTTATCTGCATGATTATGTTCTTTCTATTGTTAAAAAATAAAAAACTAAAAAAACTAGTACGTCTGGTGTAATATTCTACGCCTCCCTCAAATAATTCGAGCGGAGGTTTTTTATTTGCCTAAGAATTCCTGGACGGCTGCTTCCACGTCAGCGACACTCTCGGTCGCCATGAGCTTGATGCGCAGTTCCTTTGCGCCGTCAAAGCCGTTAGCATAAGCCTTGTAATGCTTGCGCATGATATGGAAAGATTTGACGTCGCCTAACAGCTCCATAAATAATCTTGTATGCTCGAGCATGACGCCGAGGCGTTCGGCTACGGAAGGGGAGGCGGCAGTTTCATTAAACAGCCAGGGGTTGCCGAAGATGCCGCGGCCGATCATGATGCCATCGGCGCCGGTGGCGGCGGCTTTGGCCCGGCCGTCCTCGAGCGTCAGGACATCGCCATTGCCGATAATGAGCGTGCCTGATCCTTTGGCGATATCAACCGCTTCGGCAATCGTTTCCCAGCGGGCCGGGACCTTAGACATTTCCTTGCGGGTACGGGCGTGGACGATGATGCTGGCCGGTTCTTCGGCGAGTAAAACTGGCAGCCATTCTTTTAAAGTATTTTTCGTGTCGCCGATACGCGTCTTTACGGAAAGGGGGAGGGTGGGCGCTCCGGCTTTGGCGGCGCGCATCAGTTCGCGGGCGAGTTCCGGCTTTTTCATGAGCGAGGCGCCGGCCCCCTGCTTCATGACATTCTTGTCCGGGCAGCCCATATTGATATCGATGCCATCGAAGCCAAGCTCCTGGACGAGGCGAGCGGCTTCAAAGAGCTTGTCCGGTTCGGCGGTGAAGAGCTGGGCGATGAGCGGGCGTTCGATTTCTGAATATTTTAAATCCGGTAGCAGTCCGGCGCGGCCGGCCGAGGCCAGGCCATTAGCGGAAACGAATTCGGTATACATGACATCGGGTTTCCCGTGCTGCGCGATAACGCGCCGAAAAGCGGCGTCGGTGACATTGGCCATCGGCGCGAGAACGAAGAATGGTTTTGGTAATTTTTTCCAAAAAGACATAGGTTGTGGATAATCTCAGAAGTTTTCTCCAGCGTAGCTGTTCGGATGCGGCCTGTCAAGAATAAAATATCTAAAATAAGGCAAAATTTAAGCAAATCAAAGTGATATATTGACAAAAGAACAATAGTATGATATACTTAGATAATAAGAAAAAAATAGTTCTTTACAAGTTTGAAGGCCACGCCTTCACCAAGTCTCATACTCTAACCCACCTTATTACCCACCATACTAGCCAGCCCGCATCTTATGATAGCGGGCTTATTATTTTATCAGGCAAAAAGCCGTCGCGCGCCGGCCAGAATAAGGAAAATGCCGACCGAATTGAGGACAAAAGAAAGAAGGATGAATTGCCAACGGTTCAGTTTGCTGGCGGACAGAAGCGGAACACCGAGTTCGTCGGGCAGGGGCGAGGCAATAATGGCGGCGCCGATGACCGGGGTGAGCCAGCTAAAGTATGGGCTGTGGAAAATGTGTCCGACCGGCGAAGCGCTTAATCGGGTGAGAATTGGTTCTAGTTCGGTGAATATCTTGTCTTTAAAGAAACTGAAGATGAGAAAATCTCCCAGCACCGAACCGAAACCTGCCAGGACAGCAAGTATGAGAACATTGTGCGTTTCCGAAAAATAGTAGAGAACGGTGAGAGCTGGTGCGGTCGTGAACGTAAAAACAGAAAACATTCCGGCGATAATCGCGCCGGCATAGCCCCATTCCCCGACCGAACTAATGGCTTTTTCCAGCCAGGGCGATCCGGCCACGGCGAAGAAAAGCGTTATGCTCAGAAGCAATAGCGACGTGTTCTTGTAGCGCCAGTGGCGGTAGTGTTCCAGGAAATGCATAGGCAATGGAAAAGTATAGGTTCAGTATAGGGAAGCGCCGCTATTTTGACAAACGATTTGACATTTCCCACGGCTGGCCTTAGAGTGATATTTCATCGTAGCGAACAGCCTCTTGATCGTCCTCAGGACGTTTTTAATCCGAGCAACGGGCTTCCTAGGTACGGGATCGGCTTAGGTGTCCCCGTGTCGAGCTGGTAGCCCCGAAGCAAGGATGCGGGAAAATACCGCAAGAAGGCGGATCGGGATATCCGCATAAGAGAAGGTCTGTTTGATATTGATGACGGGCACGCCATGGCAACGGCGTGCCCACTTTTTTTATTTCCGATATTGCCCGATTAGGCTGGATATTATAGTATTAAGGGACTATGACTAGAATCAAAACGCTTAGCCAGGACTTTGCTCTTCCCGCCGCCCTGGCCATCGCCGTTCTCGGCCTGCTCGGCAGCCTCTATTTCAGCGAAATTCTTCATTTGCCGCCTTGTTTGCTCTGCTGGTATCAGCGTATTCTCTTTTATCCGCTCGTGCCGATTCTGGCAATTGGTCTGGCGACGCGCGATACGAAGGTCTGGCGCTACGGCCTGCCTTTATCCCTGGCTTGCGTGGCGATCGCTTTGTACCATGTCTTGTTGTATTACGGCGTAATTGTTGTCGCTGAGTCATGTAGCGGCGGCATTTCCTGCACGACGATTACCTGGAGCCTCTTTGGCTTTATTACGATTCCTTTATTATCTCTCGTCGGTTCAAGCGTGATCAGCTTGCTGCTTTTCCTGCAGCGCAAATATTCATAAGAAAAAACTATGGCCCGTGAATACAAGATCCTTCTTTCCATCGCCGCCGGTGCTATTGTTATCGGAATACTTCTTTTTAAATTTGCTGGCACCCCGATTGCGCGGGCGCCTTTGGCTGATCGCTCCGGCGCGTTTACGCTCGGAAATCCGCAGGCGGCGGTTGAAGTAACGGAATTCGCCGATTTCCAATGCCCGGCCTGCCGTATGGCGCGCGATTATTCGACTCAGTTACTCGCTAAATATCCTAATCAGGTCAAAATTGTTTTCCGCCATTTTCCTCTGGATGGACATCCCTTAGCTCAGGTTTCGGCTCAAGCGGCCGAAGCGGCTGGTGCGCAGGGAAAATTTTGGGAGATGCACGACATGTTGTATGAAAAGCAGCCGGAGTGGGGAGATGTCAGTAAGGATTTGAGCCGTGAGCAGGCCATCGCTCTCTTTCGAGGATACGCCCGTGAACTGGGATTGAATGAAGAGCAATTTGCCGCCGCTATTGCCGCGAATGCCGGCTCGGCCGTTATCAATGAAGATGTTGCCGCGGCTACTGCCTCTGGCGTTAACAGCACGCCCCAGTTTTTCGTTAATCAGGAGCTCATCGCCAATCCGGGAATGCCGGATCTGACGGCGGCCATCGATCGCGCCCTGGGCCGTTAGGTTATTTTTCGTCGTGAAGCAATAAAAAAAGCGAAGCAATTGCTTCGCTTTTGCCTATTCCGGCAGTATTACTGTCGTACATATTCAAAGGCTTCATGCGGGGCCAGCGGATGCTTAACGAGCATAGCGCTTAGATGCGTAAACAAATCGAGTAAAGAACAGTCGGTAATCATTTTTAGCTCATAGGGAGCCAGGTGTATGGGATTCGCTCGGGCAGCATTCAATTTTATAATATATAAGCTGCAGGGCTGGTTGCTAATTTCGAGCGCCGTGCGAATTTCTTTCAGCAGTTCGCTGAGTTGGCAATGATGAAAACTCTTAAGCAGTTGGCCGCTCGCGTTGTTGAGACGGGCGCCAAAGCAGGGTTCGTCATCGCGCGGCAAGGCGGCGTGCGTTGTTCGCTGTAGATCAACGAAACAGGCGTTGTTATTTCGTCCGATGGAAGAAATGCTTAATTTTTTAATATTCGCCACGTGTCTCTCTCCTTTGTGTTTTTATTTTTTTGGGTGATTCCATGATAGCGCAGCCGGCCGCAAAAAGAAAGAGCCGCCGGAGGGCGGCTCGATAGCCAGGTAGTTTAGGAGAAGTAGGGACGGGCGCGGTCGAAGGCGGCCTGTAGTCGCTGCCGGATCGGATGAGCCGGCAGGCGAGTGGCGCATATGTCGAGAATGCTTTCGAAATACCAGCGACTGTGCTCGAGAATGGCCGCGACGCCGGTCTGATCGGCCGGCTGGCCGGTGGCCATGACGGCGGCGAGTGACGCCAGATTATGGATTTTGTCGGCCGCCGTGATAATCAGGGCAGTTTCAGAAGCGGAACGCAGATGGTCAAGATGTTGGTCCTTGCGCTCGCGCCAGGGCAGCGCTTTATCTTCACTCAGCTCTTCGACGAGACGGCGGACATGCGGACCGTAATCCCGGCTAAGATCGGCGGCGGAGTAGTTTTTAGTATCTTCGAGAACGTCATGCAGGAGGGCGGCGATGAGAGCGTCTTCTTCGCCTAGGTATTCCCCGACAATGAGGGCAACGCTGAAGGGGTGCACGATATACGGCAGGTCAAAGCCCTTGCGTTTTTGGCCGTCATGCTGCCGGGCGGCCAGGTCGATAGCGGATTGGAGGCGGGGAGTGAGTTGCATGGAATTAGCAGGTAGTTGACTGAATCTTTTTTCGGCGCTTACGGCGCAGATACCAGACGACATAGCCGATAATCAGCGCAATCCAGTTAGGGAAGAATATCCAGGGGTTGGACCAGGGCGTGCCGTTAATCGTAAACGAGGACAGTGGCCAGAGAAAGGGGGTGGGGAAGAAGCCGCGCGAGTGTTTGAAAATATCCATGCCGATATGCAGTCCCCAGGCGAGCAGCGGCAGATAGGGTTTGCGGCGTATGAGCCAGATTAGGCCGAAGGCGACCGCAAAGATTATGAGGCTGTGTGTATAATTATAGAGAACATGCACGTAAGCCGGAATCGCATCGGGCGAAGGAGTGCCGCCGCGCCAGTCCGGCGAAGGGCTTAAACCGAGAATCGTGGCGGCGGTCAGCAGCCCGAAGGAAAAAAGGTCCGGCGCGAGGCCGATGAAAAACGCGATCCAGTAATCGCGTCGCCGCCGCCGGCCGAAGGCCAGGCCACCCCAGAGTCCGTGTGAGATAATATCCATAGTGTCAGTATAAGGCAGAATAGGGGATGAAGGAAGCGTGTCGCCTATGGTATACTTGGAGTATGGAATCAACCAAGAAAAAAGCGGCAGCGTCGCCTAATCTCGTGCTCATCCGGCATGGCGAGAGCGAATGGAACCGGCAGAACCGTTTTACCGGCTGGGTCGATATCGGCTTATCCCTTAAGGGTAAAGAAGAGGCGCGCCGAGCCGGCCGTCTCTTGCGTCGCCGTAAACTTAATTTTGACCGGGCTTACGCCTCTGGCTTGAAGCGCTCGCAGCAGACTCTGAAGCTGGCTCTTAAGGAAGCTGGGTTTAAACTTCCGACCGTAAACGCTTGGCAGCTCAACGAGCGGCATTACGGCGCGCTGCAGGGCATGAATAAGCTTGAGATGATCAAGCGCTACGGCGCTGATCAGGTGCTTGCCTGGCGGCGGAGCTATGGCGTCCGGCCGCCTGCTCTCAATGGCGAGTGTCGCTTCAAGCAGGTCTCGCCTGAAGCCTGTGGCTTGAAATTATCCCAATTCCCGAAGACTGAGTCATTGCGCGATACGTACCGGCGGGTTGTGCCGTACTGGAAGAAGGAGATCGTACCGGCCCTGAAGCGGGGAGAACGGGTGCTGATTGTCGCGCATGGCAATAGTTTGCGTGCGCTTGTGAAGCTGCTTGATCAGGTATCTGACAAGGATATTGCGCTGCTGGAGATACCAACCGGCAAGCCGCTGGGGTATGACGTGGGGCCAAATGGAAAAATTCGTAAGAAATATGGTCTAAGCCTGGCTTGAGTTATATTTTAGGATCTAAGAAAATCAAATATAAAAAAGGCCGGATTTGTTCCGGTCTTTGTTGTTGTGTACTCTTTACTTACGTTGATTTCTGCTTCTTATTAAGGTTGGCTATCTGTTTAGTCAGATTTGCCCGCAACTCTTTTAGTTCGTCGGTTTGTCTGGTTTGCTTCAGATTAGTTGCTTCAAGGGGCTCTAAAATATCATGCACGAGTCCATTGAAAAGCCACTGAAAATCTCCCCAGTTTCTAGGTCCTTCCACGTGAAATATCTCATGTTTTAAAATTTCTTTGATTGTAGACGGAGTCCTGCTGAGTTCTTCGCCTGTCTTTGAATCTTTGGTTCCCATGCACACAAGCGTGGGATCTTCGGAGATAATAAGGAAGGATGAAGCCCGAAAACCATAATTATAAGAGGTTTTCGCAGTTGTTTGTTTGAGTAGTCGCAAAAGGAACAGGAGAAACTTTTCCCGCTCTTCAATAAGCGCCTCGCTTAGCTGCTTCTGTTTTTCCGCAACCTGATTAATGTCCGCTTCAAAGCCTGTTACTCCCGTAAGGGATTGTAAATTTTCTAGATTGTCTTCGGCTTGCTGGAGAAGAATTTGGGTTTGCCGTAATTGTTCTATGTGATTTTTCAAGGGTATCTTCCGTTTGGTTTGTTAAGGAAATATTTTGATATCTCAAAGTACCTTAATACATCCATTTTGTCAATAATGGATATATTATGAAGGGGTGTTGACAAGCCTCGCGTTTTAAGAGATAATGAGCACATTGCTTTAATTTTTAGAAAAACCTCGTATGAGCACCACTTGCCAACTGACCGGTAAGCGCGCGGGCAACGGCTTTAACAAGAGCCACTCCAATCGCCGCACCAAGCGCAAATTCCGTCCGAATCTCCAGGAGAAAAAGGTTACCGATCCGAAGTCCGGTTTGAGCCTTAAACTGACTCTGAGCACCAAGGCCATTAAGACCCTTAAGAAATGGGACAAGGCTGGCAAGGTATATGACCTGCAGTCAATGACCGTCAAGCGCTAATTTTCCTCCTCCAAACGTTCCGCCTAACCGGCGGGACGTTTTTGTTTGACAAAACATGACGGTCGCGATAGCGTAAGAACATTCCATTTTTAGAACCTTAAAACGAAAAATAACAAGGAGAAAAATGCTCTCACTACTAAGAAGTTCCCCTGGGCAGCGCCGCTGGTTCTTGCCTGGCATCATGTTGTTCTGCGGCGCATTAGGGACGGTACTGTTATGGCTGGGTAGCGAGGCGAATAGCCTGGAAAGTGTCGCGCCACAGCCCTTATTTCCCCGTGCGCTCTTTGCCCGTCTGGCCCCGCCTCATTATTATTTTGACGAGGCGTACCTCGATACTCTGGAAACAATGCCGGCTTTTCCGTATCAGACGAACGATACCTTGGCGGAAATTAAGCTCTATATTACCGTGCGCTATCTTGGGCTTGATGCTCGGCCGCTCGGCATGATTATGCCGGAGGATACCATCTTCGCGCTCGACAGTTTGCGGATAACGCCTCGCTTTAGGCTGGGCAATTCGCTGTATCTGATACGCCGCCCGCCGGGGTATGATTTATCACTGGTAGTATGCAGCACGGCGAAGCGGATACGGACGCGTCAGCTCTACGACATTGTCGCCGAGGCGCTGCGAAAAAAGCTGCCGCTTTGGTATGACCCGAATGAATATTTGAGCCCGCCAGATCCGGATCGTTTACCGCGAAAAAGGCGGACGGAAAATGACCTCGAGCCGCCTCAAATAGTTAGCTTAGGAATACCTGAATGAGATTAAAAAAGCCCTGTCGATTGACGGGGCTTTATTGTTTCCAGGAAGAGACGTATTGGCCGAAGCCGTGACCGCTAAATTTATTGCGCAGTTTGGTATGCGCGAGGAGCCAGGCGATGAGATCTTTGCTGTTGATAAGATAGCGATTGCCGACAACCTTGAAAGTGAGTTTGTGCGAGTCGAGACCGCGGCGAATAGTCTTGGTCCCGACGCCGGCCAGCTTCGCGGACTCGGAAACGGACAGCCAGACCGGGTGCGCTACTTCGGAGGGCGCCGGCGGAATAATCTTGCTGGCCGAGCGGCGGCTAGGAAGGGGAGCGGGAGCTAAATTTTCCACCAGAGAGGGCTCGTTCATACTTCGTATTTAAGTCTAGTAAAATGTGGACTTATCGTGTCGATAATCAGTAAGGTTATGAGATAAGTCTAGGGATGTTTGGACTTAACATAACTATGTCATACGTTCTCTTAAAATGCAATATGGCATTTCGTCTCCCTCTATAATATATGTTTTAGAAAATATCTGCTGGAAAAAATGCCTAGCGGCCGGCCGGAAAATGCCCCTCTTTCAGGGGGCAGTGGCAGCCTATTCTTCTTCGGAATCTTTCTTGGAGACAGGTGTTTAGGGTCTACCGGTAGAGGAGGGGCGGGCCGCAATGGGTCTTTACAGGCGGCTCCCTTCATGGTATCCTTGAACAATAAATATAAGCATTTTCTGGTCGAGAAAACGAAGAAAAGGGTTACTGTAACGCTTTTATTTTTTTTACGTATTACTACATGGCTAAAGCAGAAAAAGCCTCCTTTTTCGGAGGTGAACAGGTACTGTTCCTGAGGCTGAAGAAGCATAAGGACAAACAGGCATTTGTGGAGGCCTACGACTTGTATGTCGATCAGATCTTCCGCTTCGTGTTTTTTAAAGTTGGAACGAAGGAGGAAGCTGAAGACCTGACCTCGATGGTATTTTTGAAATGTTGGAATTATGTCTACGAGGGTCACCTCGGCGACTACCAAACCCTCAAGGCGCTTCTGTATAAGATCGCCCGCAACACCATCATCGATCACTATCGTAAGAACGGCAAGCGTCAGGAAGTTTCCCTTGATGACGCGAGCGGCAGTCCGGTCATCATCGATCCGAAGCAGGATCCGGAAGACCAGGCCGCTACCAGTTTCGAGTTCACGAGATTGATGGAAGA
>CAZFYY010000049.1:0-8604 GCA_964523425.1 uncultured Gammaproteobacteria bacterium
GGTAAGAACCGCATGGCCCACCCCAAAGGGTGCTTCGTACGACAAGAGACGCCCGGCGTGGTCATAGCCGTCGAGCAGGCCGAGAAAAAGGGCGATGGTATTCATGTCCTCAACAAGAGCGTCAAATAAGGTCTTGTCGCTAAAAGCAAGCGCTTCGCGAACGTCGCGCCGCACAAGACAGTCCGTAATTTTTTGATCAAGCTTCTTGGCTTTGGACGAATAGCCGGCCGGAGATTTCTTGCTGAGCTTATGCGATAAGTCGGCCGAGGCAACAATGGCGATGCGCTGGCTTTCTTCAAAGAGGCAGCGCTGCAACAGTTTTCCGTATTCGTAGTTTTCTTTGAGCGTTCCGCCGGAAGCGGCAATTGGCAGGATGGGTACTGAAGGAGAGGCTTCTAATAAGAAGAGAGGGAGAGTGGACCCGTAATCGAGATTTTCGCATGTGGTCAGCTGCAACGGACACTTGCCTTCTAGCGATTCACGCAAACGGGCCGGCAGCGAAAGGCTGCCGGTATATAACAGTTCAGTCACCAAGTCGCCAAAAGCGCTTAAGTCGCCGCGGAAGGTCGGAGAAACATTCATGGTTAATCCGGTCCTTCGCTTTGGGCCGTACGAGCTGAGAATTAATACTACGTCAGGCTGGGCGGCTTTGAACTGCTGCGCTGCTTCAGCGGCGGCGCTTAGCGTCTGCGCAAAAAAGGTAAGATTTTCCTTGCCGATATTTGGTATCAGCAGGGGGCTATGAGGTAAGACCGCGGAAAATACCAGAGGCATAGGTTAGAGCGAAGGAGTGGATGACACCGGCTGGCCTTCGGCGTGCAGGCCGAGGAGCTTCGGCGAGACAGTCACGACGTTTGTCCATTTATAGCCGAGGCCCTCGAAGGCCGAGGCGCTCAGGAAGGGGCGTTTGAGGCCGTTTTCGATAACATATACGGCCGGATCAGTCGGGGTACGGACAAGATCGCCGTCGCTGAGTTTGACGGGAGCTCCCGTCGCGTAGGTAGCCAGCTGGGCGGTTGTCGCTGAGGTAATGCGGCGTCCTTTGAAGGTAGTGCGCAAGAGAACGCCGTCCCAGAGAGGAGATTTCGTGTTGTTCTCGACCCAGTAGATGCCGCCGGTTTTTTTGTCCTGGAGCAGGGCGCCGGTCGGGTAGGCTAAGGCTGTCGTGATGACCGGTCCGTCCGGCATGCCAGCCACTTCAGCAGCGCTGGCGCTGATCACTTCTTCAGGGTTATAGCCGAGCTTGCGGAAGGCGTCCATGTTGGCGAAGCGCAGCTTAGCGTCGTTAACGATTAAGTACATCTTGCCGTCCGGGATGCGGATAATGGAATACTGCGAGAAACGAATCGGCTCGCCCTTGGGATATTTGTCGAGATCGGATTTAGAGACAATCTGGATGCGTGAGGGATCATAGCGCGACGTCAGGGCGCTGCGCGACAGGAAGGGCCGTTTGAAGCCGTTTTGAATGAGCCAGACGCCGCTATCACCCGAAGCCTGAAGCAAGGAACCGTTTAGGTAGCTGCGGCTGAAATAGCGCTGCCATAGTTTCCAGAAATTGAAATTACCATTGTACACATGCGGCGTGTAAATATAGAGAGCGGCCGTGGCGCGATTGGCGATGGTGACGACAGTGTCGCCCTGTACGGTGGTGGAATATGGATTTGTAAAAGTATACGTTTGGCCGACCTGGTAGCGGTATTCGTTAAGATGTTCCATGTAATAGCGGAACTGCAAGGTCGCACTGTTGATTTGCTTCCAGAAACCGCGGAAGCGTTCGTTGCAGCCGCCGCCGTCCGGGCAACCGTAGCCGGTCGCCCAATCGAGCCGGCTCTGGCTCGGTGCGGCATTCTCAACCAGCCCCTGTTCTTTCTGTAGGAGAACAAGAATAAATTTTGGATTCATGCCGTTGCTGATGGCCCGTTCGTATATCGCCTGTGAAGCGGGCATCATAACGCCATTGGGGTCGGTCGCTTGGTAGGTTGCCAGAAAACTTCGCTTGTTTTCTAAAAAGGCCTGAATTTCCGCTTGGGTCATTGAGCCGGAGTTGAGGATTTCCTCGTCGCTGATAATATTTCCCGGGTCGAAAACGCCCTCCTGGGCACGGGCGGGCAGGGTGGCTAACAGGCTGAAAGCCAGTAGGGCCAGAGCGATGGTTTTTCGGTATTTTTTTGGCATGTTGGTATGATTTTTGCTTTAGAACTAGAGATTTCATTATACACTACTCGTCCCTCGCGAACAAATATAAAAATATTGACATTTCCCGAGAATAATGAAATTTTCTGAGATTACGTTTATTTAAAATAAGACCATGAATCGATTCACTATTATAAAAAACAGCTCCCAGTGCGGGAGCTGTTTTGCAGATATGTGCTGAATTATTTCACCGTCAGCAATATCTTATCCTTAAGATCGAGCGTAATCGACACCTTGTCGCCTTGCTTGATCTTGCCGGCGACGATGTCGGAGGCCAGCTCGTTGAGGATCATCGTCTGGATGATGCGCTTGAGCGGACGGGCGCCGAAGGTCGGATCATAGCTCTTCTCGGCCAGCTTTTCTTTAACGTTCTTGGCAATCTTGAGACGGATGTCCTTGTTGCGCAGGCGATCTTCAACTTTCGTTAATTCCAAATCGACAATCAAGGCGAGATCTTCTTTCGCTAGACTCTTAAAGATGACTGTCTCGTCGATGCGGTTAAGGAATTCGAGCTTGAAGTGCTGGCGTAAAATCTTGTCGATTTTTTCCTTCATCTCCGACTGCTGTATCTGGTCAGCTGCCTTTGCATCGGCCGCTTCAGAAAAGCCGATGGAATATTCCCGAATGACTTCATTGCCGAGGTTTGAGGTCATGATAACGATTGTGTTCTTGAAGTTAACGACCCGTCCCTTGGCGTCGGTCAGACGTCCGTCATCGAGAATCTGTAGGAGTATATTGAAGACTTCCGGATGGGCCTTCTCGATTTCGTCGAAAAGAATGACGCTATAGGGTTTGCGGCGAACACGGTCGGTTAGCTGGCCGCCTTCTTCATAGCCGACGTAGCCAGGAGGGGAGCCGATCATTTTGGCGATGCTGTGCTTTTCCATATATTCGCTCATGTCGAGACGAACGAGTGAATTATCATCGTTGAACATAAAGCTGGCGAGGGCCTTGGCTAATTCCGTTTTACCGACGCCGGTCGGTCCAACAAAGAGGAATGAGCCCATTGGCTTCTTTTCCTCGCTGATGCCGACGCGGGAACGGCGAATGGCATTAGCGACGGCGCTAATGGCAGCGCTCTGACCGACGACCCGTTCGGTTAATTCTTCTTCGGCGCGGGCCAGTTTTTTTACTTCCGATTCAAGCATCTTGGAGAGGGGAATGCCGGTCCAGCGGGCCACTACGCGGGCAATGTCTTCTTCGTCGATTTCTTCTTTTAATATCTTCTGGCCGCTCGTTTTAAGGCGCAGGAGCTCGGCTTCTTCTTTCTTTACCTTCTTCTGTAGCTCAGGAATCTCGGCATTGCGGATCATCGCCACCTTGGTTAGGTCGTCGCCGCGCCGCTGAATGCTTTCGGCCAAGGCACGCAATTCGTCGATCTTGCCCTTGTGGGCGCGAATCGTCGCGATGATGCTTTTTTCATTATTCCAGCGGGCTTCGATGTTTTGGGCTTTTTCCTGAAGGTCAGCCAGGTCGCGCTGCAGCTCTTTGAACTTTACCTCGCTTTTCTTTTCCTTATTCCAGCCGGCTTTGTTAATTTCTAGACGGCGAATTTCTTTTTTCAAAACGTCGAGCTCTTCGGGCGATGAGTCAATCTCCATGCGCAGGGCGGAAGTGGCTTCGTCCATGAGATCAATAGCCTTGTCCGGCAGGAAGCGGTCGCTGATGTAGCGGGCGGACAATTTAACTGCCGAGACGACGGCCGCGTCGGTAATTTTTACGCCATGATGCAATTCATATTTATCTTTGATGCCGCGGAGGATGGCAATCGCGTCTTCTTCGCTTGGTTCGGAAACGTAGACCGGCTGGAAACGTCGTTCGAGGGCGGCATCCTTTTCAATGTATTTCTGGTATTCACGGCTGGTGGTGGCACCGATAGCACGCAGCGAGCCGCGAGCCAGAGCCGGCTTGAGCATGTTAGCGGCATCGGCGGCGCCGTCGGCCGAACCCATACCAACGATGTTGTGCAGCTCGTCGATGAAGAGAATAATGCGGCCTTCATTGGCTTCGATTTCCTTGATAAGGGCCTTGAGACGGTCTTCGAATTCGCCACGGAACTTCGCGCCGGCGATGAGCGAGCCGAGATCGAGGGAAATGATTTCCTTATTCTTGAGACTCTCCGGTACGTTTCCCGAGACGATACGCTGGGCTAGGCCTTCAATCGTCGCCGTCTTGCCCGTGCCGGCTTCGCCGATGAGGACTGGGTTGTTTTTCAGGCGGCGGGAGAGAATCTGCATGACGCGTTTGATTTCGTCATCGCGACCAATAACGGGATCAAGCTTATTTTCGCGCGCCATGGCAGTCAGGTTGGTCGTGTATTTTTCCAAGACACGGAAGCGGGTTTCCGGTTCGGCGCTGTCGATTTTTTTATCACCGCGCAATTGCTTGATAGCCTTGAGCAGCTTCTCGCGGCTGACACCGGCTTTGCCGAGGATTTCCTGCGCTTTAGATTTTACTTCAAGAAGAGCGAGGAGCAAATGTTCAGTGGAAACAAATTCGTCTTCCATGTCTTTGGCTTCCTTTGAGGAGCCCTCGACAATAAGCGCCATTTCGCTCGTACCCTGAACCATGCCGATCGTGGCTCGGGTTTCAACCTTGGGAATTTTCTCAATTTCCAGTTCGGCTTTTTCTTTGATTATATCGCTGTCTATCTTAAGCGTATCAAGGAGCGGTTGGACCAATCCTTCATTCTGTTCAACGAGAGAGAGGAGCATGTGGAGAGCGCTGATGTAGTGCTGGCCGTATTCCTGGGCAATTACCTGAGCATTAATAATCGCTTCCTGAGCTTTATTAGTGAATTTGTCTAACATAAGTAATATTTTTTATAATGATGTTACTATGCGGTCGTTATTAGCACTCTTATGGATAGACTGCTAAATTAACTATAATACAGCCCATTTTAACTGTCAACTGTTGCCGATGCTGGTCGGCTGGCCTATACTGCAAATACCAACTATTACCAGATTCATGAAACATGGCTGAAAAGCGAATATCAATTTTAGGCATCACCTTAGATAACCTGCCGTCCATTGAATTGAAGCGGCGCTTGCTTCATATATTAACATATCGACGGCAGGCACAGATTGTTACACCTAATCCGGAATTTCTGCTGGCCGCCCAGGACGATAAAGAGTTTTATTCCGTTCTCAACAGCGCCTCTTTGGCAATTCCGGATGGAATGGGTTTGAAATTTGCCGCTTGGCTTAAGGGAGTGAATCTGCGTCGTCACCCCGGGGCGAATTTAGTAACCGGTTTGCTTAATCTGGCTTCAGCCAAAAAATATCGGGTGGCGGTCTTGAACTGGCAGGACGGACTTTCCTCTGATGAGGATATCCGGGCGGCAGTTACCCGCCTGTATCCCGGCGTTGAGCTGTTTGTGGCTTCGCTGGATCGGGTGGTGAAAGGCTATGACATATCTGCTCTGCGTTCTTTTCGGCCCGATTTGCTGTTCGTGACGTTTGGCGCTCCCTGGCAAGATATCTTTATTAGTCGCTACCGACGCAGCCTTCCGTCGCTGCGTCTGGCCATGGGCGTCGGCGGCAGCTTTGATTTCCTTACTCGTCGTCTTAAGCGCGCTCCTGGTGTTTTCCGCTGGCTTGGTCTGGAATGGCTTTGGCGCCTGATACTTCAGCCCTGGCGCTGGAAGCGGATGTGGCGGGCGGTTGCTGTATTTTCGTTTGAGGCCCTGCGTTGGGAATTGCGTCAGTTTCGCTACCGGCCGAATGTTGCTGCCCTGATTGTTAATGACCGAGGCGAAACACTCATTCTTAATGCTAAAGGCCGGGGCGATTATTGGGGTTTGCCGCAGGGAGGAATTGATCCGGGCGAGAGCGCCGAAGAAGCCGTACTGCGCGAAGTGCAGGAAGAAACCGGCTTGCGCGGCTTGCACATCGTCCGCCGTTTTTCCAATATATATAAATACACCTGGTCAAAGCCCTATACGCGCTATGGCTACAAGGGCCAGTCGCAGTCGCTTTTTGTTCTGCGCTATAGCGGGCCGCGCGAAGCGGTTCGCCTCAGTCGCTATGAACATAAGGCTTTTCGTTGGGTACGAATTGAGGACCTGCTGCAGAAGGCCAGCCCGGTGCACAAAAAGCAGTATGAGATTTTCTTGGAAAAATACTATAGTATAAGTAAAAAATTGAATAATAAATAAATTAACTAGTTAATTATTTAAATTGTTAATTAGTAAATAAATATCCTAGGGTGCTATAACGTCAACGTATGGAAATGAAGAACAAGCTCATTGTGTTATCAGGTGGCGGCAGCGGGGGACCGGTGACGCCGTTGTTGGCGCTGGCGCCTGATTTGCGCGCGGCCGGCTATGAGCTGGCCTGGGTCGGAACGATGGACGGCGTCGAACGAAAGATGGTGCAGGAACATGATATAACTTACCAGGCGATTTCGGCTGGGAAATTCCGCCGTTATTTTTCACTACAGAATTTTTTTGATGCCTTTCGCGTACTCGCCGGATTTTTTGAATCATTGAATTATTTGAGTAAGAAGCGTCCCGCCTTGGTCATGACTGCCGGCGGCTTTGTTTCTGTTCCTCTCGTTTGGGCGGCCTGGGCGCTACATATCAAGGTTATTGTCCATCAGCAGGATATCCGTCCGGGATTGGCTAATCGCTTGATGGCGCCCTTTGCTGACGTCGTGACTGTTACCTTTGAAAAAAGCCTGAAGGATTTCGGAAAGAAGGCGGTTTGGACAGGAAATCCGGTACGCGCCGCTTTTCGCAATGTTGTGTCGCGGAAAAAAGAAGGAGCACGTCCACGCCTGCTTGTGCTCGGCGGTGGGACGGGAGCGGCGGCTCTGAATAATCTTGTTGTCGATTCGTTGCCGCAGCTACTTGAATTTGCTGACGTGGTGCATGTGACCGGTGGCAAGACAGAAAAGAATATCGAAACGAAAGCGGGTTATACGCCGTATGACTTTTTATCTGAAGAGCGCATGGCTCAGGAGATGGCCGATGCCGACCTGGTCGTAACGCGTGCCGGACTTGGCGCGCTGACGGAGCTCGCCTATCTCGGTAAACCGACGATCATCATCCCGATGCCTGGTTCGCATCAAGAGGTGAATGCAATATATTTTGCAGAAAAAGAGGCGGCCGTAGTTATTAATCAGGAGCATATGCAGGTTGTCGATTGTATCGCCGGAATCAAAACTTTCTTATACGACGGAGAAAAACGTCAACAGGTATCGACAAAGATGCACTCATTAATGAAGAGCGACGCCGTGGAGGCGCTTATGAAATTGGTCTCAGAGGTATGATTGATATGAGTGCCCGATGTTGACATTCCCTGGTTTTTAGAGTGCAATGTTGGCGTAGGGACATTCCCGAAACCGTACGAATAGTGCGGGAGAACATCAAAAATAAAATAATGACGAAAACAATTGAAAAGCGATTCATCCTTCCCAATCCGAGCAGTTTTATTGGCATGAATATCGAGTGCAATAAGCAAGGACTGGCAGCTCTCAAGGAATCAGATCCATTCTTTAATGTGGCAATGGATGCGTTCATGTCAGCTTCAGTGACTGAAAAGAATGAGTTGATCAAACGAGTCCTTGGCTTTGACTATAATCTGCCTCATTTCAAGCTTTTATATATAGAGCCGGTGCGTATCCCCAACGGAGCATTCTCCATTCAAAAAGATGTTATTGAACGACAGAAGACTCTTATTCGCTATCGCGCCGAACACTCCCTGGACTTTACAGATGAGTCTTTTCCTCAGGCGGATTCAGGAATGGAAGTCGAGGCCATCTTGCGCGTCGTAGAGCTCAAAGAAATAAATACGCTCGCTGAATGTTTCAGACGAATCCTTGTTTTGCTTGATTATCTGAATGAAACGAATGTGGGAAAATTTATTGTGCGTGTGATCGATAGTAAAATAGGCTGGGAGCAGAGTCTTGAAAAAAAATTCTTTAAGCTTGTCGATGGTGCTAGTACAACTTTTAGGAGTCAGGACGAAAAAAAAATCTTAGGATTAGACAGGGTTGACGGTTGGACTCGTTGGAAAACGGTTTCGATTGATTGGGAACAAAAAGCTAAACATAAGGTAATATTATTATCGATGTAAAAGAGTATAAACGAAAGAAGGTGTCTTCTTGGAAGGCAAGCCCTCTAGGTATTAGGGGGCTTTATTTTATCCAATTTCTATACTAGGATAAGGATACTACCATGGATTTCAGTAAAATCGACAAGATATACATGATCGGAATCAAGGGCGTCGGCATGACCATGCTGGCAGAGTTTTTGACGCATCAGGGCAAGACCGTCGCCGGCAGCGATGTCGCCGAAGAGTTTATGACCGACCAGGTTCTGAAAAAGGCCGGGATTAGGGTTTATGAAGGGTTTGATGCCAGTCGCATCAACGGTGAGTATGGCCTAATCATCTACTCGACCGCCTATAC
>CAZFYY010000050.1:0-8441 GCA_964523425.1 uncultured Gammaproteobacteria bacterium
ATCGAGGCCGAGAGGTAGCCGATGACGGCTTCAAACCAGACATAGATACGCTTATGTTCGTAGCCGTCGATGCGCTGGGCTTCCGGGATGCGGTCATTGGGGATCTCGACGCCCCAGTCGAGGTCGCGGGTGATGGAGCGCGGCTTAAGACCGGTTTCCAGCCAGCCGACTGTTTCCTTATAAACCCAGGGACGCCAATCTTTTTCATGCGACGTGACATAGCTTTTCAGGAAGCCCTCGAGCTTCGGCCAGTCGAAGAAATAATGCTCGGTCGTTTTCATGCTGACTGCCGACTTGGATAGCTTGCTGCGCGGGTCGATCAATTCGCCCTGCGACAGTACGCGGCCGCAGTTGTCGCATTGGTCGCTGCGGGCATCGGTATCGCCGCAGTGCGGGCAGGTTCCTTCGACGTAGCGGTCCGGCAGGAAACGGTCCTCGCTTTCGGAGAAATACTGTTCGGAGGAGTCTTTGTAAATATAGCCTTTCTCAAGCAGACCGAGGAACATGTCTTGCACGACGCGGATATGCGTCGGGTTATTGGTCTTGGTGTAGAGATCGAAGCTCAGTTCGAGTTCCTTGAAGAGCTCGATATGTTTCGGATTATATTCATCGACGATTTCGGCCGGCGAGACGCCGCGCTTGTCCGCCTCAACGGTGACGGGCGTGCCGAAGCAGTCGGCGCCGGAGACCATCAGGACCTCATTGCCGATGAAGCGGTTGAAGCGCGCGAAAATATCAGCCGGGACTAGATAGCCGGCGAGGTGGCCGAAATGGATGTCACCGTTGACATAGGGCCAGGCGACGCCGATGAAGATTTTTTGTGGGTTTTCCGAAGACATACTGTTAATCGTAGGCTATTTTTAGCTGAAAATCAATCTTCCTTACTTAGTTAATTGATAAATTTATTACTTTGTTACTTACTCTTCTTCTCCATTCTGCTGCCTCCAGAGAGCGTAGTAAAGGCCCTTTTCGTCCACTAAGGCGTCATGGGTGCCCTGTTCAGTAATAGCGCCCTTTTCGAGGACATAGATACGGTCGGAGTGCATGATAGTCGAGAGGCGGTGGGCGATGAGAATCGTGATGAGTCCGGGGCGGACTTTGGCGATGTTCTTGATTGTTTCAGTAATCTCTTTTTCTGTGATGCTGTCGAGGCTCGAGGTTGCTTCGTCAAAGATAATAACATCTGGCTGGCGGAGCAGAGCACGGGCGATTGAGAGGCGTTGTTTTTCGCCACCGGAAATCTTCAAGCCGCCTTCGCCGATCTTAGTATCAAGTCCCTGGTCGCTGCGTTCGAGGAGCGAGAGGGCGGCGGCATGTTTCATGGCTTCGAGACATTCTTCGTCCGTCGCATCCGGCTTGACGAAGAGCAGGTTAGCGCGGATCGTGCCGGCAAAGAGCTGGGTGTCCTGGGAAACGTAGCTCATCTTCTGTTTGAAGTGCTCCGGTTCGACGGTCATCATATCGAGGCCATTAGCCGAGATAGAGCCGTTTGTTGGCTGGTAGAGGCCGAGCAGGAGCTTAATAAGACTTGTCTTACCGGCGCCGGAGGGTCCGGCAAAGGCGACTGTTTCACCAGCCTTGATGGCCAGTGAGACGTTCTTTAGTGCTGGACGGGCTTCGTCGCCATACTTGAAGGTAACGTCCTTGAGCTCGAGCGTTGCGATCTTGTCGATTGTATTCGTGCGGCCGGCGGTCTCTTCTGGTTTCATGTTGAGGATTTCATCGAGGACTTCATTTGAAGCCTTGGCTTCCTGGTATTGCGTGGCGACGTTGGATAATTCGTAGAGCGGACTGAAGATAAAGAATGAGTAGAAGAGGAGGCTGAAGAACTGGCCGAGCGAGATAGCTTGAGTGAAAATGAGCCAGAGCAGGAGCAGTAGCAAACCGGAACGGCAGAGATTAATGAGCGTACCCTGAATGAAGCTTAGTTTGCGGACGAGCTTGATCTTTTTCAGTTCAAGGGCGAGGATCTCGTTGTTGACGAAGTTGAGGCGGTCGGTTTCCTGCTGTTCGAGGCCGAGGCTCTTAACGAGTTCGACGTTGCGCAGCGTTTCCGTGGTCGAGCCGGCCAGCGCCCCCATTTGCTTGACAATCGCTTGCTGGGCGCTCTTGATGCGCTTGCTGATATAGAACGTCAGGCTGCCGAGGATAGGCAGGAGCAGGAAGTAGGCGAGGAAGATGATCCAGTGGATTGTCGCGGCATAGATCAGAACGAACAGCAGTCCGACGAGCGAAACAAAAATAACGTTGACGCCGCTCGTGATAATCGCCTGGTTGTCGAGGCGGGCTTTCTGGATTTTCTGCAGGATCTCGCCGGACTTCTGGTCCTCGAAGACGAAGTAGGGGAGGCGCAGCGAATGGCCAATGCCGCGGGCGTAGAGCGAGGTGCCGATGTTCTGCGTGACATAGTTCACGTAATAGTCCTGAAAATTCTTAGCGATGCGCGAGATAAGCGCGAAGCTGACCGAAGCGAGCAGCAAGAGGCCGACGCCCTGAATGAAGTCCTTAGCCTGGAGTTCGGCGGCATGGTTGGCATAGCGGTCGATGAGGAGGCGGAAGACCTGCGGATCGAGCAGCGAGAAGACCTGGTTGATGGTCGCCAGGCCGAGGATGAGCGCCAGTTTTTTCTTATATTTCTTGAGGTATTGCAGGGTAATATTCATAACATTTTTAGAGACTAAAGGTGTGTTCAGGATAACTGAAATAGAGGGTTTTGTCTAATAAATAAGCCTTTATAGTGCTATATATTGACTTATTCATATATATATGCTATAATATAAATATTCTTTGAACCTATAAAAACTAAATTAAACATGAGAAAAATCATCGTATGTTTTTTTCTATCCTTTTTTATCCTTACCGGCTGGCAGTCAATTAACGCCAAAGAGGTATTAGTAATCGACTCCACGGAAGATAACCCAGAAATCCTTTCTGGAAAGGTGGAAACGATAAGTGGACTATTGTTCGGACATTTCGTAGATAGTGAGTCCCTTGATGTGCCTTGTCCGATTAATCAACTGCCTTCTCTTAACGAGCTTAATATGCTTTATAAGGGAAAATGGTATGTATTCGCTAAGACCGGAGCTTTCGCAGTCTTTAATATGCGAAATAAGGATCCAGAGGAAGTTGAAAAGAACATACGCAAATATCCCATGTATCATGCATGGGATATACTTGAAAAAAGAGATGGCTCTTCACTTTCTACTGTATCCAATGGATTGGGCAAGTATTCGCAGTACAGAGTGGAATCAGGCAGAATCCTGATTGAGTATTGGCCTCGCTTCGCGAGAGATAGTCATGTCAGCATGGTACTTGAATCTTTAAAGCTTTACCCGGTTGGAGAACCGGAACTGAAGCTTGAGAAACAATATGCCCACTCTGATTATCAGACCACCTGTATGTTGAACTTCTTCAGCGGAAAAGAAAAACTGCCACCTAGCTTGGCAGCTGAAATGCAAGTAAAACTATTCACTAGCTGGATTAATGCACACGTCATGAGCGCATCTTTTCCTGTGCGGGATGCTGATATCATTCGACTGCTCACAGCTTTCCAGCTATCTTTCAAGCTTGAAAGCAAAGTGAAGCTATCACCAGCTGATCAAATTGCTTACGTGGAAAGTGAAGAATTTCTCAATGATGCAATCCAATTTTACTTTGCGTACAAATTTGATTACTCCTCTCATACGGAAGCTTTTGATACTGCTGATGCGGTAATAAATCATTCTGTTTCTATGGGATTCGTAAGCAAAGAAGAAATAGAGGGGTTGAGTAAAACAGATGTTAAACGTAAGGTCGTCAGAAGGCTCACTAACTTTGACGCATTAGAATCAGATATTCCTCGTGATTTTATTGTTGAAAAGTATAATAAGATCTGGCAAATGAATCAAGCCCATGGCGCTCCTAAGATTGCTTTTACTTCTAATTTTTCAAGGGCTATGGGGTTTGGAGCTCGTTCCTATTATATTCCTTCTCAAAATACCATATACATCGGCCTCTGGCATGATTGTGATATTGAAGGGTATATACAGAAATGGCTCAGCGAACTCTCGCATGCCGACCAGCTCCTGCGTTATTCGCCAGTGGTCATCAGTCAAAGGCTCTCACGTGAATCTACTTTTTTGGATTCATTGGTGCAAGCTGATAAAACGGGAAAATTTCAGGGATTAGAAATGTGGGAAATCAATGATAAGGTGATGTATTCCTTGTGCGAGCCTATTGGTTCGTATAAGTCAGTTGAGAATGAAGCACATTTTATTTTTGAGCCCCTGCTTACCGAAGAATATAATGAAAAAGGTTTTTGGAAATGAAATAAGTAATAAGAAGAACTCAAATATAAACCGGTTAGAACGTTAACGTTTAACCGGTTTTTTATTTTCTCGATTTGGTTTATAATGAACCCATGAACATAACATCCATCCACGCCCGCGAAATCCTCGACAGCCGCGGCAATCCGACCGTTGAAGCGACCGTAAAACTAGCTAATGGCCTCGAAGGCACCGCTTCCGTACCCTCCGGCGCTTCGACCGGCAGCTATGAGGCCATCGAGCTGCGCGACGCCCGCAGCGATCGCTATGAAGGCCGGGGCGTGCTGCATGCCGTCAAGAACATCGAAGAGACTATTTCTGCGGCCCTCATCGGCAAGGATATTTTTGACCATGCTGCGCTGGACGAAACTATGCTCCTGCTCGATGGGACCCCGAACAAGGCAAAATTAGGCGCGAACGCCATCCTGGCTGTTTCCCTAGCAGCGGCTCGGGCCGGCGCAGCCGCGGCCAAGGAACCGCTCTACGCCTACCTGCGCCGCTTCTTCCCGGGTACTGGCGCGATTTTCAGCTTCCCGACGCCGCTCATGAACGTCCTCAACGGTGGAGCGCATGCCAACTGGGTGACGGATATCCAGGAATATATGATTATCCCATACGCCGATACGATGGCCGACCGGGTCCGCATGGGCGAGGAAGTATACCAGTCCTTGAAAGAAATTATCAAAGATGCCGGCTATGACACGGCCATCGGTGACGAAGGCGGTTTCGCGCCGGAAGTGGTCGATAATGAAGAACCATTCAAGCTGATTATGAAAGCGATTGAAAAAGCGGGTTATGAAGCGGGCCGGGATATTCATCTCGGAATCGACGCCGCCGCCTCGGAATGGCACAAGAATGGCCAGTACCATTTGAAAAAAGGCGGCAATCTCGACGCCCAGAAATTATCGGACTGGTATCGCGAACTGACAAAGAAATATCCCTTGGTCTCTATTGAAGATCCTTTCGGCGAGGATGACTGGTCGACCTGGAGCGCCTTTGTCGGCGCCGCCGACCCGAAGCTGCAAATCGTCGGTGATGATTTGTATGTCACGAACGTTAAGCGTATTGAACGCGGTATTCAGGAAAAAGCGACGACGGCCGTTCTTATCAAGCCGAATCAGATCGGTTCGCTCACCGAAACCATTGCGGCCATTCAGCTAGCGAAGAAAGCGGGTATGAAAGTTATTATTTCCCATCGCAGCGGCGAGACGATGGATGATTTCATCGCCGACTTGGCGGTCGCTTCCGGCGCGGACCAAATCAAGGCCGGTGCGCCGGCGCGGGGAGAACGGGTAGCGAAGTATAATCGCCTGATGGCGATTGAAGAAGAGCTGGGCGCGTAAACGGCATGGGCAGCATACTCGCCTTTATCGCTTTCGTTTCCTGGGGCTTCGGCGATTTTTTAATACAAAAAAGCACGCGCAAATTCGGGAATTGGATGTCGGTGTTTTATGTGGCACTGGCCGGTTTCATCGGTTTGCTGCCCTTTGTCTGGGAGGAGATTCCGGACTTATTTTCTCATGGCCTGTCATCCGATCTTCTCATTTTAGGCCTGACGGCCTGTTTTGAAGTCTGTGGTTCGCTGATTTTCTTTGAATCGCTGCGCCGCGGCAAGATTGCCGTGGTCGAGCCAATTTTCGCTTTCGAGATTCCAGTGACGATCTTGCTGGCCTGGTTGTTCTTGTATGAAACGCTCAGCGGGTGGCAGTTTGGGCTTATTGCGGTCATCGTCGTCGGTATTATCCTTATTTCGCTTAAGTCCTTGAAGCATCTGAAAAAGATCCGCCTTGAGACCGGCGTTATTCTCGCCATTGTCGCCACGGTTATTATGGGCGGAACGGATTTCCTCTATGGATTGGGCTCGCGCGCGACGAGCCCCTTGCTTATCAATTGGTTTGCGAGCGCCATTGTTTTGATCGTTACGTCGGCGTATCTCTGGCGCAAGGGGAAATTGAAAGACGCTATTCCGGATATTAAGGCACGCCCGGGAATCGTCGCTTGGCTGGTTATTATGGATAATCTCGGCTGGATTGCGTATTCCTATAGCATGCTCTACGTACCGATTGCCATCGCCACGGGTATCAGCGAGGCCTATATCGCCTTGGCGGTCTTGCTTGGCTTGACGCTTAATCGTGAGAAGCTCAAGGCGCATCAGGCAGTAGGTTTGGCTGTTATTCTGGTGGCCGTCTTCCTCTTGGCGCGCACAGTCGGATTTGAATAAGTGCGGAATAAAAGAACTGATATCTGGGAGATTGAGATATGCCTCTGATATGTATATATTAGAGGCATCTTATATTGAAAAAAACAGCATCGTCCCTGAGGATTGATGCTGCAATGATATTTAGAAAACTTCTTCCCAGCTCTGAACAACCTGTCGGTTTTTATAGAGCCAGATTATTGGCTCGACCTTTTCTCGGTGAATCGGTTTTGTGCGACGTGGACCTTCGCGCGGCACCGGCTCCGCAAAATACGGATCGTTGCGCTGATCGAAATCGAAGTAGCGATATAAAGAGAAAGTGGCGCCCTGGTTGACTCCTGGGTCGACGGCGCTGACATGTATCAGATAGTCATCGTCGGCGCACCATTGCCCGCCGAGGCAGAGCAGGATGAGCGCATGCAAGCGCAGCTTCCGGTCGATTACTTTTCCAGAAAACTCAAAGTCGCTTTCAAAGAGCTTGGTGATGCAGCCACAGACTTCGTCCTCAGGCATGAGGACCTCAAAACGTCTGTTGGCTGGCTTACCGTGCCCGGCGAAGACCGAGGCGATTACTGAAATCGCCTGTTCGCGTCCGGTTTGGATTGAGGTGGAATCAGCTAGGGCTCCTTTGACATTAGGCGAATAATATCGTTCATAGATATCGAGATAGCGTTCCGCCTGTTTGGTGGCCAGTTCAAGATGGTTCAGCGTTTTACGCAGGTTTTTTTGCGCTGTGTTCTTTAAGACGATAAACATGATAGTGCAGCCGCATATCAAGATAAGAAAATAGATGGCTGGCCAGAAGAAACCGTTGTCCTGGTTGGAGGCTGAGACGACAATTAACGTTGCCCCGCCGGTAATCGGTACATAACTCAGCAGACCAAGTCCCGCCCAGAAGCTGCTGTTCCTTTGGTCTTCCTCGAGCACGTCAAGCAGTTCGCGGCGGGCGGTGTATTTAGCCGCCATGGCCGTTTCGGCGACTAGTAGCCCGCCGACGAGTATGCTCCCCGGTAGCGAGGTATACCAGACCATGTGTAAACACAAAAGCGTCAGACCGCCAGCAAGCAGGAGATATCTGCCTTGTAATTCTAAATGCTTCATTTTTCCTCCGTTTTGGAAGTGAGATTGTTAAGGTATGGGCTAATATGTACCATTTCCTGATAGGCGAGTCAACAGGCCAAAAACTTCGTATTTTATATTTTCCTTGACATTTTTGCCTATACGTGATATAGCATTATTAGAAGTGAACTTTCAAAAAATAAAAATAATACATGAAACAGAAAAACAAATACTACATAATTTATGGCATCATATTCTTTTGTGTTTTTATGATGATAACTCTCTTACTGGCCATCGTCGGGCCTGGAGATCTCAATGGTCCGCGAGTGTACGCACAGGGAGCGATAACAACATTGATAGTATCGTTCGGAGTATGGGGGTTTTACAAGTATCAAATGGGAGGTAAAAAACCATTTCAATTTCAAAAATATAAAAATAAATAAGGAGAAAAAATGCGTTTATCTCTATCGTTATCATTCTGTATCGGAACAATCGTCGTCTTCGGCATCTTTTTTCTCATGTCGCTGGTCTGGCGGTATAAGGCTAGCAAGGTTGTTTCAGTCTTTAATCTGTTCGTCCTTTTCTGGGCCGCATTTTTCATGGTGATTGTTTCGCATCTTGGGTCGTTTGTTGATTTTTTGCTCGGACTGGCTATATTGGTGCCAGCACTGTATTTTAGTCGCGAAGGAATGTTGCGCTTGCAATTTATCAATGATAATAAGCTTCTCTATCGCCATTGGTGGCAAGAGTCGTTAGTGATAGATCAAAGGTTGAATGTGGTACATTCTTTTTTTGTAGCAATACTGTTCATTGCGTTAAGCGGCATTTGCGGTTTCTTCTTGCGTTTGCTGGGTATCTTGCCAAGCTCGGCAATCATGGTC
>CAZFYY010000051.1:0-7856 GCA_964523425.1 uncultured Gammaproteobacteria bacterium
ATATTTCTATACCGGCACTGAGATGCGTAAGGTTTATTAATTTTTTCCGCATACAAAATATATATTTTACTATATGGATAATGAGTTGCTGGATGTTGAGGTGAGCGAGGATGCAATACAAGCCGAGAAAAATCCCGATGAGAATTTGGAAAGTTCCGCTATAGAAAAACAGGACAAGAGCCTGGAGCAGATTGGCGCCGACCTGATGGCCGAGCGCAATGAAATGCTAGAAAAGGAAATTGCTGAGCGTGATGCGGCAGTCGAAAAAGGCGGCAATAAAGAAGATATTAACTTAGAGATTATTGAACGGGACGCGAAGCGGCTCAAGAAAATTCATCGTGTCCTCGAAGTCGGCCTTGACGAGCTGGAAGCGGAAAAAGAAGCTAAGAAAAACCGACAGCACCAGATAGCTTATAATTTTTATCCGACGGAGGACGGTATTGCCTTGCCTCGCGATGTCTATGGTCCTTATTTCGCGATTGAGGAAAATCTTAAGGAAGTTGCCAGAGAAACAAAAGGCCTGTCGGATGAGCAGCTTGAAGCCTGGAAGGACAAACAACGAGAACAATATCCTAATAGTATTTGGACAGATTTTGAAAAAACGTACCAGGAAAAACGCTGCGATGTTAATAAGCGCCTCGATATCCTATATAAGGAAGAGAAAGTCCCGGTCAAGCCGGCAGATTATACTGAGTGGGCCAATAAGAAGATGCGCCACGATCCGGAGCTGATTAAGTTGTCTGAGGAGAATGAAGCATTGGCGGCTGAAGTCAAGGGACTGTCGGCGCGCATCAATCAGGTTATGAAAATGGTTGATGAGCTGCTAACCGTCAAGCATACAGATCAGAACGAGTATCGGGAGATAATGAGCCGAAAAACTACCATTGAGAACCTGACAACCGATAAAGAAAGGAAAGAAAAAGAATTGGAAAAGACGAAGACTATGCTTGCCGACATGACCGAAGAAAAGTTGGCTGAGGACCTTCAGAAGGTAGAGAAGAGAAAGAGCGCTAAGTTGGCGGAAAAAACTTCGGCTGCTCGAACTGAATTTGAAAAAGCCGCTAAGCAGTATGATGCGATCGTGGAAGGCTTGTCTACTTTGATGAAGGCGGAAATCACTTCTGAGGCTGACCTTGAGAAGCAGTATGAATCTCTAAAGGGAAAGGTTGATGCCAAGAAGACTACGTGGTCCGATCAGTTAACGGCGGAACAGGCCAAGAAAAAGACCATCGGTCTTTTTGGTGGTCCCGATCAGGTCAAGATAGGAGTCTATCAAGAAAACATCAAAAAGTTGGACGAAGCCTTGGAAAGTCTTCAGTATATCCATGATTCGAAAAAGAAAGAGATCGGCTGGATAAACGATGAATATGAAGGCGAGAATGGCGAAAAGTCTACTGTGGTGTATCGTTTCAATTCGGAGCGCGAATCCTTGAAGGGCAGAATCCCACATGAGACAGCTAGGGTGTCTGACTTAGAAAAACGAATCACGGAGGCTACTACCAAGCTGCGCGACTTTGAGCTGGAAAGTCTCCGCGATAAAGCTATCCGACGTGCGAGCCTCCCGAAGCTTAGGGCAAGAACGGAGTGAAGCTAGGTTTCAAGAAATATTTTATTTTATATGCAAAACCGGTGGTTGCGGCTTTTTAAAGCTGGGCCGCCGGTTTTTGCTCCGTATTGCTCTTTTAAGATAGCTGACCTAAAATTTGTCGTATAAACTATTTTATGAAAAGCACAATTTTTGAAAAGTTTAACGCTGCCCCCGAGCACGAACCCCGCCATAAAGAATGGACGGAATATATTAATGCCGGCGGACGCGGGACAGGCTTAAATGAAGTTCTGCCGAAAGATCCGCAGACGGGCATTACTAAGTCGCTTATTGAGCTGGGTGACAGCGACACGGCTATTGAATACCATATCCGTCTGGCACGGGCGGTCGGCTATGGCAATATTGTCGTTGGCGCGGGCGACCATCGAAATGTTGCCAAGCATTTAGAGAATGAGGTATGGAAGCATGAAGACCTCGCAGTTGCTACCACGGAAAAACAAGAAGATACCGGTGGCGATTTGATTAAAGCTGTCCGCTCGCCGGAAAATCATTTTGGCAAGTATGTTCTGATTAAGAATGTTGATACCTTTGTGTTGCTGGACGAGGACGAAGTAATGGAACAGCATGAAGCCAGTGGCGCCGGGGCGACGTTCGTGGTATCTGAACGTAAAGGAATGAAAAACTATAATGCCTTAGTGGTTGGCTGGGACGGCCGGATACTTGGCAATGATGAAGCGGCTGATACAAGTAAAGATCCGGCGTATGATGAAAAGGATGTGGCCTATCGCGCCAGTAGTACGGGCATAATTGCCATAAATACCGATATACTCAAGGAATATCCCTGGCAGCCCGGTGATGGGCCGCTTAGTATATATCGCGATGTACTGCCTGAACTTATGAGGCAGGGAAAACTGCACGCCTATAATAACCGTGAACTGATGATGTATGATGTCGGCAAGAAAGAGTCGTATCAGAAGACTATTCAGAATCCGGCTTTTATAAAAATATTGCAGGAGTTTGAGAAGCAGCTTAAAAATAAACATTCACCTGTATGAGTATTACTGCCTGGGAAGAATTGTCACGCGAGGTTTCCTTTAAGAAATACAGCCGACAAATAGAAAAGGTAATGTTTCGTTTGCCGGATGGTAAGGAATCAGATTTTTATATTAAAAAAGAAGGTCCGGCGACGGCCATTTTAGCCCTCACGAAAGACAAGCAGGTTATTCTGGCGAAGCAGTATCGGCCGGGACCGATGGAGATTTTACATGAAATGCCGGGCGGTTTCATTGATGCCGGTGAAACGCCTGAGGCGGCTGCTTTGCGTGAATTACTGGAAGAAACGGGTTATCAGGGCAGGGCCGAATTAGCCGGCGAAGCGCTCGATTGCGCTTATTCGACTATGCGCCGTTATTGCGTGGTGGTGCAGGACTGCGAGAAAGTAGCTGAGCCGACGTTGGAGGCGACAGAGTTTGCCGAGACAGTGCTGATGTCTTTGACTGATTTTCGTCAGCTGCTGCGCAGCGGTCGAATGACGGATATTGAGGCGGGCTACATGTGCCTTGATTATTTAGGGCTACTCTAAGAAAATTCTTTTGAAAAGAACCTGGCTTAGCCGGGTTTTTTTGTATGGCCAAAGACTGAAGTTTGTTATTCAGGCCTGAAATAAGCTATACTGAAGCAATACGGTAGAGTTGTTAGTCTAGCTGTTAATTTGTAGTATGCATTTAGAGAAACTGGAAATCCAGGGCTTCAAGTCGTTCGCCACTAAGAACACCCTCATCTTCCCCGGCATCGTCGAGGGGAGCCGACGCGGGCTGACTGCCATAGTCGGTCCGAACGGCTCCGGCAAGTCCAATATTGCTGATGCCGTCCGCTGGGCGCTCGGCGAACAGAGCATGAAGACCTTGCGCGGAAAAAAGTCCGAGGATATTATTTTTTCCGGCTCGGATAAGAAGGGCAAGCTCGGCATGGCGGAAGTTTCGCTTTTTCTCAATAACGCTGACGGCCAGGCCAAAGTTGATTACTCGGAAATCGTTCTGACGCGCCGCTTGTACCGCGACGGTGAAAGTGAATATCTTATCAATAATGCTAAGGCCCGTCTCATTGATGTACAGATTCTGTTGGCTAAGGCCAATGTCGGGCAGAAGACCTATAGCGTCATCGGCCAGGGCATGGTTGAAGGCTTCTTGAACACTTCTCTGTCGGAACGGAAGGAGTTTTTCGATGAAGCAACTGGCGTTAAGCAGTTTCAGATTAAGCGTGATGATTCGCTCAATAAATTGCGGGCCAGCCTCGAGCATCTCGGGCAGGCGGAAATGCTGCTCGGCGAAATCGAGCCGCGCTTGGCTCATTTAACGCGGCAGGTTGGTCGTCTAAAGAAGCGGGGCGAACTGGAAAGCGAATTGCGCGATCTGCAATTGGCCTATTACCGTACCGTCTGGCATGAGATTAATGATCGTTTTGCGACGGCTAACACGAAGTTCCTGGAACTGGAAAAGGCCAAGAATGCCAAGGACAAAAAACTTGCCAGCCTGAACGCCGAATTGGTCGCTTTGCAGCGGCAGTCTGGCGCTTCACAGGACTTTAATCGTTTACAGGGCGAGTTGTCCGCTAAACAAAATGAAAAAGAAAAGCTCTCGGCAGAACTGGCCAAAATAAATGCCCGACTCGAATTGAAACTGGAGAGCGAAGGGAAATTCGACCTGGCATTCTTTACGCGCCGGGCCGGAGAATTGGAGCGGGAAGACGGCCGTCTCAAGGAAGAGATCGCCGGACTGGAAAAATCCGTTGCCGAGCAGAAAGGCGAGACGAAGAAGCTGGAAGAAGAACGCGCCCGCCTCTCGCGCGAGATCGATGAGCTGCATCAGTCGCTTGGTCAGGACAGCGGTCCGCAGGAAGATACCCGCGCTGAAGATTTGAAGCGTCGCCTGCGCAAGTCGCTTGATATGCTCGAGGCGGCCGAACGCATTGATGACCTCGCCGGCATGAAAACGGCTATTCGTGAGATCCGCGCCGAACTGATGAACTTGCATGAACTGGCCGGTGGTCTCGGTACCTCGCTTTCCAAACAGACCCAGGTGGCCCTTTTGGCTTTTACCCAGCAAAAAGAGGCTGTTTTGGAACAATTACGTCTCTCTAGTCAGGCCCTGACCATTGGTGAAGAACGATTGCGCCTAGCTAAGAAAACAGCCGAAGAAACTGCTAAAGAGATGGGCTCGGTAGCGGCGCAGTTGAAGTCGAGCGGCAGCGGAGCGGTTTCCGATACGGAACGAGCCGCTTTGGAAAAGAGCATTGGGGCGATCGATGAAGAGATTCAGGAAATCAAATCAGCTCTTGGCCGCTTTACGAGCGAACAGGAAGATCAGCGCCAGCGACTTTTCTCGTTGCAGAACGAATCACAGGTTGTCCAGAATGAAGTTAATCGTTTAAGCAATGAGCTGGGTGAGATGAAGATCGAAGCTACCCGCCAGGAAACAAAACTAGAAGACCTCGAAGCGGAGATCCGCCAGAACTTGGGCGGTTTGAAGGAAGTACGCGACACGCGTCAGGCCGATGCCATTGAGCGCTTTCCTGTGCAGGAAAAAATCGCCTCGCTCAAGCGTCAACTCGAACTGATCGGCGGCATTGACCCGGAGATCGAAAACGAATTTATCGCGACTAAGGAGCGCTATGATTTCCTTTCCGGCCAAGTGAATGATCTTTTGGAAACCGGCGCTTCGCTGGAAAAAGTTATCGAGGAGCTTGATGCGACTATTAAAGAGCGTTTTGATAAGGAATTTAAAGTCATCGCCCAGAAATTCGAAGAGTATTTTAAGATTTTGTTCAGCGGCGGCACGGCCAAGATCCTGCGCGTCATGGCCGATGACGAGGAGATGACTCCGGCCGAAGGATCGCCTAAGCCGGAGGGGGACGCTACTGAAGAAATGACAACCGTCGCTGGTCAGAAGCTCAAGCGCATCAAATTTTTGCAAAAATATAATGCCACGGGATTAGCTGGTATCGAAATTCAGGCCACGCCTCCCGGCAAGAAGATCAAGTCGATCGCCATGCTCTCCGGCGGCGAACGCGCTCTGACGGCAATCGCTCTTATTTGCGCTATCATCAGCGCCAATCCGTCGCCGTTTGTCATGCTCGATGAAGTCGACGCCGCTTTAGACGAGGCCAACTCCGAACGGCTGGCCAAGATTCTCGATGACCTGTCACATAAGACCCAGTTCATCGTTGTAACGCATAACCGTGCCTCGATGCTGCGCGCCGCCGTCCTTTATGGCGTGTCGATGCAGGATGACGGTGTTTCCAAGCTCCTCAGCATCAAGCTCGAGGACGCTAAATACAAGAATAACCAGTAGCATGAAAAAATCAGAAATCCGCAAGGATTATCTCTTTGATAGCTATGTCATCATGGCCCCCGGCCGCAGCCGTCGGCCGCGGAGCTTTGTCGAGCGCGAGGCGGTCCCAGCTACTGACAGCCCGTTTACGTCAGATAAGATTTCAGCTGACCGTATTCTCGATGCCGTCGGGAGGGGAGAGCAGCGCGTTATCAGCATTCCGAACATTTTTCCGGCCGTTTCCACCGACAGTCCAAAGGCTTACGGAGCGCATGAAGTAATTATTGAGACGCCTGCGCCGAACGTGCCGCTCTGCGATCTGCCGCTGGCCAACTTTGAAAATATCTTCAAGCTCTATGCTCGCCGCACCAAGGCGCTCATGCAGGATAAGAAGATTAATTATATCCTTTGCCTGAAAAACGAAGGCGTGAAGTCGGGCGCGTCGATTCCGCATGCCCATTCGCAGGTTATTGCGTTAGCCCTCTTGCCACCACACCTAGCTGAAGAAGCACGCCTGGCGGCCGAATACCGGACGATCCATGGTCGCGACTTCTATGCCGAACTTATCGCCCGAGAAATGGCTTCACCCCGCGCTGTGTATGAGGACGAGTATTTTGCTGCCTTTACACCATACGCTAGTGTCTATCATCACGAGCTGTGGTTTTTTTCCAAGCGTCCTGTCGATAATATTAGTCGCCTGTCGTCAGCGGAAATTTCTTCTTTGGCGGCTATGGTAAAGAAAGCGCTTGGTCGGATCGATACGCTCGGCCTTTCCTATAACTTTTTCTGTCATCAGGCGGTGTCTAACCGCCGGCAGCATTTTTGCCTCAAATTGCAGCCGCGCGGCAGCGTCTGGGGCGGCTTCGAGCTCGGCTCCGGCGTCGTCGTCAATTCCGTGCTGCCGGAGGAGTCAGCTAAGCATTATCGAGCATCATAAAATTTGTTTAATATAAGCCATTTTTGGAGACGATTGACGGGTGCTGAAAAACCCTTGACACGTTTTTCAAAATGACATATCATAATGCTACTGATTACATGAAGCCTTTCGCTGTGGCGGCGGAACAATATGCATTAATCGGTTCGGACAATTTGAAAACACGTAAAAGAAGAAACAGTGACGAAAACCGACGAGTTTGTGTCCCTGTTTTTTCTTTCACTCCGAAAGAAAAAACGAACTTTGACAAACGAATTTTTGTGCTAACAGGCGCTAATTCTAAATCCGGAATAATATTCCAAACGCGAAGGCCCGCAAGGGCATTCTAACTTGTTGATAGCTCAAGTCTAAAAAGCGATCGTTGGAAATACCCCAACTGAAAAAATATATCAGAGAGTTTGATCCTGGCTCAGGATGAACGCTTGCGATGTGTCTAAGGCATGCAAGTCGAATGCTGGTAGCAATACCGGCATGGCAAACGGGAGAGTAACACATTGGTAACTTACCTCGAAGACAGGCATAACCCAGAGAAATCTGGGATAATTCCTGATGGTCGTAGGACGGCATATGCCGATTTACGTAAAGCTCCGACGCTTCGAGAGAGACCTATGTTCTATCAGCTAGTTGGTAAGGTAATGGCTTACCAAGGCTACGACGGATAGCGGGTGTGAGAGCATGGCCCGCCTCACTGGGACTGAGAAACTGCCCAGACTCCTACGGGAGGCTGCAGTCAAGAATCTTCCTCAATGGCCGAAAGGCTGAAGGAGCGACATCGCGTGCAGGACGAAGCCCCTCGGGGTGTAAACTGCTTTTCTCTGGGAAGAAACAATGACGGTACCAGAGGAATAAGGGGTTGCTAAACTCGTGCCAGCAGCAGCGGTAATACGAGTACCCCGAGCGTTATCCGGATTTATTGGGCGTAAAGCGTGCGCAGACGGTTTATAACATCTCCTGTTAAATCCCAAGGCTCAACCTTGGGGCCGCGGGAGATATGGATAAACTAGAGGCTGGAAGAGGTAAGCGGAATTGCTGGTGTAGGGGTTAAATC
>CAZFYY010000052.1:0-7783 GCA_964523425.1 uncultured Gammaproteobacteria bacterium
GCTACGGACTGAACGCGAACGGAAGCGCGGGCGTAGCTGTCACGGTTCCAGCAGCAGCCAGCGCGAACCTCGAAGAATTAGCGGCATTTTCTAGCGTGCTCACGACACTTGGTGATTTGGCCTATGGCGGCGCATCCGGCGTGTTCACTCGCCTTGCAGGTAATACATCTGCAACAGCGAAGTTCCTTTGCCAGCAGGGCAACGGCACGACCAGCACCGCGCCCGGATGGTGCGCGTTCGCAGGTAGCGGCAATCTCACGTTGACCTATGACAATAACGCACGCACGGCCACGTTCGGCTACGAGCCTACGTCTTCGGAGCTACTTGCCGCGTTTGGCTCGCAATCTGCTAACCGCGTTTTAGCAGGCCCAACCACAGGCAGCGCTGCCTCGCCCACGTTTCGCGCACTGGTAGCGGCAGACATTCCTGACCTGAGCGCGACCTATCAACCGCTCGATCCCGACCTGACGACCATTGGCGGCCTTTCGCCAAGCAATGACGATATTCTGCAACGCAAGGCGGGCGCGTGGACAAATCGCACGATTGCACAGCTTAAAACAGACTTGAACTACGCGACCGTGGCGACCAGCGGCAGCGCAAGCGATTTGAGCGCGGGTACAGTGCCCGATGCCCGTTTCCCTTCGACACTGCCTGCTGTGAGTGGCGCAAACCTCACCGCCCTCAACGCGAGCAATATCAGTGCGGGCAGTCTCTCTCTGGGGCGGATTGCGCAGGGCGGGGCGAGTTCGGGACAGGCGCTAACGTGGAATGGTTCGGCGTGGACGCCGGGCGCAGGCGGCACCACGATCAATGCTACCGATGGCGTGATTCCGTACCGGTTGAATTCGGGGGCGTTTGCGGACTCCGCCGCACGGTTTGTGGATGCAAGCACAGTGCAAATTGCAGGGCGGCTTGGAATCAATACGTCCGCACCCGGCGCAAGATTGGACGTGCGACCGGGAAGCACAAGCGAAGTCGGTCAAATTATCCGGCTGGCGAGCGGTCAAACAGCCAACGCACTCAATATCGAAAACAGCGTTGGCACAGGTCTGAGCGCGTTTGATGCGAGTGGACGTTTAGGTATTGGAACGACGGCACCGGGCGCACCCATTGAGGCCAAAAGCGGTAGTGACTTTATCCAACTAATCCCCGCCTCTTATAAGTTGCGAATTTTCCGGGCTGGTGTGATTGATGGCGAAGTGGCGGTTTCGGCGTACGGATTCAACTTCAATACTGGTATAACCGCTGCCGGTAAATTCGTCGCAAATAATTCAGCTATTGGAAGCAGTTCAACGGGCATAATTAGTTCCTCTGCGGCCGGGATTTTGGAGTTACGATCAGCAAACACAAACCCGCAATATGTCACTTTTTCAGAATCAGGGTCTGGCGACCGTGGCGCACTCGGCTTCCCCGCAGGCTCAGGCAATCTCGTTTACAATCAGGGCGGCACTGATTTGTCATCCGGCACGCGCAGATGGCTCCTTACCAGTGATGGACGGATGACGTTGTCCACGGCAGCAACTACTAACCCAGGCCCGTCCGAGGTCGCCTCTTTAGCGGCTGTCTCAATGTACGTAAAAAATAGCAAGCTCGTTTTCGCCTACAACAACAGCGGCACGATTACATACATAACGATTCCGTTAGATGGTTCGACAAGCACGTTTACACACTCAACGACCGCACCATAAACGCACGTCTTAACCCTCTAACATTCAACCTTTGGAGTAACCAACCTATGCAACGCATTCTCGCTTCACTCTTTTACACGCTGCTCTTGCTGGCAGCGTTTTCGATCAACACCAGCGCCCAGACTGTAGACCCGACGCGTCCAGGCTTGCGCATCAAAGGCAACCCGAAAACCGAAACCGGCGTAGACATCTCTGATGGCGTCTGCCGCGTGACCTTTTTTGCGATGGACGGGCTGACGCGGGCGCTGCGCACGGAGGTGTCTTGTTGGAAGGACCGCGCCACCTACGACAAATGGCTACTCAAAGAAGCCGATAGTCAACCGATTCGCACGTTTGAATTTACGGCCAACGGGGAAAACTATGTTGCGTTGCTGACAGCCAATGCCAGTCTATTTTCGAACTTCATTGACAAGATTGAAAAGGTCTTATTGCAAGACCCGAACTTGAGTGAGAAATTGCGCAACAACCGCACGCCTTAACAAGAGAAAACCCGACGCTTCACGGCTCGTCGGGCTTTTCTCTTTCTGCCACCCGTTACAACCCCGCGCCTCTCTGCTATCCTGCCGCAATGTTCGGCCACGACAAACGCGGCCATAAAGATTTACTTACCGACCTGCAACCCGCGCCGCCCGTGAGCGCTGGCACGCGGGAGATGTATTGCCAAGGGTGTGGGCGGATGTACAGGGCTGGACCTATTGAGCCTGATTACTGGTTGGGGTGCCGGGAGTGTCGGGGGAAGGGGCAGCGCAAAGATCAAGTACGGTCTGGTCGTCCCGAAACTCAATAAACTCCCGCCCGTAATGCCACTGGCCATCACATTCACGGCGGAAGCAGACGCAATTTGCGTCGAACGGAAGTTCTAAGCAGAAAGTATTGCCCCCAGCCGTCTGGTAGCGTGAGTTAACGATAAGGTCTTCAGGTTTAATCATCGCGTTTCCTCCGGTGCCGCTGGCGGGGCGGCGGGTTGGGCAGAAAGCGCCCGCTGTTCCTCTGGGCTATCAATTGTCATCGTGTAGCCGCAGCACTTCGGCCACCCACTACGCATTGCCTGGGCACTGTCAACGCGCTATGTCGTACCACAAGTGCGGCACCAAACTTGGCCGCGTGATAATTGCGGAATCGTTGTCGTTAGTTGCTTGTGAATGTCCATTGCTTACCTCGAAAGAGCGCAAAGCGGGGCACAGAGCACTAGTTGAAAACGTATATCATCTGCATCTGATAATGTATGTTCTGTAGAAACCTGTCATTATTCTCTAGGGAATAGCTTAAATCTTGGCACGCCTCTTCGTTCGGCTGCTTTCGTTTCGCGGTTCACTTGCCGCGCTTTTTCAGGATGCCGCTCGCGCCACAGTTTCACCTTTTCATAGCGGCAGGTTTTACAGACTCGATCACCGCGTGTGCCAGTGTAGACATTCGCTGGTATAAGCTCGTGTCCATTCTTGCAATGTGTTTTTACCTCAACGCGAAGTTCACAGTTCCGTTTATGTGAAACGTCTTGAAGGTGGTCGGGGTTGAGACACCAGCGCACGCGGCATTTATGGTCAACATCGCGCTTTTTAGGTAAATAGCCGTTGAAGATCAAAAACGATAGACGATGTGGCTGTGTAATAAAGCCGCCAGCGTAGCGCACAGTCCATTCGCCGTAGCCGTCTTCATTGCGACGGCCTTGCCATTCCCAGCATCCTGTTATTGGATTGATTTTGATTTTCTCGACAAGGCGGGTAAATACTGGTAAAGAAGGTCTAGCCATGACAACTCCTAGTAGGTTGTTTTTGGTGAGGCCCGCTAGGTGTTACCAGCACCGAAACGGGCCATTTTCGACTAAACCAATTATAGCACAAGTCACACATTATCATCAGTAAATATCGTGTTTTTACTGGCCTTTTTGGCCAATCCCCTGCTCAAAACGGCAACCACTTATCGCGGCACTCTTCATTGCAAAACACTTCCGCGAATCCCCAACGCACGCACCAAACGCGCTTGTCGCAATGCCAGCAGCGATTGCGCAACGAGGGCAGATGCGCGCCAACACGCTCGCGGATTGCGCCGTAAATGCCGCCCCACTCCCATCGTTCCCATTGCTGGCCTGATCCGTAGTAGTCATCCCACGAATGGCACCGCTCGCAAACGGTGACGCTTGATGCGACCTCTTTGGCGTCGTGGCCGATCAGCTTACAAAGTAGATTGCTCATTGCTCAATTCCCCCAAATCCTTCCTTACCTGCGCATCCCACGCCGCATTCATCCGATCCAATTCATCAGCCAATTCGCGCAGGTTCGCCGCGTTCAAGTAGCCACCCAAGCCACGCGGCCACCAAATGTAATAGCCGTCATCGCCGGGGATAAAATCGCCCGCAGCCTGGGCTTTCTCAATCAGCTTGCTCAATTACTAGCTTCCTTCCGGCGTCATCGTTCCAAAGCGTAACTAAGCACATAAAATGGTGGACGCCGCACAAAAGATCACAATTTCGCTCGCAGAATTGCTTGGCCCGCAATCGTAAAACTAGGTGCGCGGCAACTTCCTCAGACGCGGCACTGGTCACGCGAATTTGTGATCTTTTCTTTCTCGGCTTACTGACCACAGTTGACTTGCCAGATTCCCAGCGTTTACGAGTCTCTTCTAGTCTTCGCTTATGGGTTTCAGTATCAGCGATTGCCATCCTACCTCCCCGTGCTCCCAAACCCGCCCGCGCCACGCGTCGTTTCGTCCAGCGCTTCCACCTTGACCGGCTCATACGCGCCAATTAGGCGTGGCTGTAAGATTAGCTGCGCGCACCGATCACCCGCCGCAATCTGGATAACTTCGGGGCCAGCATTCCAGAGATCAACGACGAGTTGCCGGGTTTCGGTGAGTGTCATGCTGCCTCTGCCCGCGCCAAATCCACGTAAGGCGTTCCGTCGCGCCACTCAGCAACCTCGCGCAACCGAAACTGCGTTTGGTCCAAGAAGGAAGCGTGCCACGTATGTGGCCGCTGACGACCCCCGGCCCCCGGCAGTGCAGGCGTGCGAGCGGTTGAGCGAGCCGCCGGAATGGAGGCGGGCCAGGGCTTCCTGTGTATCCCGCCCGTCCCGCCGCCCCGTCTTGGCAACCCCGGATGGGGTGCCAAACGGAGGCTTGTAGCTTCGATTATCTTCTCGTGAAACCATCGCGTTGTCCTTTCGTTTTAATGGACGCGACGCCGTTTGTGGGCATGTCAGCCGGTCGCCAAACGTGCCCACAAATTTGGCATTCGTGTGAGCGATGCGGAGGGTTGTCCCAATTCTTTTCGGGTTGCGGTTTATCAATGTGTTGCTCGAAACATTCTGGGCAAAACAGCATCATATCCACTACGGCAATAGCGTTTTGCCCGCCCGCCACAAACGCTCTACGGTCAAGAATCGGATCAATCTCACCGTCAACTTGTTGGCGGCAGATTTCGTGATAGCCAGAAGTTGTGCCGCAGCAGTGTGGGCACACATCTTGGTTGCACCCTTCGCACTCGGTAATCTCCGGCTCTATCTCAGTTCCATTGCAAGTCTTGCAGTACACCACGTCGTAAGAAGCATTCGGATACTCCGGGCTTGGGTCATAAAGAGGCTTTTCTCTTGTGAGGTATGAAAGGTTTGTTATGTACATCTTTCGCCTTTATTGCCGTCCCCGTGCGATGGAAGGGGCGGCGGAAACAGTAGAAACTAGCGACGCCCCGCTAGGGGCAAAGCGACGTCACGGAGGACGGGCGGGACTCCGCATGCCGGATGAAGCAAAACGCTTCACTGCTCGCCGGGTGCGGATCAGTGCACGTGAACTGGTTGGCACTGTTCAAATAAATGCCGCCAACCACCAGGGGTTGGTTGTTTTTATCGGTGATCATACTACTTCCTCTTCTTCCGCGTCTGCCCGCAATAGTTCAAGCAAGCGGTGGGCGATTGCCTGTATTTGGACACTTCCCTCTTTTCGCGCAATTCCTTCGATGCGGCAAAGCGCCGGGAAAAGCTCATCCAGCGTTTCCGGCAGACCGGACACTTCGACGGATGGCTTGACGGCGGGCTTCAATTTTGCGACTGGCATTTACTGCTTCCCTCCAATTAAAAGTTGAACGAAATGCTTCCCATTCATCATTGGGCACCCAAGTGTAATAGCGCGACATTTTGCCGGAATCAGGATCAGGCGACCGAAGCCGAAGCCTGACACTGCGTCCGTGACCGCTGCCAACCGAGTCTGCCCGTTCGATGTCAAGCAGGTGGATTGGAGTGCGTTTTACCCGTTTTGACACTTGTGTCAGCGGCGGGTTTGACACCGGTGTCTGCGCCCCTTTGACACCGGTGTCAGACACCGATGTCAGCGTTGCGCCTAAAGGACTTAGCCGTTTTGCTTTTTCGGTGTCAAAATTGTAAATCTGAGCGGTGTCAGCGGCAGGTTTGACACCGGTGTCAATCACGGGCGATTTTTCAGCTTGATGTAATTCAGCAACAGACACATCTCCATTATCAGTGCAATGGTTGCTGTGATTGTCAACGCCAGGAACACAGCTTTCAGAGTTGGCCAAAACGTCAAGTCCGTCAACGCTGCTAGCACCAATGTCGCTGTCGTAAATAACGCGACTTTCTTCATTTTCAACAGCCTCGCTTTCTGTCTGTTCAAAGTTTTCCACAGGGGGGAAGCCCCCTTCCCTTTCAGCCTCTGCGCCCGCCACCGGCCCGGCCTCGTCCTCCGCTGGCGCGTCTATTTTCCCATGACACGATCCAGTGACGGCGTGCGCGGCTTGGCGGAAATGGGCGGCGCGTCATCGGCCAATTCGTCCCATTCGTCAAACTCTGCCTCGGTGTAATCCTTGGGTTGATTGGCTGGCTTTGCGGGTTGGCTCGCCGGTTGCACCGTAGCAGGCCCGCGCTTGGATGCGTCAGCAAAGATCACCAAGGCGCTGACCAGTTCAAGAAACGCCAGCAGCGCGGCGACGTTAGCGGCATCCCCCTGAAACACCTTGGCAAGCTCGGTGCCAGCGCGGGCACCGAGGCTCAAGTTTCGCTGCGCGGCTTTGGTCTTAGCCTTGGCCGCAACTTCCATTCCCGCTTTGAATTTCTCAATCTGCGCGTCATTAAACTGCTTGGTGCCGATACTGAGCGCCCCGTTGTGCACCATCCAACCAGCGTTGGCTGATACAGTGAGCGCCAAGACGATTTTATAGCCGGTTTCCCTCGGCACTTCGATCTTAAACAAGTACAGGCAGACAAGGCCCGCAATAGCGGCAGAACCGGCCACAAACCAGCCCAGCAGGTTGCCGTAGACGTTGACCGCAGCCCAACCAATCGCGGCCACCAGAATCACGTAAATCAGCAAAAAGATTGCCCAGTCAAAAAACGGGCGCGGTGTTTGTTTTGGTTCGCTCATTTTCCTTCTTCCTCCAACTCAATCTCAAAAGCGACACAGGCCGCCCGTGCCTTATCGGCAGGATCAGCAAGTATAAAATCCACAATTCCAACCGGTTGGCCGGTTTTATCAATTAAGATGCCGCGCAGTGCTTCATAAAATGCAGGCCATGAATTGAGTTTGAACCACTGCACCAACTCCCGCGCCGCCGCTTCGTCCTGAAAGTAGTCAGGCGGATGCATTAGACGCACGTCTCCCTTGGGAGAAAACCAAATCTTGTCTCCCCAAGAATACTTGTCGAATCCTGGGAACTCTGCGCCATGCTTCCAGCCCAGCCGCTTGGCAATTTCTGCGTTTGCTTGTTGTCGGTTCATTTTCCTTCCAGTCCCTTCTCAATTTGTTGCTGCGCCATGCACGCCAAACATCCCACATCTTCACCCTTCGCTCCACCGAAGAGACATGCGGGCGAATTGTCGTGCATGTCGCCAAGCGTGTGATTGACGGTGCTTAACGCAGCTTCCAGCGCCGCAATGCGCGCCAGCCCTGAAGCCCGCTCTGCGGCAAGCTCTGCGAGTTTTTCAGTTGCCCAATCCGCCGAGGCTTCAAGCTCGGCAATTCTTGCATCTGCCTGCTCGCCAAGCTCAATAGCCTCTGCGCAGCCGCATGCTGTTGTTAAACGATCTTCAAAACTCATTGCTTCGCCCTCTCTCTATCCCGGCACGCCCCGCAGATGCAGCCGGTCTGCTTCT
>CAZFYY010000053.1:0-7350 GCA_964523425.1 uncultured Gammaproteobacteria bacterium
ATCCTGCTTCTCCGTCAGACAATGCAGCCTGTCCTTTTAGCTTCCAATCTTTACCGCCATTTCCTGTTCGGAAAATGCTGCCGCTTTCATCAACTAGATAGCCGATGTTTCCAACCATGCAGAAATCAGCAACCTCCATATCAAAAATGACTTCCCCATCTTTCCAAAGTTTATTACTCACAGTATATGTATGACCGTTAATGGTCATAACTTGTTCTTTGGGATTCACAGATGGAACGTCGTTTCCCGAAATGTGCGAAAAGGTTTTACCGCCATTTTTTGAAGAGTATACTGCAGCGCATGGCGCGGTATTACCTAAGACATATAATGTGCCGTTGTCGAATAAGATTGTCTCCATTCTGACGCTTGGATCACCGAACGTCGGGATAATGGTCGGTTTTAGTTTTTGGGCTGATACAGTTATAACCGAAAACAATAAGATTGCTATTACAATCAGTTTTTTCATCTTTCTCTCCTTGAGAATTTTGTGGAAGGCTGTTTAATTCCTTTCCGGGTTTTTGAATAATATATTTATGATTACAGCAAAAAAGCCAGCCTGAATAGCTTCTTTGACGTAATCATAAAATCTTTCTCAAAGAACTTCTTATGCTTTTATAGCATGGATTATAATAAATGTCAAGAGCGCGGGATGTTTACATTATACTCAAAATATGGAAGTTTTCGTATGTTTTAGTCGCGCTTTGGGGGAGACGAAAAATAAAAAAGCTTCCGTTTTGATTTCGCAAAACGGAAGCAATATAGATCACTTATCTTACCTGCTTAGTCACATAGAGACTAAACTTTCCTAATGGTTTGCTCTTTGTACAAAATACCGCAGGCTTATCGGTAGCTGGTCGGCTGAATGACCCTAAGTCACTGTGCAGCGGAAGTCGAGCATACTGTATATATCCTTTATGTTTCCAGCCGATTGAGGGGTGCTCGCAGAATTGTCTAGTAATATCCGCATCCCATTTTTTATAGAATTTTTCTTTCTCTGAATCGGGCGTGTTTTTATACCAGTCGCTTTGCTTATTAACATAATGTTCCTTTGACACAATGGCTGAATTTGCTCCTGGACCACTTGTCCATACCATTGAATGAAACGTGTGGGAAGCAATCAAATAGCCGTTTTCATCGCGAACAATGATAGTAAAAGGAATAATATTTCCTTTAAAAATCTTCATTGGCTTATATTCAAAGTTCCCGTCGTCCGAATACTGGACGCTTATTGGCTGCGTTCTGGCAACATCCCAGCCTATTCTTAGATAGGAAAATTTACCGGCTGTTGTGCTTTTTGCCTGCGCATTGTCTGGCAGACTAACGCTTAAAAGCATGAGGATACAAAAAAGTAAGACTGTTTTCATTATTTTGTGGTTTGTGATAATCGCCTTTGGAGGCGTTATCGATTAAGAAATGTTAAGATACTGCCTAATTTATAGCATATATATCAAATAATGTCAATTTTAAGGATAAAAACCCGTTATTGACAAAATATCTAAAATAAGCTATTATATAGACAAATTTAAACGGGAGTACTTTGAAAATAGACGAAAGAGCTTCGCTCTTACTCAGTTTTATGAATGTAATAGCGCCCAATTCTCTTCCCGGGCAGCAAATAAGTGGATTGGCTCATCTTACATGTGTTCATCCAATCCCTTATATTCTCCATGATTTCGGTGAACGCCGACGTCCCCCTGCTTTGCCTCCGGAACCGCTCGATGCCCATGCGGCCATTCGCGCTCTCGGCAAACACATGCTTCGTGATATTCCTATCCCCCGTCTTTTCCCTTTGGAGGAGTACGAAATAGCCCTCGAAGCATACCGAGTTTCAAAACGCTTTAAGAAAAAAATATTCGCCGAATTTCAGGCAAGCTGTTTTTTTCAGAAAACACAAAGAATAGTCTTTCGATCCGTGCTCGTAAAGTCAGTGGTCGAAAAATTAAAAAACGTTTCCGGGTATGCGAAACGTGTAATCAAGCAAAAATAACTTTTAAGCCGTCAACGCGACGGCTTCTTTTTTTTCAAATCCAAAAAAACGTTCGTAAAAAAACCCCACTGACCAGCAGTGGGATATAATATGTATTTATTTGATAAGCACAATAGCTTTTGTTTTAATGCTGCCATTGTATTCAAGGCGGCAGTAGTACGTGCCGGATGAAAGCAGCGAAGCATCGAATAAAACCGTATGGGTTCCGGCTGTTTCGCGCCCACTTACCAATTGCCGTATTTCTCTACCCATCGAATCAAAAATTTGAATAGAAACAAAACCGTCGCGGGGTAATGTATATTCTATGTTGGTGAGAGGGTTAAAGGGGTTGGGATAATTACCAAGACGTATATCCCCTGCCTGCGTGTTTTCCGTAACGATACCGCTTGGAATATAGCTTAAAGGAAGTTTGATTAACAATCCACCTTCTCCCCCGGCGTATATCGCGTTCTCGGTTTCTGTTAAGCATTGCAATGTTGTTGTGCTGGAGTAGCTGTTGTCATTTTGAATGCTTCCGTCAGATACCCTATAATATTTTATCGTTGATGGCTGGACATTATCGCGATCGCGGGAAAATGAACCGACAAAATATATTCTGTCATTATGGGTTCCGGAGATTGCGTTCGGAAAGTAATTATATCCGTACGTAGAATCGCCGAGCGGATGGCCGTTTATAACCGATTGGTCCCAATGCAGATAAAAGACACTTTCGGGCTGCGGGTTGCCGATCGTTGTCAATGAATTCATCTCCGAACTCGGATAAATATTGTGCCACTGATGCAGAATAAACCGGTCTCCGAAAAGACAGCGCATTTCACCGTTGTAACCGCTCGCATCTTTCTGGCTTACTCCTATGAACGTCAAGATACAACTGCGTCGGGCGTTATGCATGACAATCCAGGGCACTTCAATCGCGTGAACGCGATAACTACCATTAGCTTGGCGGCTAATACTTCGGCCTATGACATTTTCGCCATAGGGATTAAGGAGGGTTGCCTGTGTCGGTGTCTCAATTCCATTGGCCTGTATATGGACCAGCTGTCCTTGGTAGGAGTAGTAACCCGTAACGGTCGTGAAAAGGACATAGGCTCCATGGCCGGATTCGTCAATTGCCATATCCGGATACGTCTGGATAGAGTTGATTATCGGCGCGTAATGATGGACAACTGTCCAAGTACTACCGGCATCCGTTGTTCGGCGTATGGTGTTATTACAAGCAACATAGCCTGTCTGCTCATCAGAGAACGCGAAGGAGTTAATCTGGCTATCAGCCGAATCAAGACAGCTAACGATGCTCTGCCAATGATTTCCAGCATCGGTGGTGCGTCTGATTTGCGAAGCGCCGCCAATGAATCCGGTATTGCTGTTAATAAATTTTATGACGCGGCAGTCTTCAGTCATTCCTGACGAAAGCGTATGCCATTGCCCGAAGGCTGTTTGGGATACGACCATGATAAGAATCATGGAGGATACTAGTGTCTTGAGAAGTGTTTTCAAGTTTGCTCCTAAGTTTATTTTTAAAGAATCTCGCAGTTTAACATGTTATTAAATTTCTGTCAACAAAAGAACAGCCTTCTTGGCTGTCCTTTTAAGCGATGAATTCTTAGCTTATTCGAAGTCTTCTAGTAGTTGTTTTTGCTTGCGCGTTAGGTCGGTTGGCGTTTTAACGATTACTTCTACCTGATGATCGCCTCGACCCTTGCCGCGCAGGTGCGGTACGCCTTTTTCTTTAAGAATAAAAATCTTGCCTGACTGAGTACCGGCGGGAATTTTCAAGGTGACGTCGCCGTCAACTGTTTTGATGTCAATCTTCGTCCCCAGCGCTGCTTGCGGAAAGCTAATATGCGTTTGAGAATAAATTGTTGAACCTTCACGTCGCCAGTGCTTTTCCGGATGGATGACGACATGGATATAGAGATCGCCGGCCGGAGAACTCTTTGGGCCGGCTTCGCCCTGACCGGTCAGACGGATAACTTCGCCCTTGTCGATGCCGGCGGGAATTTTAACCGTCAGCTCGACAGTATCGTTTACTACGCCCTGACCAGAACATTTCGTGCAGGGTTTGGAAATTTTCTTGCCTTCGCCGTGGCAGGTTGGACAAACCGCCTGGACCTGCATCTGACCAAAGATCGTTCGCTGCACTTGCGCTACCTGGCCGCTGCCCTGACAGGTCGGGCAGGTTTCGACGCTGGAACCAGGTTCGGCGCCGTTCCCTTGGCAATGTGCGCAAGTGATGTGCTTTGAAAGACGAATAGGTTTTTCTGCGCCAAAAACGGCCTCGAGAAAACTAATTTCTAATCTAACCTCGATATCGTCGCCGCGCTGCTGACGGCGTTTGCTGCCGCGCTGTCCCCCGCTGCCAAAACCAAAAATATCACCCAGGCCGCCGAAGAGGTCGCCGAAGTCGTCCATGTTGATATTAAAACCCTGGCCGCCGTTAAAGCCGCCGAAACCCTGCGCGCCCGCGCCGGCCTGGCCATTCTCGAAGCCGGAGCCGAACTGATCGTAACGGGCGCGGCGTTCTTTGTTGCCGAGAACCTGGTACGCTTCATTGATTTCCTTAAACTTCGCCTCATCACCGCCGGACTTGTCCGGATGGTGCTGGTGCGCCTGCTTGCGGAAGGCTTTCTTGATGTCCTCTTCGGAAGCGCCCTTGGGAACGCCGAGGACGGAGTAGTAATCTTTGGCCATTATATTAATTAAAGAATTAACTAATGAAGAAATTAATTAATTCTTTAATTTATTAATTTATTAATTTTGCTTACCCTTTAAACCCTATCTCTTGTTCATTCGCCTCGGCTGTCTTTACCGGACCGAACTTTTCTTCGTACTTTTTCAGATTTTCGGTCATGGCGCTGATAATGCGCTTAAAGTGGCCGGGCGTGGTCATGATCTTGGAAACGATCTTGCCGGACTGGCCGGCGATGTTTCCGAAAATTAGCTGAAACTCTTCTTCGTTGTGGTTGAGCCAGGCAATGTTGGCGTATTCGCCGCCCTGGATTGGGTCGTTAATTTGGATTTCATTAGGCTTGGGAGCATTAGACATAGGTATAATTAACAAATTAACTAATGAACTAATTAATTAATTTATTAAATTGTTTATTAGTTAATTAATTTTTCTTCTCTTCAAACTCGCCTTCAACCGGAGTTTCGCCGGCCGGCTTTTCTTCGGTCGCCGCTCCATCTGTCGGAGTCTCAGTAGCTGCCCCTTCTGCGCCTGGAGGTGTTCCAGCCGCCTGGGCATTCTGATACATCGCTGCTCCGACACGCTGGGCAACGGCATTGACGTCTTCCATAGCTTTCTTCATCTCGTCATACTTGTCGCTGTCCTTAAGGCCGCGCAGCGTATTGAGCTTGGTTTCCAGTTCGGTCTTGTCTTCCGGCTTCATCTTATCGCCCGATTCTTTCAGAAGCTTGTCGAGCTGGAAGATGACGGCTTCGGACTGGTTCTTAACCTCGGCCTGTTCTTTCTTCTTAGCGTCTTCGGCGGCGTTCATCTCTGCGTCCTTCTTCATCTTTTCAATTTCTTCCTTGGAAAGGCCGGAGGAAGCGGTAATAGTAATGTGCTGCGCTTTGCCGGAAGCCTTATCGGTCGCCTTGACGTTTAGGATGCCGTTAGCATCGATATCAAAGGACACTTCAACCTGCGGAATACCGCGCGGTGCTGGCGGAATGCCGTCGAGAATAAAGCGGCCAAGACTCTTGTTGTCCGAGGCCATCGGGCGGTCGCCCTGAACGACATGGATCTCCACGCTCGTCTGGCTGTCGGCGGCAGTTGAGAAAACCTGGGACTTTGAAGTCGGGATAGTCGTGTTGCGCTCAATTAACGGAGTGGCAACGCCGCCAAGGGTCTCGATACCGAGGGAGAGCGGGGTAACGTCGAGCAGGAGAACGTCATGCACATCACCCTGCATAATACCGGCTTGGACGGCGGCACCGAGGGCGACGACTTCGTCCGGGTTAACCGTCAGGTTTGGTTCTTTGCCGAAAAATTCCTTGACTTTGGCGAGGACAAGAGGCATGCGGGTCATGCCGCCCACCATAACTACTTCCTGGATATCGGCGACGGTCATGCCGGCGTCGGCTAAGGCTTTCTTGCAAGGTTCAATCGTCTTTTCAACGAGGTCGGCAACGAGTGCTTCGAGCTGAGCGCGGCCGATTTTCATGACGAGGTGCTTCGGGCCATTGGCGTCAGTGGTGATAAACGGCTGATTGATTTCGGTTTCTGTTGCCGTCGACAGTTCGATCTTAGCTTTTTCGGCCGCTTCCTTAATGCGCTGCAAGGCGAGGGTGTCCTTGGACAGATCAATGCCCTGATCCTTCTTGAATTCATCGATAATCCAGGTGATGAGGCGCTGGTCGAAGTCTTCGCCGCCGAGGTGAGTATCGCCGTTAGTCGCCTTAACTTCGACGGTGTCTTCGGAAATCTCCAGTACAGAAACGTCAAAGGTTCCGCCGCCGAGATCGTAGACGGCAATTTTTTGGCCTTTTTTCTTATCAAAACCGTAGGCAAGAGCAGCTGCGGTCGGTTCGTTGATGATGCGCTTCACATCAAGTCCGGCAATCTTACCGGCGTCCTTGGTGGCTTGACGCTGCGAGTCGTCGAAATACGCCGGAACCGTAATAATCGCTTCAGTAATTTTTTCGCCGAGTTTTGCTTCGGCGTCTGCCTTGAGTTTAGAGAGAATCATGGCAGAAATTTCCTGTGGGGAGAATTCCTTATCCTGCAATTTTACTTTAACGCCATCGCCTGCCTGCACGATTTTATACGGCATGTTAGCCAGGTCGCGCTGGACCTCTTCATCGCCAAAACGGCGACCGATAAGACGCTTGACCGCATAGACGGTATTTTCAGGGTTGGTAACGGCTTGGCGTTTAGCGGTAACGCCAACGAGACGCTCGCCATTCTTAGAAATGGCCACGATGGACGGGGTGGTGCGGTTGCCTTCGATGTTCTCGAGGATCTTCGGTTTACCGCCTTCCATGATGGCCATGGCGGAGTTGGTTGTTCCTAAGTCGATGCCTAATATTTTGGACATACTGTATAAATTAATAAATTAACAAATGAATTAATTAACTAGTTAATTCTTTAAGTAGCTAAATAATTACGTCGTTTCGATTTTAATCTTATTTGGCTTAGATTCCTTGATCTTCGGAATGGTGATCTTGAGGATGCCTGATCCGGCGACGGCGCGAGCCGCGTCGCTCTGCACATGGACTGGCAGTTGGACGCTGCGGAAGAACGAGCCGCGGCGAATCTCCTTGCGGTAGTAATTCTTTTCGTCGACTTCGCTCTTTTTTTCACTCTCGCCTTTAATAGAAAGGATATCATTTTCGATCGAGACATCGACTTTGTTCGGATC
>CAZFYY010000054.1:0-6990 GCA_964523425.1 uncultured Gammaproteobacteria bacterium
GGATATGAGGTTGGTTTAATTGATAAACTTAAGCCTAGATTTCAATATCTGAAAGAGTATTTTGAGGAGGTCAAGAATGGCTAAGATTTTAAATATCATTAAGGGCCTTAACAAAACAGATGGAGATATTGGTGTAGAGATTGAGGTTGAAGGTAAAAATCTTCCTGAAGCTCGTTTTACAAAAAATTGGAGAAGAGAGCGAGATGGGTCTCTTCGTGGAGAAGAAAGCGGAGAATACGTATTAAAAGCTCCGCTTTCTTTGCCTAAATTAAAAGAGTCTCTTGAAGAGTTGGATGAATTGTTCACTCTTAATGGAACCATAATGGATAATAGTTTTAGGGCTGGCATTCATATTCATGTTAATTGTCAAGACCTTACAGCAATTCAATTGTTTAATTTTATCACTCTATTCTTTATCTTGGAAGAACCTATTGTCAACATGTTTGATAAAAGTAGGGTGGGAAATCATTTTTGTTTACGAGCTAAAGACGCTGGATTTCTCCCTCAACATTTGTGGGATGTAGCTTACGAAGGTGATTTTAACAAACTTAACACTGAGGAAATTCGGTACAGTGCTATGAATATCACCTCTATTTTTAAGTATGGTAGTGTAGAATTTCGTATGCCAGAGAGTACCAGAGATTTTAATAAAATCTACGAATGGGCAGAAATGTTCTATATGATGAAAGAAAAAGCTAAAGAGTACAAAGACCCTCAAGCGGTTATCTATTCATTCAGTTTTGAGGGTGTTGGAACTTTTGTTAATAATGTTCTTGGTAAATACTCCAAACAAGTGTTCTCCCAAAAGGGTTGGGATAAGATGATTAAATCTGGTATTCGTATTGCTCAAGATATTGCTTTCTCTAGAACGTGGGGGGCTATTAATCTGGACATTTTTGACAAGAACAGTAGTCTGCTTTAAGGAATTAATTCATGCTTCACCTTTTTTATAAAGGGGATTTTATCCCTTATTTCCTTAAAGGAAAAGACTACTATGCGGATTCTATTTACATTTTAGTAAAAAACATAAACAAAGTGTTAGAGGCTTTTGAGTCTAAAAACTATCAAATATGTGGACAACTTTTATGTAATAGTTTCTGTTGGGAACATACATTAAAAGGGAGTATGTACTGGTTTGAGGTAGTAAATACTCTTGATAAAAATAAAACCTCCCCTGAAGTGATAAAAGCAATGTCATATTTAAAGAAGATTATAAACGTTAAAAATTTGACAATTGAGGACGTATTATGAATTTAACTCTTATGTATTGCGGAGATGACTTGGAAAATACGTTAAAAGGAAACGATGCCTATTTTTCTTCTATAGAAAAGCTTGAATATAACATTCTAAGTGTTTTGAGAGCTTACTATGATAAAAATTACGTAGCATCGGGAGATGCTCTTGCAAGGTCTTTCTATTGGAGAAGGACAATCCAAAAACATGATTTTTGGAAGGATGTGCGCCTTAAATTAGGTGAAGGTAAAACTTCAAAAGAAGTAGGGCTTGCCATGAGACTTTTATCTGATGTTATCTATAAGGACAACAATTTTAAATTGGAGGATTTTGTATGAACCCTAGAGTAATTTGGATAGATTATCCCCCAAGTAAAGCTGAAATTGATAATATTAAAAATGTACTGAAAGCATATCATAAAAAGATTTTAAAACAGCCTGTACTAGATTGTGGGGAGCTTTTTCGTGGGACACAACTATACAAGGCCATTATTTTTGGTCTAGTGTAGCTACATCTATGCATCGTGGAGAGCTTACATTTGATGTAGCAAAAGCAATGTCTTTATTAAATATGGTTATTGAGGGTTCCTCCCCCTTAACATTAGAGGATGTATTATGAACTATAGAAAGATTTTTACTAAAAAACATTACGAAAGTATGCCCGCACAAGAAGCACAATCAATAACTGAAAAAGCCCATGAGTTAGTTAAAGCTTTTTATAAAGGAGATTTTCAAGAAGCGGCAGATATATTAGATGTAATATTCTATTGGTACACAACTAAACAAGGTGAAGATTATTGGGGAATAGTATATGATGATCTTTGTGAAGAACGTCTCACTAAAGAAGTGCTTGAAGGAGTAGAACTTATTAGAAAGAATTTTGTTTTAGAAAAATTCACCCCTTTAACTAGAAAGGATGTACTATGAGTATTCCGGGACCTTTTACTACAGATAAATTTCGTGCTGGTGATGTTGTAAAATGTACACAATCTTTTTTCGAAGAAAATTATAAAATTGAAGATGTAGTTTAAGGAGATAGTATGTTTACTCGATATATGCACCTAGAACGATATGGAACCGATCCAGTAATTGATATTACTGATGGTGTTGTTCATGTATTCCCTAAACTTGATGGTACTAATGCTTCTGTATGGATTAAAGATGGGCAGATTGAAGCTGGTAGTCGTAACCGTAAGCTTTCTAAAGAGCACGATAATGCAGGCTTCTACAATTGGGTAGTTGAACAAAAAAATATTTATGATGCCCTCTTGACAAAGCCAAATTATACTCTATATGGAGAGTGGTTAGTCCCTCATACATTACAGACTTACAGAGCAGATGCTTGGAGAAAGTTCTACATCTTTGATGTATATGATCGAGAAACAGAAAGATACCTGTCGTACGATGAGTATAAGCCGTTTCTAGACGCCTTCGGTCTCACCTACCTACCTCCACTAGTCATCCTAAAGGACGCCACCTACGAGCATCTCCTGCACGCTGTGAATAAGAATGTATTCCTTATTGAAGATGGTAAGGGCATTGGTGAAGGTATAGTCCTTAAGAATTATGAATGGAAAAATCCTCGTGGTAATATCGTATGGTAAAAGATTATCACTAACTATTTTAAAGAAGAAAATCACCGAGTAATGGGTTCCCCTGTCATTTGTCCTGATCTTGTAGAAGAAAAGATTATTGAAGAATATGTTTCTCAACATTTCGTTGATAAAGTTGTTGCAAAGATTTCAGTAGAACATGATGGATGGAACGCCAAGTATATTCCTCAGCTTCTTAATACTATCTACTATGATTTAATCACAGAAGAAATGTGGAATATTGTAAAGAAATATAAGCAACCAAGAATTGATTTTGGTACATTAAATAAAATGTGTATTAGGAAGATTAAAGAACTTAGAAAGGATATTTTCTAGTGGAAGTTTTTATTTATATCTGGTTATCTTTCTCTCTTTTTAACCTTGGTTTAATGTTATTGGATGGTTATTTAATGTGGAGTAGGGGTAAGTCAATTATGTTAGTTGATGTCTTTACAGCATTAGTAACGGTGATATCTGGGGCTATTGGTACGTTGTTTGTACTTCTAATACTATTAGAAACATATAAATACACTATAATTATACAAGGTAAAAGAAATAATGATTGATTTATGGAAAATGCTACACACTAAAAGATGGCACACCCGTCCTCAAATGCACCATGTCCATGATGACACAGGAGGCCATAGTGGTCGTATGGCTGCTATGGCGTTTAATTGTTGGGATGATGTATCTATGGACCTTGTTCGTGCCTGTCTTGAACACGATGCAGCAGAAGCAATCGTGGGAGACCTTCCTTATGACGCTAAGAAAGATAATAAGAAACTTAAACAAGAGTATGAAAAAGCAGAAAATAAAGTATTTCAACGAATTGATCTTAATGACGTAGATACTAAACGTCTTAAATTCCTTGATTTGTTAGACGCATGTCGTATGGTAAAGCTTTATGCTCCTGTTTGGTTTATTTCAGAGGGTGTATGGAAAGTGGCTTGGAATGGCTTACATGCTCAAGCTCTTGATTTAGATGTTAAAGATGAATTTATATTTGAGGTGTTTAAATGATCTTAACCCGCGAAGAGATCGAGCGCATCCGGGATGACCTTCAAGGCGCACCCGGACCTTTGACGCCATTTGGTCAGCAGCTTGTAGCCCTCGCCCACACAGCCCTGTACTGGATGGTAGAGGCGGAGCGGTTGCGGGAGGCGCTAGACAGAGCGTTCCCCATTGTCCGCAAAGCCGCCGTAGCCGCGAAAATGGATGCAGTTAATGCGTCTCCGTCAGACCCAACGGCCTTGCAGCGCGAGGCTTGGATGAAAACAACCGACGACGCCCTTTCCGCAGTCGTTTCCGCCCGCGCCACGGAGGCCCGCAATGACTGACCTGATCCGCTACAAGCTGACCGGATATGATCGTGGCACGGAGCCTGCGCACGAAGGCGAATGGGTTCGCTACTCCGACGCCGCCGACCGCATCGCCGCCCTTGAGGCCGAGGTAAAGGAGGCAAACCGCCTGCTCGAAAACGCCCGGCAAATCGAACGGAACGTGCAGGCTGTGCGAGAGCACGAGTTTCAGCGCGCCGAACGCGCCGAGGCCGAGGTGCGTGAATGCCGGATGCAGGCCATTTCCGATGGCGCGCAGCTTCAAGACGCACACGAAGCACGAATGAAAGCCGAGGCCGAGCGGGACGCGCTGCGGGCGTCCTTCCGCGTTAATATGCTTCGCTATGTTCCGAATATAAGCCATGCAGATATTGACGCACTGCTTGCCGCCCTCACCCCCGCCGATCCGCAGCCGGTAGCGCCGACGAGAGATCGCCTGTGGTGTTCGGCTTGCCGTGGTGTGGACATGATCCACTGCGCGCATCCTGACGAGTGCGGAAACATGCTGCCGATCCGGTTCGCCGCTGATAGTTGGAAATCGTGGATTGACGATCTCCCTATTGACCCGGTTTTTCAGCCCGGATTGGACAGACTGCAAGACTTCATCACCGCTTTAGTTGGTGATCCCCAGCCACCCGCGCAGCCCGCCCTCGACGCCTTGCAGATGCTGGAGATAAATTATGACTGAAGGAAGAAAAGACGATACAGATAAAGTGAGGATGGACCTTATCCCACCAGAAGTACCTTTTGCCTTAGCAACTATTCTGACCTTCGGTGCTCGCAAGTATACAATTAAATATGAGACATTATGGGATCAATTATTAGATGCACCGGATGTGACCGGGATAAAAATCACTACAGCAAAGGATGTTGTCGTAGATGTTACGAAAAACAATTACGACAGTCTAACCCTGACTTTGCTGAGAGACAAAGACAAAATCGTAGGGATTGGGAAAAACGAAATCTTGACAAGATTAAGGAGTACACCGAACATAGGAAAACTGATCCAAGATGCCGTCAACGAGATAGAAGAACAAGGAGGATTGCCCGTTTACGTAAGTACGGACTCACAGAAGACTTGTATAAAGAATTATGTACTAGAGGATGTAGTATATGTGGAGCCACAAAACACTTACACATTGACCATTGTCACAAAACAGGGAAGTTTAGAGGTATCTTGTGCTCTAGGTGTAATAACGGACTTGGATTTTTGGGAGATGATTTGGAAGGACTTAAAAGAGCAATTCAATATCTCGAAACCTCTGAACACTAATGGTGAGCGTAATTGGGAGCAAGGGATGAAATGGGGGCGTGTATTTGGCGCTCTTATGCGTCATATGTGGTGTTGGTGGGGAGGAAATGGTCCTACTACTAAATCTTTCTTATTTAAAGATACAGACGATGAAACATCTAGAAGCCATTTATGGCACGCTTTATGTTGTATCTCGTTCTTGATTGCGTATGAAGAACGTCAGATTGGAGAAGACGATAGGATGAAAAATGTACATCATGATTGATAGAAATGGTGGAGAGAAAAAATATATCCTTCAACCCCTTGAATATGAGAAAATCGTACCTATGTATAAAGTGTATTTTGAGAAAGAGATACTACGTGGGTCTTACAGAAATGTAAGATATAACCAACCTCTTTTGACAATTGAGGGTGTATTATGAAATGGAAACATAATAAACGTGGAAGTGTCTATTCTCTCTCATGTGTGGCTGAGGTACAATCCTCTAACATGGTTTTAGAGGGAGATAAGCTACAAATCTACCAAGATGAGGGGGGAAAGTTTTGGGCTAGACCTCTTCATGAATTTTTTGATGGGAGGTTTAGTAAAGTTGATGATTGATCTTGACATTAAACGGGCTTTTATTAATGGTGAATGGGCCTCTTTAAATCGTGTACTATTTGAATTGGCAAAATTGCCAGAAGATATTAAACGAGATGATATATACAAACACATCGAGAATATGAAACCTCTTGGAGTTTCACAAGGTTATAAATACGCATATTAAGGAATAAGAATTGAGTTATTGTGTAGACAAACTACCACATAGTTGTGGAACTAAACGGGGTCTACAAGTTTTTGTTAATGAAGAAACTGGTAAGGTTGATGGGTTTTGCTTTCGTTGTAATACACCAGTAGCCAATCCTTACGGAGAACCAAAGACCCTAAAAGACATTCCACCCCCTAAAATTAAAACTGAAAAAGAAATTCAAGAAGAGATTGCAGAAGTAGAGACTTACCAATTCTTAGATATTCCTGAACGAAAGCTTAGGGCAAGTAATCTACAGAAATTTGGTATTAGGGTAGCTGAGAAAGATGGAGTTACCCCTGCTGCTGTATATATTCCCCTACAAAAAGGAGGAAAAACCACTGGGTATAAAGTTAAGACCCTTGGTCTTGGTGAAAACAATAAAATTTATTCGATTGGTGATGGTAAGGGTGTTGACCTATTTAATTGGGACAATGCCAGAAAATCAGGAGCCTATCGTCTTATCGTTACAGAAGGTGAATTAGATGCTGTAGCTGTTGATCGTCTCTATGAGATGTTCGGTAAAGAGGAATATCTTCCTGCTATCGTCTCTCTCCAATATGGAGCAGGCAGAGCAAGAGAAAGTCTTCAGAAACATGCTACAGAAATCAGGTCTACGTTTAAAGAGATTGTCTTCTGTTTTGATGATGATAAAGCTGGACATGATGCCGTTGCTAAAGCCATGCTTGTTTTCCCCAATGCCAAGAGCGTACTCCTGCCAGAAAAAGATGCTAACGACTGCTTGATTAAAGGTCGAGCTAAGGCTGCATATACAGCCCTGTCATTTAG
>CAZFYY010000055.1:0-806 GCA_964523425.1 uncultured Gammaproteobacteria bacterium
GAAGTATTCGTGCTTCGTCGTCCCTTCCATTTGTGTTACATTATAGCAAGTAATTGTTAGCCCACTTGCTAGTTTAACGTGGAAGCCTTGCAGCTTGCCTAGAGACTGTAGCCCAAACGCTCGCGTCTTAATCCTCTCACTCGGCATCTTGAAGGCTTGTTGACTTTCATAAACCACCGAAGTTGGCAAACATCCATCCAAAAGGTAAGCGTGTCGCTCAAGATTGCGATTCGTACAAAGGTACTCGCCAGAATCTCCCGGTCGCGTTGTACGGCCAAATACTTGAAGAAAGCTAACAGGCGACATTCGGGGCGTAAGGTCAAGGTGATTTCGGATTGAAAGGTCAACCCCTTCGGAAACCACGTTGATGTGTACAAGGGCAGATCGTTCTTCTTTGCATCTTGCAAAACATCGCTTGCGTTGCTCATAAGTGGAACCTTGATGAATGAAGTCCAGATTATAGTTGTGCGCTGCCCCAAACAGTTGCAATTCATCGAACAGGTTGCTAGAGGGAACGCTAAATAGCGTCATCCGTTTCGGCGTTCCATCGTCTCGGAACCAGTGTCCCACTTGCTCGAAGGCGTCGTCGATTTTGTTTTCGACGTTTCGGCAGACTGTAGCGATTTCGAACTGTCCACTAGAAGAGAGTTCAATGAGGTCATCATCAATAAGAGGGACTGTTCTACAACTCGGCATTGAGATAAAGCCACCAGCAAAGGCGTCTGGATAGCTGATAGCCCATCGAGGTTGTCCCCATGTTGCGTAGAAATTTGCTGTTTCTCTTGGAGTTCCTCGATATGGCGTTG
>CAZFYY010000055.1:816-6613 GCA_964523425.1 uncultured Gammaproteobacteria bacterium
CCCCGATGAAACGGCAACCTTCAGGCATAAGTGTGTCAAGTTGTTTCCATGTGTCGGCTTCGTCATGGTGAGTTTCATCCTTTATAATGAGTTTAGGTTCAACGTCGAAACCGGACATTAACAGGTTACGGAATCGAATCGGAGTAGTGATATGGTGGGCGAAGCCGTTCTCAATGCTCGGCGTTAGTTGCAACTTGCAAAGCATGTCATAGATAATCTCCACGCGGGGCGTAATTAACCAAGTGTGGGCGAAGTGGGTGAAAAGTAACTCAAGTTCAATTAACGACTTGCCCGTACCCGTGGGAGATGCGAGAAGATAATGTGATTCGTTAGTATGGCGATACCAATTATTGATATCGACTAATGCGACATTTTGATATTCGTGCAACTTGTATAGGTCAGGTATAGCTTTCACTTTACAATTCCACTTGAGTATTAGGATAAGTGCAAACTACCAGAAGTTATTCATTGGCCTAGGAACAAATCCTAACTTCTGGTAGTGCTGCCGGGGATTTTTAATGCAGCCATTCACCCCGTCGCACAAATTGTAGGAGTTATTCAGGTGCCCGAAGGCTGGCCGTCTTTCTTCCCTACACTACCATTATACGCTTTGCAACTTGCAAAGTCAAGGGTTAAATTCCCAGCCTCAAAGAAAGGCTAGATGGCGGATTAGTTCTAGGGGGTGTTGTTGTCGTGCTGGTTGTGGTAGTCGTCGTTGTGGTCGTCGTTGTGGTCGTAGTTGTGGTCGTCGTTGTGGCCGCTGCCGTGTAAGTGATGACCACCTTGCCATTCGCCCCACTGGATGCGTTGCCGCCGCCGTTACTCCCACCGCCACCGCCACCACCGGGAGCCGACCCAGCCAACCCATTTGCGCCAGATGTAGCCCCGCCATCACCACCGTTTCCGCCACCAGACGGTGCAATACCCCCACTTGCCCCAGAGCCAACCGCGCCATTTGATGCCGTGCCGGCCGAACTTCCGCCGCCGCCACCACGACTTAACGGCGAATTCCCGTTGGCTCCGGTGCCGCCACTGAATTTTGTGCCACCCGTGCCGCTAGATGACTGCCCGCCAGTACCGCCAGAAGTCGTCCCAGCATTGCCGCCTTTTGCGACAACTACGGTGCTATCGAACGTGGAGTCCCCACCACCAACACCGGGCGACCCACCAGTGCCGACTACGACCGCGTAACTTGCCCCCGGCGTTACCGATATGCTGGTCGATTTGCTATACCCACCGCCGCCTCCACCACCCTCGGCCCCGGAACTGACGCCCCCGCCGCCCCCACCGCCCCAACACTCAACGTCTGCCGACGTAACCCCGGCTGGGCATACCCAAGTGTCGGACGCGGTGTAGGTATCAACTGCCATTATTAGCTCCAGTAAATCGTCAGCCTCATGTCGTCGCCGCGAAGTTTGGCCAGCCCCACGCCGTCACCGCTGGCCCCGGCGTACCATTTTCCCGCGAAAAACAAATTCATGCCATTGGCACGGAGCGAATCGGCGTCGAGTCCTGCGTTCCACAGTTCCAACTCGCCACCGTAAACCCGATATCGTTGGGCAAACGGCCACACCGACGGAGCAGGAATCGCCTTGTCGTCGCCAACAGGATTACCGAATTGACCAATCCGAACCGAAGCGTCGAGAATGTACGCCCCGACCCCAACCGAATTGACTCGCACTTCTGGTTTGATCCCGGCGAGTGTGATGCCGGGCGGCAGGGCCGACAGGTCGAACGCCCCGGCCGCGTACTGAGTCACGCCGTTGATCGGAATGTCGGCGCGCGCTTCGCCGTAGTATTTCACGCGGAACCCGTCGGGATTCGTCCACGGCAGGCTGCCGAATTGCGGGTCGTTTATAACCGAAACAGGTTGGAAGGTCATCGAAGGCACAGAAATCTCCTATTTGCAAGTTGCAAAGACATTAAACGTAGCCTAGCATTTGAGCGTTGGTGAGGGTCGTCCCCGTATCCCATACACGGGTAATAGGTCCGAGAATTACACACTGTCCGGCCGGAACGGTAATCGTAACAGCATTACCGTTGCCCCACGTTACCTTAACGTCGCCGGTCGCAAACGTATGCAATTCAAGCAATACGTCCGTAAGGTCCGCGTCGGCTTGAGTAATCGCAACGCCGCCCCGTTGATTCTTCGGGCCGGGTTGCGTCTGGTAGTAATCACCAATAGTCATGGTTAGATTCCGATTAGGAGTTTGAGAAGCATGGCAATAAGAGCCTTGCCAAGTTCGGAGTTAAGGAACTTAACGATTGCGTCAATAATGGAGCCATCACCGATAGCTTGCGATGAAGGATCGACTTCGGACGTGCAATCGTCGATAACTTCATCGTTCAATTCGTCGATGATTTCGTTAGCTTGCCATCGCGCATATCCACGGCTAATGAGTTCACGACGAAGACGTTGACGCACAAGAAAGTAGAAACGAGGACGTTGCATGATTACTCCGGGTCAGGGGTTAGGTAGGATCGAAGCAAGACGGGCGATAGCCAACCGGGGCCGGTTCGACGGTCATCGCCCGGTAGGTGGGTATCGGTTGAACGGGAAAACAGAACCTTACGCAACTCGTACACATCCGGGATCGGCCGTTTTGCAAGTTGCAAAGCGTGGTAGAGCAAGCCGAATACGCCGGCATCGAACGGCGTCGCCATCGACGAACCACTCATTTGAGCAAATCCGCCACCAGGACGGCATGACCAGATATTGACGCCGGGTCCGCTAGTGTCAATCTTGTCGCCGGCCGACGTAAACGACGCCGGGGTAAGGTTCTGATTCAACGCGGCAATGTTGATAACGTGCGGAGAGTTACCCGGCGCGTCGGTAACTTGCGTGTTACCACCAGAGTTACCTGCCGCAAAGATAAGCCAAATACCGGATTCGGCCCATTCGCGGAATTGCCTATCGGTGCCACTGTCAACCGTTGTACCGCCACCCCAAGAGTTAGACACAATCTTGCAACCTTCGCTAAGACAGAATTCAATTGCTCGGAGCAAGTCACTCATAGAGCCGGAACCGGAGTCGCTAAGCCCCTTGCCGTGATAGTAGTCGCATTCCGTCATTACTCCAATACGCGGATCGGTCGCCGCGATTGTACCACTAATGTGCGTGTTGCTGACAATATGCCCGTTAGCAACATAGTTGTGAGTACCCTCCACCGTAAGGTCGTACATCGGCCCCGAATACTTTTCTTTTCTGACCCTGAGTACCGCGCTAGTTTTCTTACGGTAAGGTTCTTTGCAACTTGCAACAGATTTAACCCTGATTTTATCGAGGATGCCCTTATCCGCACCGATACGAACACAATACGAAGGTCTGTCCGATTTAGATGGCTTAACCTCTGATACACTAGAATTTATCCCTAGTGTCTTTAGCATAAGGCTTAAATCATCAGCAAACGTCTTGCTACCAGTTGCAAGCCTGATACGTTCTTTTACGTTACCATCCCCTTCAAGCAGTCCCGCTACAAAAGCTAGGATTACCTCTCTCGGAGATTTAGTAATTAGGTTAGGGAACTCAATCGTACTCGATTTATTACCGCAAGGAATGCCTATATTAATTAGTATATCATAAGCATCCTTACAGTTAAGCCGCCATGTTGATGCAAGATTCCCGTAGTTATACTTCTTAGGTTCTACTCCGAACAGCTTAACGCACAGTTTAGAAAACTCTCTACCCAACTCAGCGTCCGCATTGCAAAAGTCTACTGTAGTCTTAGTAGACTTGTTTACATGCCCGTCAGATGCCACTAGTCCAGCGAGGTAGGCTAAGTCACAATCAAGAGTTTTATACTTTCTTGTAGGTTCTTCGTCGCCTGCCCAAACATATCCGTATGGTACGGACACTAATTTTCCAATACTAGGTCCAGCGGACGGAAGTAGTATCTTATCTTGATAGGATACTTTATCTGCCCGCTTCTTAACTATCGTCAAATCGTTCCCACGACGACTACTTACGACATAAACGGGGTGCCACGGAGTAAGAGATAATTCCCCATCCGTAGTTTCTATCTTGTATATGTCCCCGCTATACTGTAATTTATGTACGGCGAGTATTTTCGATTCAACGGGCACACCCGTTTTCGGATTAACCGAAATAGTTTTCACTTCATACCTAGATACGTCTTTTACAATTGTTCCTTTAGTATCCTCAAAGTATGCGATACCGGGAGCGTTGTTAAATAGATATTCAGATGTTTGTAGTCCGCATAAGGAAGTATATAGCTTATCCCACGGCGCAACACAACCGTGTCCGTTACGGTCGCGAAAGCCGATAGATGAACCCGTTTCATCTTTAGCTTTCTTCAAATTGCCCATCAAAGGGTGATCGGGGTCAACGCCAGTATCGACGCCGCCGATCTTGAATCCTTTACCCTTAGTGATGCTACGCAAATACTCGATGCCGAATACTTCCATGCCCCAATTGACTTCGCCGGCCAGCGGGAGTACGTCAGCTTCGGGACCACGGAAAATAGGCGGAAGATGGTAGTTCATTTTACCCCCTTTGCAAGTTGCAAAATGCCATCCGAAGTGGTGGGTAATGGGGCAGGACCGGCAACGAGTTTCTTGTTACGCAACGTCAGTACACAAGGCAAGATTGTGCCGGGCGGTAGGCTAATGTTCAATGCAGTAAGGCTAATGCTTGCTTCGGTAAGAGGTTTATCCTTGAATGAATGACCCATGAAGGCTAGAGAATCCCATTCCTTCATCGACCACACTTTAGTGAAAGAAGGATCGGCCGGACCATCGGGACGGACTACTAGGAAGTAGAGATTGGCCGGAGTTACTGGCGGAGGGTCAACTGGTGGAGGTTCGACTATTGGCGGCACTACAACAGGCTTACCGATTACTACGGTGAAGTCTTGCCGTACTTGCTCGCCGGTCGCACTTGCAGCAACAGCACTAAACTTATATACGCCGGTAGGAATACCGCGAGTAGGTAGAATGAAGTCCCGTGAGTCCTTGAGGAACTCGCTAGGGAAGGCGTCAATCCCAGACAAGCCAACGTAGATAATACTTACCGCGTCCGTCTTCGGCTTATGGGTGACGTAATCGCCAGTAGGCTTGAGTTCGGTCGGAATCTCTAATTTAGGTGGGGCAGCGAAACTTTGCAAGTTGCAAAGGATTAGTAGGGCAGTTGTTAGAGTAATACGCATTATGTTATCCTAGCATAAGTTAGAGTGTTTGTCAAGGCTTATTTTGAAAGATATTGATAACTCTCTCTAGTTCTTGCTCGCAATGTTCAGCTATCACTTTTAGGGAAGCCTCAAACTTTTCTGTCATCTTATGAACATGAATATCCTTAGCTTCCATAAAGTCCTTCAGGATTTTATCCTTTGCGGGTAAGTGGATAATCAGTAGCCAGCCTAGAAGTAACCCAAGTAATCCAGCACCTACCCAACCAGCACCACCAGAAATAGGGTCAGCAACCATCTGGGCGAATAGATACATTACTTGTATTCCTTTGCAAGTTGGGCGTAGTTACGATACATACGCGGGTAGATGTTGTAAGTTCCTGCTACCGGCGTCGGTCTGTTAGCGTATGCCGCACCGGGGTCCGAGTGTCCACTAAGGTTTGGTTGTTTGCCGCTACCATGCTGCCAACGGTAAACGTATTGGAATTCGGATGGTAGGGCTAGTCTAAGGCTGTTGAATCTTGCAAGTTGCAAAGCCTTTGCGTCAAACATCGCATCTTGCGGACCAGAGACGGATGGATACGGATGACGTTTTGCGTAGGTCTTCTTGTACCCGCTTGCATTGTGGAAGACGTTGCCCGGAGAACATAGGG
>CAZFYY010000055.1:6623-6977 GCA_964523425.1 uncultured Gammaproteobacteria bacterium
GGTGAGATTATCTTGACCGCTTTGAAAGAACGCCCCACCGGGTTTCCAGTATTCATATTGCCCCTTTAGATGCTCGGCAATTTGAGTAAGCCGTCCCGGTAGGCTAATATCGTCATCTTCCCACGGAACGATTACATCGCCTTCGGCTATACCCACAAGGTAATTATACTTATCGCCGAGAGTAGGAAAACGATTATGTAGATTAATGCAATGAACATTCGGGGTTGTGCAAACAAGCTCTTGCTCTTTTGCATCGTTGAGAATAAGTAGTTCTTTGTCATCGTAATCCTGACGCATGAACCAGTATACGGCCTCTTCTAACATGAAGAAGTCGTGCGGTACTCGGCCGTAGGT
>CAZFYY010000056.1:0-6721 GCA_964523425.1 uncultured Gammaproteobacteria bacterium
CCTTTATGACAAAACGTTCAACCTCACGACTAAAGCGGGAAATAAAATAGGTCTCTGAACCGTAGGGCCAGCCAAGTCCCGCCACGATGCCGGCGAAAATTGAGACAACATTCTTGAAGGCGGCGCAATATTCCGCCCCCGCCACGTCGCTGGTCGGGTACAGACGAAAGGTAGACGCGGCGAGCAAGTGCTTTGCTTCCCGAGCAGCAACCCGACTTGTCGAAGCAATTGTGGCGCCTAACGGGTACGAATTATAGAGATCCTCGGCGATAGTACCACCCGCTAAATAGGCATAGCGGTAGGCATGGCGGAAAGAACGGGCAATAACTACTTCTAGACGTTCACCGTTCTCGGTCGCTAATGCCTTGGCGCTATTAATAAGTAAAATCGGTTTCTTGGAATGCGCATAGCCATTAAACTGGTCAATGATTTCTGGGATAGACTGCGAGGTAACGGCCAGAATAATAATATCGGCTTGCGGAAAAAGCTCAGCGGCACTTTGCGGCAAAATAATCGCCGGAGAAATGTAATGTGTCGGATTGATGCGAGTATGCTGCCGGTAACGCCGCAAGCGGCGCATGACTGCCGGGTCACGGTCAAAGGCGGCAATGCGATAATCATTCGTCCGATACCGGTCAAGATGCTTAAGCAAAGCATAGCCGAAATTTCCAAGTCCGTAGACGAGAACCAGTGGTTTCATGGGGTTATAATAGCATTTTTGCCAGGAAAATACTAATAAAAAAGGACCTGCGTATTACGGACAGGTCCTGCCAAAAATATTCTCTCAAAAGATCAAAAATGAAAAGATATTAACGCGACAAGCGATACAAACAAGAATAACAAGACCGATAATGGACAGAATCTCAGTCCAGAAAATCAAAGGACGAGATGATGGCCAGCTCAGGAAAATATGTTTAAACCAGTCGTTGTCATTTTCTCGGGAAATAATATCGGAAATTTCCGATTGCGAGTACCATATCTTGCGCCGTGACGAACGTATATATAAGCTGCCCGTGGAAAATGGATAAAATATCCGTATACCAAATCCCAGACCAAAAAAGTCGAGGACAGGATGCGAAAACAGGGCAAAGCCAGTCAGCAAAGCCAATACCCAGCCTCCAGCTGCCCAGGCAATCGCCAACGGCACGGGATACCACAGGATAGAATGTGACCAGTTTTCCCGGTGCACGTGCGTATCCTTCTTATAATTAAAACCGTAGAATAGACTGATAATATCCGGCAGAGCACCAGTTAGCGCGCCATATATAAGCCAGTCGAAACTGAAATTGAAGCCAAAAAGCAACGATCCAATATACATGATCCCCGCTCCAGCACACCAATGAGTTAACACGTTTTCTCCTTTTATGTAAATGAGCAATGACTATGTATTAACATACATTTTTTATTATGTCAAGATATAAAAAAGGACAAAGCCGAAGCTTTGCCCGTTATTATTCATACAACTATCAACACAGACCAAGTGCCTGGCGTGGATTAACGCCGCTGGCAATGTCATAATTTCGCACCTTGCCGGACATCTGTTCGGTTTTCCCGAGAAAAGCTGGCGGCTGATGCGTAGCTAGGTCATCCAGCACGGTTTCGTTCTCGTACACGAACTCCCCCGCTGCCGAAGGTGGCTTAAGAATGTGGTCGACCTGCCCGCGGTACTTTTCATAGAGTGCCGTCTCATACATGAAATAAAACCGTTCTTTAACGATATCAGCTAAGACAGGATTGCGCTGTGCGTACAACGCGGCATATTGCTCTTCGGTATTGAGAAGTACCTGCTTTTCCAAACGTTCAAAAACACCCTGGCGCTCGCGCTTTTCAGTCCGAACGTAGTAGGTTGCGGTGAACGGCTCAATCATTTCGATTTTGCGGATACGCAACTCTACGGCCGGATTCAAAGAAGGCAAATATGTTTGGGTAATACGCTGCTTAACTACTCCGTCCTGGGCGGCGGCACGTAAACGTTCTTCAGAAAAGCTCGTATCAATGATAAGATGAGCGACTTCATTCTCAATTGGCATAGGAATTCCAAAAGCGTTTATGATAACCTTAGCAGCATCATCCAGCTTTTGGCGGAACGATATCTGTTTTCCGTCTCGAATATTAGGAATATACGTGCAGTTCTCAACAGGCATGAATATCCTCTGGATACGGGTATCAAGCTCTCTCGCCAGCTCGGGCGATTCGCTGCGTGCCTCTTCCGGAGTTTCCTCGCCAACTACGTCATTAGTCAGTTTGTAAAACTCTTCCGCTCCCTTAGCGGCCGTTGCCAGACAGACGATCAACGTATAGCGCGCGTAGAGGTCCTTATGAGAAAAGCCCTCCTCGGCGGCCATGCGCCAATAATCCGCTTCTTTCATGTACGCCAAAGCATCAAGAGCAGTTCGGTCACAGACAATTAGTACGTACTTAACGCCTTGTAGCCTAGCCTGCTGCTTGGCGAGCCTAATCATTTCATTTTCCCACAGTATCTGGGTACGAAAAAAGGCGCGCTGCATATCAAGTCCGCTGCTCGTATCTGACAGGATAATGCCCGGCTTGATACCCTTAGAAAAATACCAGGTTGCTACTTCCGGAATATGGAAGACCATAATCCCCTGCTTGAGCGCAATCTGGGTCACATGCGGGATAAGCGTTGTCTTACCGCCGCAAGGACCGCTCGTCAAGCCAGCAATGACTACTTGAATGTCGTCATCGTCGATGCACGTAAGTTTCACTAAACTCTCCTTTTAATATTTTTAAATTTTTAATTTACGTGCTCGCAGCTTAGCATCGCTCGAGCCGCCTGTCAAAAAGACACCCCGGAAGGGGTGTCTTGATAGAGTATAAGAAATGGGACTAGCGCTTGCTCCACTGTGGGGCGCGACGAGCCTTCTTTAAACCAGGCTTCTTACGCTCCTTCTTACGAGCATCGCGGGTAAGCCAGCCCTGGGCCTTCAGAACGCCGCGGAGATCAGGGTTCAGAGCGAGGAGCGCACAGGCAATACCATGGCGAACAGCTTCGGCCTGGCCCTGCTTACCGCCGCCACGAACGTGGACGCTGAAATCAAGCTTGTCTTCCATGGCAGTCGTCTTCAATGGTTCAAGAACGGTCATGCGAGCAACTGGTGCTGGGAAATACTCCACCAACGTAACTTCATTAACCATAATCTTGCCGCTACCGCCTTCATAAACACGGAGGCGGGCCGAAGCGGTCTTACGCTTACCCATGACTTCGGTATAGCGCTTATCGCTCTTTTCAGTTTTCTTTGCCGGCTTGGTCTCAGTAGCTTTAGCGGAGGCGGTCTTTGGCTTGGCTTCTGTCATAAGTATTTCTTATTTAACGGTTAAGCGCTTGACCATCGCGTCGCGCAGGCGGGTTGGCGGCAGCATTTGCTTAACAGCGCGCTTAAAGACTTCGCCTGGCTTGACGGCAAAGACATCGCCCATCTTCTTGGTCTTAAGTCCACCAGGATAACCGGAATAGCTGTAGTACTTCTTCTGCTCCAGCTTCTTGCCGCTGAATTTAACCTGATCAATATTGGAAACGATAACGATATCGCCTTCGTCGATATGCGGTTGGTAGGTAGGCTTATGCTTGCCGCGCAAAAGAGTGGCAACCTTAGTTGCGAGGCGGCCCATCGTCAGGCCGGCGGCGTCGATCTCAATGCGATTGCGTAGGATTGGTTTATGTGGCATACGGTTAAACAAGTTCAATCTGGACCATGGCGGCTCCGTCTCCCACGCGGCTGCCCAGCTTAATAATGCGGGTATAGCCTCCCGGGCGTTCCTTATAGCGGGAACCGAGAACATCCATCGCCTTCTTAACGGCCAGGGGCTGAGGAAGGGTGCTGATGAGGGTACGACGGGCCGTAAGGTTACCGGCTTTAGAGACGGTAATCAAACGCTCAACGAGCGAGCGGAGGGTCTTGGCCTTGGCCTCGGTCGTCTTTACTTTTTCATACAACAAAACGCTGGCTGCGAGATTACGCAACATCATTTCACGTGGTGCTTTCTTGCGATCAAGGATTTTTCCGGTGTTACGGTGACGCATACTGAATAATTATTTCTTGTCTTTCTTAGCTTTCTTCTTGTCGGCCTTTTCCTCAACTACCTCTTCAGTCGCTTCAGAAACTTCTTCGGCAGCAACTTCAGGGGCGGCTTCAGTCTCTACAGGCTCGACTACAGAAGCGGTTTCTTCGCCGGCGCTGAGGGACGTAATTGCCGTAAACTGTTCAATCAGGATGGAAGTCGCGGTGTTAAGCGCTTCTTCCGGAGTGATTGTTCCGTCCGTCTGAATATCGAGAATCAACTTTTCCCAGTTGACCATTTTACCAACGCGGACATTCTCCACATCAAGACCAACTGTCAAAACAGGCGAATAAATCGAATCGATATCGATGAAACCAAGTTCCTTCTTCTTCTCCTCGCGGCTTTCGATAGTTTCGTAGCCAAGTCCGCGACGGACAAAGATTTCCATAGTAAGCTTTCCGCTCATATCAGTCAAGTGAGCAATGACGCTTTCCGGGTTAGAAATTTCCACGCCGGCCTGTTTGGTAATATCGCCGGCCGTGGCTACCTTGTCTCCAAAAACGCTCAACTCAAGCTTGGCTTCGTCAACACCTTCGTCAAGTTTCAAGCGAACCTTCTTCAGGTTCAACAAAATTTCCAAAACATCTTCTTTGACATTAGGCAGTCCCATGAATTCATGGCTCGCACCTTCGATCTTGGCACCAACAACTGCCGCACCAGGCAACGAAGCCAAAAGTACGCGGCGCAGAGCGTTGCCGAGCGTCGTGCCGTAGCCAGGCGCTAACGGCTCAAGAACGGCGTGCATGCGGTTCTTGTCCTCAGTCGGGACGAACGATAATTTTTTTGCCAAAGCGATGTTATTCATATTTATGAAATGTTTGTCCGCAGCGCGGACAATTTTTATATTTTAACGGGAGTAGAATTCAACGATCAGCTGGCTATTGATTGACTGGTCGAGGTCTTCCTTTTTCGGTTCATGCAGCACCTTTCCGCTTAGCTCGCTCGCATCAAAATTGAGCCAGCTTGGCATGATTGCCTTCTTAACGCGTTCATCAGCGCCGACAAACTGCTTCTTCTGTTTCTTTGATTTGCGGACAGTGACGACGTCGTTTGGCTTAACGGTATAGGAAGGAATATCGACTTTCTGGCCGTTAACTTCAAACTGGGCATGATTAACCATCTGACGGGCCTGAGCGCGGGTAATAGCCAGTCCAAAGCGATACACAACGTTATCAAGACGCATCTCAAGCAAACGGAGCAGGTTTTCACCGGCATCACCTTTCTTTTTAGCGCGCAAGAAGGTCAGGCCAAACTGCTTTTCGCGCAGGCCATACATCTTCTTTGCTTTCTGCTTTTCCTGGAGCTGCAGACCATAGGTGCTCTGCTTCTTCGGGCGCTTGCTTTGCATGTTTACTGGAGGCATGATCGTGGAGTGTTATGAAAAAATATTATACGCGACGCGGCTTGCGGCTGCGGCAACCGTTGTGCGGCAATGGAGTAATGTCCTTGATATAAGTGACGTTCAGACCGTTCGCATTCAAGGCGCGAACTGCCGACTCGCGGCCAGTACCGACACCTTTAACGAAAACCTTTACTTCCGAAAGGCCAAATTCCTTTGCTTTTTCAACGGCAATACGGGTGATAATTTGAGCGGCGTACGGAGTAGACTTCTTTGGGCCCTTAAAACCAGCCAAACCGGCATTAGACCAGGAAATGACATTTCCAACATTGTCCGTCAATGTAACAATCGTGTTGTTATAGGTCGAATTGATAAAAGCCTTGCCTGAGCTGACGCGCTTGTCACCGGCCTTCTTCTTTTTCTTGCCCTTCATGGCCTGGCGGTTAGCCTTCTGCTTCTCCAGTTTTTTCTTGATGTCATCCGGCAATTCCTCAAGGATCTCGCCTTCGGTCTTTGGCTCGGCAGCAGCAACCGGCTCATTATCGCTCAGATCGATAACTACTTCCGGGGCCTTAGGTGCCTGTTCTTCGGTGGTTTTAGTTTCTTCAGTCATATAATATTAGGTTTTCTGAGCGGACATCTTCTTTCCGGAAGTGGCCGTGCGGCGGACGTTGCCGCGGACGGTGCGGTTATTAGTCTTGGTTCGCTGGCCGCGCACCGGCAGGTGCTTGGCGTGGCGGGTACCGCGGTATGAATTGATGTCTTTTAAGCGCTTGATATTGGCACTGACGTCGCGGCGCAAGTCGCCTTCGACTTTCATGTCCTTTTCAATCAAAACGCGCAAACGGTTAACTTCTTCTTCGCCCAGGTCCTTGACGCGGGTGTCAGGACTGACCTTAGCGGTTTCAAGAATGCGGTTAGAAGTCGTCCGGCCAATGCCGTAAATATACGTCAGGGCGATTTCGACGCGCTTCTCGTTAGGGATAGTGATGCCGGCAATACGTACAGCCATAGGAGTATGCGTTCGGGATTAACCCTGGCGCTGTTTATGTTTAGGGGTAGCGCAGATGACCATGACCCGTCCTTTGCGGCGGATTGTCTTGCAGTCTTTGCAGATTTTCTTGACAGAGGCTCTTACTTTCATGGTGGGAAATTACAGGCGGTACGTGATACGGCCCTTGGTTAGGTCATAGGGCGTCATCTCAACATTGACCTTATCGCCCGCCAAGACGCGGATACGGTTTTTGCGCATTTTGCCCGACGTATGGGCAAGCACCTCGTGCCCGTTATCCAGCTTCACGC
>CAZFYY010000057.1:0-6691 GCA_964523425.1 uncultured Gammaproteobacteria bacterium
ACACCAAGGCAGATTTTCAGCCTTGAGGGGCTTACAGGGGGCACTTTACGCAATTTGAACGATGCTCCGGGGCAAGGATTTTCGCCTCGTCCTCGCTTCTGCCCGTTCGAATCCTTTTCCTAACTAAAATATAAAAGCACCACATAAGTGGTGCTTTTATATTTCATGCTCCGGGGCAAGGATTCGAACCTCGATAGCCAGGACCAAAACCTGGAGTCCTACCATTAGACGACCCCGGAATAGGCTTCATCTGATTATAGATAAGGTACTGAAATACTATAGATTTTTACACCCTTTGTCAAAATCTGGTATACTGGCAGTATTATTAATTATACCGTACCGCCATGCCGCAGGTCTCTCCATTTCGTAAATATTTTATCCCTCTTCTTCTCATAGCGGCGATTGTACCGGCTATTTTGTTTGGACTTCGCCATCAGGGAGCTATCGCCGATTCGCTTCGCCTCGATGACCAAGAAGCAACTATCCGCGCCATCAATCGGGCGATTCCCGGCGTGGTCAGTATAGTTGTCAGCGAAGAGCAGACGATCCAGACCACTGATCCGGCGACGGGCGCAACGGTCAACGGCAGCGAGAAGGTTCGGCGCGGTGCCGGCAGCGGTTTTCTTATATCGGAAGACGGTCTCATTCTGACTAATAAGCATGTCGTCACGGCCGGCGATCCTGCCGTCGCCGAATACCGCGTAACGCTCTATTCCGGCAAGCAGTACTATGCCCAGCTTATTGGACAGGATCCGGTCGGCGACCTCGCCATTTTGAAAATTTATGACAGCAAATTGCCCTTCCTTGAGATAGGGGACAGCAACCGGCTGAAGGTCGGAACGACGGTTATCGCTATTGGGAATGCGCTCGGTCGTTACGACAACACGGCTACTAAGGGTATTGTCTCCGGCTTGGGTCGCAGCCTTATTGCCGCCGGTAGCGAAGGTGAAGCCGTCGATCTGCAAAACGTTATCCAGACAGATGCGGAAATTAACCATGGCAACTCCGGCGGTCCGCTCATTGATCTGAATGGGCAAGTGATCGGCATCAATGTCGCCAAGGACGAGGGCGGCAGCAGTCTGGGCTTTTCTATTCCAATCAATGAAGCGCGGCCGGTCATTTCTTCGGCGCGGTCGTTTGGCTATATCATCCGCGCTCGCCTCGGCGTCCGGTATCTTCTGGTGACGCCCGCTTTGGCGGAAGAGCGGAAGCTGGCGCGCACGACCGGAGCCGTAGCGGTTGCCGGTGACGAAGGCGAAGCGGCTATTACGCCTGGTTCGCCGGCGGACAAGGCCGGTTTGCGGGAGGGGGATATTATTTTTGAGATTGATGGCCAAAAGGTTGATGAACGCCGGCCTCTCGCCTCATATATCAATCAGTTCTCGCCCGGGAAAAAAATTGGCTTGCGTATTCAGCGCGGCGCCTCGGTTTTTAGCGTTACGCTTACCCTTGATACATTGCCTGTGTAATATGACCACTACTATGAAAAAAAATCTCCTGAAAAAAACGAGGATTATCAGCGTCGGCGGCATGACCGAAGATGTTTTTTGCAGCATTGACGATACGCGCCTGGTCGATAATCCCCGAAGCAGCGGCACGAAGAAATTACTTGCCTTTGAATATGGCGGCAAGGTGGGCATCAGCGAGCTGCGTATCTGCTGCGGCGGAGGGGCTGCTAACGCTGCCGTCGCCTTCGCTCGTCTCGGCTTTTCTTCCTCTATTATCGGCGACGCCGGTGAGGATGATCGCGGACGCCGCATCCTGACAAATTTACGTAACAACGGCGTCGATACCCGTCTCGTTAGCCTGCATCGCCAGGCGCAATCGGGCGTTTCTTATATTCTCGTCACTCCCAACCGCGAACATGTTGTCTTTACCTACCGCGGAGCTAATGCCATTTCTGTCTTAAGTCCTGCCGAAGCCTCGGCGGTGCGGAGCGCTGCCTGGACCTATGTGACGTCGCTTTCTGGCAATTGGAAAAAGGTTCTTAAACCATTATTTGCGTCAGCGGCTAATGTTGCCTGGAATCCGGGGCGCGAGCAGATTGCCGCCGGCCTTACGGCGCTTAGCCCTTTCCTGAAGAAGACGACTGTCCTTATTGTCAATCGCGCCGAAGCTTCCGCGTTGGTTGCTTCCGGTAAGGTGAAGGCATCCTTAAAAAACGATATGCGGTCGCTCTTAGTGGCCTTGCGTTCGGCTGGACCGTTGGCGGTTGTCATTACGGATGGCGAACATGGCGCCGAGGCGTATGATGGTTATGACTTTTATAAGCAACCTGCCCGCCGTGTCCCGGTAACGGTAAATACGACAGGTGTCGGCGATGCCTTTGGATCAAGTTTTATCGCCGGGTTGGAAATGTATAACAATAATATCGCCAAAGCGCTGGTCCTGGCGGCCGATAATGCGGCACGCGTGGTTCGCGGACATGGCGCCCAGGACGGTTTGCGAAAAGCTTAATTAGCCTTGCGCGGCACTATGCCTGAATTGCCCGAAGTTGAAACAATCGCTTCTGATCTTAACGCGGCGTTGCGCGGACAGACTATTAACGCCGTGCGGCGACTGGGGGTGCGTTCCGTCATCACTTCTTCCTGGCCGGCCTTCACTCGGGCCATGAGCGGCGCGAAGGTGAGGAAAATTTTTCGCCGCGCCAAAATGCTGGTTATTGAAACGTCCGCCGGTCTCGTTGTCATTCATTTAAAGATGACGGGTCAGCTTATTTATATCTCCAAGAACATTAAACTGGCCGGCGGTCATCCGATTCTTTCTACGGGCGTCGCTGTGCCTAACAAGCATACCCGGCTGGTGTTTGAATTTACGGGCGGCGGCCGTCTGTATTTTAATGACTTGAGAAAGTTCGGCTGGGTGCGGCTCATGTCCGCTGACCAGTTTTCTGAAACTGAGCGGAAAGTGGGAATCGAACCGCTCGGCCCCGATTTCAGTTTGGCCTTTTTTAAAAACATGCTCCAGAGCCGAGGCGGCACGACCATTAAGGCCGTTTTGCTTGATCAAAAAAAAATGGCCGGCCTGGGAAATATTTATGTCGACGAAGCGCTTTTTGAGAGTCGCATTAAACCTGATCGTCGTGTCGCCACTCTGACTCCGGCTGAGATAAAGCGGCTTTGGGCCGCTATTCCGAAGATCTTACGACACTCCATTGCCCAGCGTGGCACGACCTTTCGAAACTTTACGGATACCGATGGATTAAAAGGCAGCTACATGTCTTTCTTGAAGGTGTATGGCCGACAAGGGAAGCCTTGCCGTCGCTGCGGTACTGTTGTGCGCAAGATTAGGGTGGCGGGCCGGGGTACGCATTTTTGTCCGCGCTGTCAGGTTTAGAGTTGGTGCTTTTGCTATTTCACTTACGGAAGGTTTTCTTGTATAATATATGATATGAGCAAGATCCTTATCTCCATGTGCGTATGCGGTTGTCTACTTGCGGGTTCGGCTGTTTTTGCGGCGCCCGGCGATCCAGTCAGCGGCAATAACCAGATTATTCCGCGCGATGCTATCGCCTTGCGCGTTGTGCCTAACCCCGAGCATTTTTCGCCCATGCAATGGTACAACGCTAACATTAAGATCAAGGGCTCGCCGCAGGGAATGATTATCGATGGGTACGAAGCGGTCCGAGACGGACGGAGCGTATATGTCAATGCTGCCAAGGTGACGGATGTCAAACGCTGTGCCGGCTCGAATATAATCTGTACCAGTTCCCGGCAATGCCCAGAAGTGCGTGATCCGGACAAGGAAACCCTCTTGCCTAACTGGCTCCTGCCGACTGCCTGGGCGGCTGCGGGTATTTGCGAAGACTCCACCGTCCCTGAGCTCTATACTAATATCTATATCATTTCCTATAATCAAGACCCTGAGCCGGCGACAGCCGATATTTTTGGACAGCTCCTCCAGTTTTGGAAATTCAACCCCGATTTGAAAAATTGCAGCGCCAACCCTGACCGATATTGCACCGAGAGTGCTGATTGTGGCGCGGCCACCGGTCCGGGCAGTCCGGCACAAAGCTGTCAGGCGACCGGCCTCTGCAGTAAGACTGACACGCAGCCATGCGTGCTCGACAGCGATTGTCCGAATGAGGAGTTTTGCCGTAATAAAAAGTCAGCCGTTATCCGCGATGTTAAGCGGCTGGCTGATTTGCGCGCTGTTAAGGATAGGCTCGAAGACTACAACCGGGTTCAGGGGCGATATCCTATTTTAGATGAGGGAACCTATCTTAATGGTCGTACGATATCTACCTGGCCGAGCTGGCAGGACACGCTTCGTAACGCCTTGGGCGGGGCCTTGCCGGTTGATCCGATTAATGTGTTAGGCGACTGTACGCCCCGGGGAGCCGGTTCCTTTAATCGGATTACCTGCTGGGACGAAACCGCTAAAGCCTATTCCTCGGCGCCTAATCCTTTGGCCCTGCCGATGAATGGCAGCCCGAAGAGCTATGCCTATTATTACCAGTACCAGCGCTCCGATAATAGCTTCCGTTTCTGCGGCATTAGCGAATCAGGCTTCGTCAACGGCCAGCCTAATGGTACGCCGATCTGCCAGAAGAATAATTGCGCCAGCTGTAGCGGACGGCAGTGCGGCGGTGATGGCTGTGGCAATGTCTGCGGTACCTGCGCCAGCGGCTTGACCTGTAATCGTGATTTCAAATGTGTGCGCGGCGGTATCGATTGGACAATTAATCCCTTTTAGTAGTGACTTCCTAAAAAAGGCCGCCCGAGGCGGCCTTTTTGAATTAAGGGAGAGGCGATTCTTAGAGAGCGAGATAACCGAGGGCGCCGACGATCAGTCCGATGGCTGAGCCGACGAGGATCTGCGCCGGCGTGTGCCCAACCTTTTCCAAAAGCAGGGGATAGCGATCGTCGAGATAGCGATCTTCGTTCAGGTCTTCGACGAGCTCATTGAGGACCTTGCCCTGTTTGCCGATGTACTGTCGGATGCCCATGGCATCGCGCAGCGTCAAGAAACAGAATAAACCAGCGATGGCGAAGCCGGCTGAATCAAATCCCAGTTTAAGACCAATAATAGTCGCCAAGGAAACGGTAACGGCGGCATGGCTGGAAGGCATCCCTGAATAGGCGATAAGGTTCTTTAGGCTAAAAGAAAGGCGGTTTTTCTTAATGAAAAACTTGCTCACCTGGGCGATGGCGACGGCGGCCAGAGGCACGAGAATGTAGGCAAAAGGCATGGTTAGATGGTATGATAGAATAACTCTAAGTATAAAATAAGCCAGAGCGCCTGGCAAGCTATCCTATGTTAAAGAAACATCTGTATATATTCTTGCTTCTTGTCGTTTCTGTCCTCTTGGCAGTAGTTATCTGGTATCTCGTGGCCTTGCGCTATCATTCGCGTAACGTTGCCGCTGAAGCTTTTTCCATAAAAGCGGGCGACAGCACAATTTCCATTTTAGAACGATTGGAAAAAAAGAATCTTATCTTGTCTGACGTGGCGCTTAAGGTATATCTCTATCGTCATCCGGAACTAAAGCTCCAGGCCGGGGAGTACTCAATTGAACCGCACCAAACCGCTCGTCAGCTCCTTGCCCAGTTAGCCAAGGGGCAGACCGTTTCCCGGGAGATTTCTATTCTCTTCCGCGAAGGCCTCACGCTCAAGGAAATACAGGCGCAGCTTACGGCGGCTGGCTATCTGACGGATGGCAGCTTCGAAAAATTAGGACAGATCAAGATTACTGACTTGCCGGCTCGACTTACTATTCCGTCTTTCATTAAGCTGTTGCCGGCCGAGGCCACTCTGGAAGGCTATCTTTTTCCAGATACCTACCGCGTGTTTAAGGATTTTACGGCTGAAGACTTGATGGCCAAGATGCTCGATAATTTTGACAAGAAAGTGAGCGCGGATATGCGTACGGCGATTTCCCAGAGCGGCCGCTCTTTCCATGATACAGTTATTCTGGCTTCGATTCTGCAGAAAGAGGTTCGCACCGAACAAGAGATGCGCCTCGCTTCCGGCGTGTTCCAGAACCGTTTGAAAGCCGGTCAGGCCTTGCAGTCCTGTGCGACGCTCGCCTATATCCTTGGCGTCAATAAGCCGCAGTATTCATACGAAGACACCCAGATCGATTCGCCGTATAACACCTATCAGCATATTGGTTTGACGCCTGGACCGGTTTCTAATCCCGGTTTGACGGCGATTGATGCCGCTATTCGGCCGACGAATTCAGATTATAATTATTTCTTAGCTCGCCCTGATACGGGCGAAACGGTTTTCAGTAAGACCTTGGAGGAGCATAATACGGCGAAGGCGAAATATTTGAAGTAAGCGCATTGCTTTTGCTATTGACAAAAGGGATGAAAAGGCGTACATAGAAAATGTAGTTCCTTATCTCTATGTCGGGTTGACCTGCTAAAGCTTGGACAATGCCAGGTGGGGTGCAAGCTCTTTCCGTTTCAAAACGATGGTTTTGTTCGGATTCTCAACAAGAGCTCAGGCATGTTCTAACCGTATGTATGGGGAAAACATGTAAATTGAGGCCTTCTAGCAAGCCTAGAAAGAGGGGGATGGGGAACGCTTTCCCGAATCAATGCCAAGGGCGGAGATTCGGGTTTTTTATTGTTTGACAATATTTGAGCGTAGTGATATAGTGTTTTTGTCCTAGACAGCAGGCAATCACTAAGCCCTGCCGAGACATAAACGAAGCTTTTTGGCTTTATTTTATTGCTCTGGGACC
>CAZFYY010000058.1:0-6595 GCA_964523425.1 uncultured Gammaproteobacteria bacterium
CCCAGTGTTTGCCCAGCTTGTGGGCCAGATAAGCAATTCCGCTGGCGAGCCAGTTCGGCCGAAAATTGAGGACGACGATGTCCTGCGTCGGGCTGACGGCGGCGATCGTCACAGTGTCTCCGCTCTCCGGATCTTCGTTCGTGACCTTGTAAACGCGACCGGTCCCGGCCTTACCAGGACCCACTGAAGCTTGGATCACAACAATCTTTGTCTGCGCGCCGGCAGGCCGCGGACGAGGGCTGCGTTCACGAGCGAACAAAGTCGGCGTCTGCTCATCGCGCCGTACGGTACGCGCAATTCGCTCCTGGCTGCGGTTGGTGAATGCCATCGCGATTCCCTGCGGTGATCCGGATCAGAGCGCCAGAATCCACTTCTCGAGCTCGACGCTTCCTCCAACCGCTTGTGCCCGCCACACGCTCCCTGCAGTGAGCGGGAAGATGGCCCACTGGCCAGGACCGAGTGTGATTCCGTCGGCAATTGCCCCGGAGGCTTGCGGGCCGAGTTTCACGGAATGTGAGGTGTCGAGGTTGTGAAAGGCCGCATACCCCAGCGTGGAGAGATCGCCGAATCCGATGACCGTGTCACTCGTCGGGATCGTTTGGGTCCCTGCGCAGGACTTGGCCGTCGCCCAGTCGAATTGAAACTGGATCGGCGGCAGCATGATGTTGTAATTGCCCTTCCGGGCCTGGATGGTTGCTTGAATTCGTCCTTCTCGCGCCACGGCGAAATCTCCTCAATACGTTGGGATGCCAGAGAAATCGGCTGTTTTGATTGCGCGTTTGCGTTCGCTCGTCACCTCGGAAGGGTCGAGGGGGAAGCTCAAAGCGGCGCCATCCACGTCAAGAAACCATGGCTCCAGAACCGGATCGCCGTCGTCATCAATGATCTTTACGAGCTGCCCGGCTTTCAGCTCTTTGAGACCCCGGTTAATCAGATCGGGATCGTGCGTGTCCGGGTTGTACTCCAGCTGGTAGGAGCAGCTGGTGAACATGTAGCCGTTCTCCAGTTCCGGATCGCTCATGTCCAGCGGAGTGAAAAGCAGGGTTTTCGGTGCACATGTGCCGAAGAAGCCGAACGGAGTCCAGATGCTGACCGCGTCGGCGTTTATCCGGTCCGCGCAATCGGTCATGAATGAGGGCGGCTCTGCGAAGTTCTTCGTGACCGCGATGATCGCTTTTGAACCAGGGACAAGAATGGGTTCGGAGAATGGTTCACCGGCGGAGTTCAGGATCGGCTCGTCGGTGTCGACGTCCTTGTCGACCGCTTTGACCAATCGCTCATACTGAATGCGGACCCGAGCCTTGCGGAACGGGGGATAGGGCTGGTCCCTCTTCTCCTGTTCCAACAATGACTCAGGTGCTGAGTCGAACTCGCACGACAAGTCCCAGACCAGTAGGCCGGCGTTTGCCCGCTGTCGTCCGCTGATCTTTCGACACGTTTGTGAGAAGGAACCACGGAGGTAAGAGCCCTGGACAGGCAGCCATCCTTGTGCCCAGGCCTCCAGCTTGACCTGCTCAAAGGTCATGAGCGGATCGTCAGTCTTGCACCAGAACTGCTGAATCTCCGCAGTGTGTGATGGATGGAGGCTCACGCCGCCGCGCCCCTCGTGGACCTCGTGCCACTCGGTGATTGTGCTCATGGCGCAATCTCCGCCGGCTGCTGAGGCCGGATGGCAGCGATCATTGCGTCCATCTTCGCGCCGAGCTTGTCGAGGGCGGTGTTCTGCTTCTTCTCTTCCTTGACCTGCTGCTTCATCAGATCTTCGGTTGGATTTCCGCCCGTCAGTTGTCCCTGCAAGATCGCCTTACTCGCTTCAGCGGAACCTCTGATCAGTGGGGCATTGTCGATTGGCTGCTGCGAGAGCTTGTCCTTCCCGGTCTGATTGCTGAACCTCTTGGGAAGGCCCTTCACCAAATCTGCCGGATCCACTGGCGCAATGAACGGAATGCCGTCCGGAGGCTGGCCAGCAACATCAGGTGGGATCTGTGGTCCGACCTGCACGAAATTAAACTTGTCCTGGTTGAGGGGTTGCTCTTTCACCAGCCCCAGCCACTTCCGGAAGTCCTCGATGAACGAACGAAAGGGTGCCACCGTCTCCTTGATTAGCTCGGCAAAGCCCTTAGTGATCTCGCCCAGCGCCCAGAACGCTGGACTCAGCAGGTCGACGATCAGGCCGACAACATCTCCGGCCGCGGCTCCGACGACACCCAGCACTTCGCCCAACTCCGCGAGAGGAAGGTCCATCAGCGTTTTGGCGAGAACGTGGACCGTTGGGAGAATTGCTCCGCCAATGCTCTCGCCGAGGTCGCCCAGCACATTCTGGAGCTGAATGAGGGGATCGGCGGCTGCCTTGGCGGCGCCCCCGAATTCGCTTTTCAGTTCATCGAGAATGATCCTCTGCGCGCCGCGGAGATCTCCGGATTCCTGAAGCTGCTTGATCTGGTCCTTCTGTGCGGCCGAAAAAGATACGCCGACACGGGACAATGCCGTGATCCCTTTCGTCGGATCGTTTAGCGCCTTTCCGATCTGCACGATGGAGCTCTGTAGATCAGTGTTCATCACCGTCGACAGGTCCTGTGCACTGGCGATCGCCTCTTTGAAGATGTCGCCCTTGATCTCCTTAAACGTCGCCAGCACCGCGGCTCCGGCGATCGTCGCGTCATCCTCGAAGTTCGTCAGCTTTTGCAGCTCGGAGGCGTAGCTGGAGATCTCGTCCTTCGTGAGGCCGGCCGCGCCGCCCGTCGCGGCTAAAACGGCGGAGAGCTTGTTGCCGGCGGCGGCTGATTCGCGAGCGGCATCCAACGAGGCTTTCACCCCGAATGCCGCAGCGACCGCACCGGCCAAGGGTGCGAGTGTCGTTTTCAGGCCGCCGACCCACGACGTGAGTTCGCTCTTCGATCCCTTCAGGCCAGAAGTAAAGTTCTGCCTGCGGAGCCCGAGATTGACCACCAAGTCGCCGACAGTCGACACGTATCACCCGCCGTTGCTGGCCAGCCAGATTCGAAGCTTTTCCTGCTGCAGGGCGGCGTCTTCCCAAGTGTCCGGATTCGCCAGGTCCTCTGCCTCGTCCGGAAAGTCGGTGTAAGGCATCAGGTCCTGGGCCTTGAGCCGCGGCTCGCGGCCGAAGTGGGCCAGCATCGACTCAACCGCCAAAGCGAGATTGGCGACTCGGAGGTCGGCCCGCTGTTCACCCCACGGATCCAGCTGGTAGAGCGCCAGCCACTCGTCGAACTGCTCCGGCGTCAGCTCGTCCAGGAATCTGTCGACGTCCGCCCTGAGGAAGGTCTTCGCCAGGAGCATCTCGGACCGCCTGAGGGCGGACGCCTTTAGTTTCCCTTGAGCTTCTCGAAGTCCTTTTTCTCCATGCCGCAGTGAATACGGCAGCCCTCGAACGTGTCGCCGATGATCCCGCCGTCCTTTTCGCCAAGCGCGGCGACGTCTGCGAGAGTCAGCGTCGTCTCGCCGTTGGCATCGACCACGCACATCGTGATCAGGGTTTCGCGGGCAACGGCTGCTTTCACCGGGTCGTATTCGCCCGAGTCGTCCTGGATCGAACGCTCGAAAGCATTCCGCTCCTTGGCGGTCAGGCTCCGGATCCGGACCTTGCCGAGATTGGCGATCGTCAGAACGGTGTACCGGCGAGGTGCGGTCGCCAGCCATTGCTCCCTGGTAACGAGAACTTCCTCGTCTTTCGACTTGGCCATCTGATGTGCTCCTGGGGAACCTAAAGTATTCCGCGCGCAATAGTCGCGAGGGGGCCTACGAACTGGAGCGGCTGCGGCGTGACGTGCCGGCGGCCGCCTGCTTCGCCTTCGCCTGCTCTTCCTCGAGTTGGCGCCGGGCCCGCTCGGCGAGAATGTCATTCCGCCGTTTGGTCATTTCGGCGACCTTCGCGATCGCCTCGTCATCGACTGGCTCCGCCCGGACGATGCCAGTCGACGCCTCCGGCAAGCAATGCACCCAGCAGTCCGGATGCTCGATCTCGAGGCCGACCGGTGCCGGCAAAGAAAATGGGTTGTCGGGAGAGGGCTTGCGCCGGTGATCGTAAGCGGGGTTCTCCTGCTCGCTCTCCACGATGAGACGAATCTTCATTGCTGTGCTTCCTGGACTGTGAGTGATGACGAAATCGGCGATCAGCTCGACGGATAGACCGGCACGCTGCGCGGATTGATGACAACGTTGGCGAGAAAGCCTTCCCCAAGGGCGGCAGTCGGCTTCCAGCTTGCGCACGAACCAGTGAAGGTGATGACCTTGCTGCCCGCGTCGGGCATCACGTGCTTGTAGCTGCGGTAAGTCGGATTCGTCGGGTCCTGCGAAACGAGCAGGTGAGCAGCGTCGGCCGGGTCGTAAAACAGTTCAGCAGTCGCAGGCGTCGGCGCGGACATGCCCGTGTGCTCGAACGGCGCCGTGGAAGCTCCAGAGTCGAGAGCGGTCCCGTCAAAGTACTGCACTTCAGCCGCGGCCATCTCGATCTTCCGACAGCCGGCGAGTTTTGTGAACACGCTCGAAATCGAGACCTCGACCGACGCGCCCTTTGACGAGTAGCGGGTTGACATGGCTTTTTCACCTTCCGTACCAGACGTCGCACTTCAGCAACCGGAGGTACCAGTCGTGCTGGTCAGTCCCGTCCTCCGCTGGCTCGTGCGCGTCTTCGATCTCTGTGACTGCAACGCTCTGGAACGTGAGGTCACCCACGTCTCCGCTGAATCCATTCACTGCCGTCCGCACGAGCTGCCCGAGGGCCTTCGCGTCTTCGCGCTTGTGTGCACAACAGACGATCACGACCGTCGCCCGGTCTTCCTGCGGATCCATCAGCTCGAGTGTTTCGAGCGGTTTCACCGACGGGACCTCCAGGAGCACCGCCGGCAAGCTGTCGCCTTCCGACAATGCGTCTGGACGCACCTTGTCTCCGACGACGTCGACGATTCCGCTCTCGTTGAGCAGGATCGACCGGAAGGCCTTCTGAAGGCTGTCGCTCATCGGAGTGCCTGGACTTCCTTGTCGAGTTCCTTCTGGAGCGTCTTCGCCATCGCATCAACGGCAGCGCCCTTGCTGCTGTTAAATCCCCTCAAAACGAAATCATCGCCCTCGATTGATCCACGAAACGCGACCGGGTTTCCTGTCAACTTGATCGACAGACCAGGCTTCCGTTTCCGCCCTCGCTTCGAGGGCGGAGCTGTGTGCTTGTACTGGCGCCTTCTGATCCCGGCGTGACGCTCAGCCGTCCCGGTCGCAAAGAGTCGGAGGTACCAACGCTTCACTCCCTTCCGGCCAACCGTGTTCTCAATCGCTTTCGACTTGCCGACCGCAACGCCGGCCTTCGAAATGACCTCGCCGTTCTTCGACTTCACTCGCAGCCCGATCGCCTTCTTGAGCTGCTCTGTGTTCTGCGATTTGGTGAACCGCCCCTTCGAATCCCGCCCCTGACCGGTCGGAACCTGCTTCCTGATCGCGGTTCGGACTCGCGTGACTGCAGCCCTTGAGGCTTTGACGCTGATCCGTTCAGCGACCTTCCCGCCAAGCACGCCCAGGCGGTACTGGAGCTGCTCCAGCCCTTCCACGGCGTCACTCATCCTGGCGACTCCCTCCGCTTCAGTGAGAGCTTCACTTCTTTTTCGTCAAGCGGCTCCACATTCGTGACGTAGCACACTCGCCCGTCTTCGAAGGTGACTCGCATCTGTGCTGTAATTGCTCGAGTCTCCGAGGAGTTTCGAACAACGATCTCAAACCCCTGTTCATTCTGCTGCTGGCGATGGCTGAACGACTTACCTCCCGTCCGCCCCGGAATGCCGCCCCAGAATTTTCCGTACTTCTTCCACTCAGAAACCACCTGGCCATCGTCGGCGGTGTCTTGGTGCTGGCGTTCGACCAGGAGCCTGTACGGATAATCCCGAGCTGCCACGGTCAGGCTTTCCAGGCAAGTTTCTGGATCAGGTACGAGTAGGCCAGCTGGATCTCTGACGTCACCACACCGACGGACACGGCTTCGCGATTCTCATACCAGTGGCCCGTCAGCAATCGGATCGCCTCCAAAACCTTCGGAGGCACTGATCCGGCTGCGTATCCGCAGTCGAACCGCACCGTGACGGCGTGAGGACGAGATTGGACCGTCGGCCAGCTCGTTCCGGTCGCGGGGAAGACCCGTGCCGGCTTTGAGGCCTGGTCAACAATGAAGTCCTCCTCGTCGAGCGTCTGCTCATCCCCGTCCGAGTCGAAGTAGCTGATGACTACGTTGCCGGCGACCGGGACCCTGTTCAGCTCGATCGGCCTCGCACCGCAAGGAAATCGGTCGAGCTTCAGCCCGAGCGTCGTTGGCCGAAGGACAAGCAGGGTATCGGCTTCGACCGTGTCGATCGCCGACTCCAGCTTCTCTCGAACCAGCTCGGCCTCGTCGACAGAGTCGATGCGGCACTGAGCCTGCAAAGCGCTGATTGTCAGCACTTCGACGTCGGGATCCGCCGGCGTGATAACCTCGTACGCTTCGTTCAGTTCCAGTTGCTGCTTCACGTGGCCCCCGTGGAAATGAGGGCGTGAGAGCAGCCCCGGATCCCACTCCGGTCGATCGATTACGCCGTGCCTTCGGCCGGCGTCACGT
>CAZFYY010000059.1:0-6593 GCA_964523425.1 uncultured Gammaproteobacteria bacterium
CATATAGTGATACCTGCCAGGAAAAAAGCCTGGATTTCTTAACGGAAGACAACGTAGCTGTGTGCCTGCGTTTACCTCTTTCCATGTCCCTGGATATGGCGAAAATAATCGCCAGTTTTTCCAGAAAACAAGGAATAGACGCCTTATTTTGCCCAGCTACGATATCTCGTTGTCTGCTTCCTGTTTTTGCGCCTTTACCCGTTATTCTTCATACTACGAAGGCCGTCGCTGATATTCTGCCGCAGATCTCGGAAATAGTTTCTGGTATTTGGCATGATAATCCGGATGGAGGCATGCGAATCGGATCGTTTACTCCCGCGGAAATTGCCTGGCAAGAAGTAATTGAATATATGCACCTGCGAGGCAAAAAAGATTATCTTGTCAGTTTTGACACGAGTGTCTCGCATAAGTTTGATGAACGGCTTAAGCAACTGGCGGGCTGGACTGGCGGCATGGTACTAACGGCAGGCTACAAGGGAAAGATGCCGGCTCTGGAAAGCGTGCAGCGAGCTAGTGAGTTAGCGCCGCATTGTCCGTTATTTATCAATTCGTCCCTACAGGATGTGGATGCTTATCTACCATACCTGAACGGCGTAATACTCGATTTGACGTCTTCTAATTGGAATTCGTCGGTAATAGGGAAATATGTCACGGCCTTAAAAAATAAGGCGCTGGCACTTTCTCGCTAAAACCATATTTCATAACTAAATGCCAAAGGAGCAAAAAATGGCGAATGCTAACATGAAATTCCTTGCCGTTCCAAAACGCCTGTTTAGAAGCATGCGTTTCAAAGTAATTTACCAGATAAACAAACAGAAGATTAAGGATTTTTTCCGAGATCGGGTTCATCTGGGACATTGGGAACATAAAGAGGATGCCATGGGCAGCGAAATACTGGTCTAAGCACTGTCCCTCCGATCTTAACTGATCGGAGGGAATTTTTTTTGTGAATTATGCCAGGCGGTCGACAAAGTGCTTAGTCAGCTTTTCAATTTTTGGATCAATAATAATCCGGCAATAGCCTTGTTGGCGGTTTTGGTCGTAGTAGTCACGATGATATTCTTCGGCGGGGAAGAACTGGCGTAACGGCTCTACTTCCGTGACGATTGGTTTGTCGTAGGTGGTTGACGTTTCCAGAGCGTCTACAGCTGCTTTGATGATTGGCAGCTGCTCGGGTGTGTCGTAGTAGATGCCCGAACGGTATTCTGTTCCCTGGTCATTGTCTTGGCGGTTGAGACTGGTTGGATCATGCACCGCCCAGAAGACGTCGAGCATCGTTTCGAGGTTGATGATAGTCGTATCAAACGTAATCTGGATAGCTTCGGCATAGCCGCTGCGCCCGCTGCAGACGCGTTCGTAGGTCGCCGGCCGGCCGTCGCCGTTGGCATAGCCGGGGACGACGCTCTGGACCCCGCGGAGGCGTTTGAAGACTGCTTCGGTACACCAGAAGCAGCCGCCGGCGAGGGTAATGGTTTGGATGTTCATAATGGTCAGGATAGCATGGAATACCAAAAAACGGGCGCGTGGCCCGTTTTTAGCAGAATAGCTTAGTTAGCGTTGCGAACTGGCCGGTTAAAACGGCTGCGACCGAAACCGCCGGAGCGGGCCGGGCGAGTGCCACGGAACTGTGATTGCGGACGACCGGCGCCACGCGTTTTCTTAAAGCCGGAGGGGCGGTCGGCTAAAGGCATAACTGGAACTGAAGCGATGCCCTGTGAGGTTTTCTGGCGGATTGGCAAGGGTTTCTTGATGAGCCGTTCAATGCTCTTGATATCAGCCTGTTGGTGCGGCATGGCCAAAGAGATGGCCTGACCGACGGCGCCGGCGCGGCCGGTGCGGCCGATGCGGTGGACATAGTCTTCGGCGTTCTCTGGCAGGTCATAGTTGATGACCAGTTCAATGCCTTTGACGTCGATGCCGCGGGCAGCGATGTCAGTCGCGACGAGGACGCGGTAGCGGCCGAGCTTGAAGCCTTCGAGCGCTTCACGGCGCTGGCCGAGGCTGCGGTTAGAGTGAATTTCAGCGGAAGTGTGGCCGAGGACCTTAAGGTTCTTGGCGACTTTCTTGGCTTCGTGCTTGGTGCGAGTGAAGACAAGGATGCTGCCGCGGAAATCTGCGACCAGTCCGGCGAGGACGGTTGGCTTGTCGAGACGATTAACGAAGAAAATCTCCTGTGCGACATCGGCGGCGGAAGTACCGGCCGGCGCGACTTCGACGCGGACAGGCATCTGCATGTACTTAGTAGCCAGCCCGACGATGTTAGCAGGCATGGTAGCTGAGAAGAGCATGGTCTGACGCTTTTCCGGCAACTGGGCGAAGATGTTCTTCAGCTGCGGCAGGAAGCCCATGTCGAGCATGCGGTCAGCTTCGTCGAGAACGAGAATCGTTGTCGTGTCGAGGCGGACAGTGCGGCGTTCGAGGTGGTCATTGAGGCGGCCTGGGGTAGCGATAATGACATGCGGGTTGGCGCGCAGCTTACGCAACTGGCGGTCCATCGCTTCGCCGCCGATGAGAACGGCAGTCTTCAAGCCGAAGGAGCGGCCGACGCGCTGCAACGACTCTTCGACCTGGATGGCTAGTTCGCGGGTTGGCAGGAGAACGAGGCCGCGGCCGCCGTCGCGGGAGAGGCTCTGCAGCATCGGGATGCCAAAGGCGAGCGTCTTGCCGGTACCGGTCTGCGCGATGCCCATGACGTCCTTGCCTTCTAAAGCGAGAGGGATGGACTGTAATTGGATGGGGGTAGGGGAGACAAGCTTGTTTTTGGTGAGGACATCAAGTAATTTTGGGGCGATGCCGAGGCCCTGGAAGCTAGCGTTAGTGGGGGTCATAGATACAATGTAAGCCTCTTAAAAGAGGCTTTATAATTAAGATCGACGTTGGGGAAATCGATAAAACGATAAAAGCGGAGAAGAAAGTCTTTTATAAGGGGAGTATAACATATTTATAGAAAAAAGTCCAGTAATTAGGGAGTGTCACTAATCTTGACATTTTACAATAAAAGTGATATGATAATACCATAAAATCACTTTAAAAAAGGAAGAAAATTGAAAAAAAACATATATTTTCTGTTCTTAGTATTCGTATTCGGTAATGCAGTCGCAGTTGCTCAATGGGATGTAGTTTCTATTCCGTCCATGAGCATTGCTGCCCAGACCTATTTCTTGGATGCTGATATCGGCTTTGCGGCTGGCGATGGCATCGCTAAGACGGTTGATGGGGGCTTGCATTGGACCGTAAGTTACCCGAGCACAACTTTCTTTAATGATATTACGTTTAAGGGAGAGGAGGGTTATGCGGTTGGCTACGGAGGTGAATTCTATGACAGTTATATGATTAAAACGACCGACCGGGGAAGTACATGGTTTAATCTCACTATTCCGGAAATGCGTTTTCTATCATATGTATGTTGTCGTCAGGGAACAGAGGTTATAGCAATGAATAATTTTGGTACGGTTATTAAAAGTACTGATGCCGGAGTTAGCTGGCAACAAACTGCTACGCTTAATTCTATGTCTAGCTTTTCTAATCTTATCGACAGTCACGGTCGATTGTACGCTTTTGACAGATGGGATGCATGTTGGAGTAGCTTAGATGGAACCACCTGGACTCTCGAGCCAGCTTGTCCTTTTAGGACATCAGATGTGGCTGAGTACAACAATACTCTCTATTCCTGTGGCGTAGATACGGTGGCCGAATTACGCGGTATCATTTCCACAAGCAGCGATCAGGGAAAAAGTTGGCAGAATCAACACATTTGCGATACCTGGCTTAGTGCTATTGCTGTTATTAATAGTAATCTGCGCTTCGCGACAGGTAGCAGGATGAATATTGGTTACTCTGATACCTTTGTGTACATGACAAATGACGGCGGCCAGAATTGGCAAACGATTAAGGAATTGGACAGCATTACGGTCCTAAACATTTCTTACACCGACCGCTATATATATTTTAGCGGGTGGAAAGATACACGCTCTGATTCTGTATATATCAGGGAGAGTAGAGTTGTCCGCTGTGCGATTGCGAGCGTAGGAATATTATCGCAAACCAGTGTGGCACCATCATTTCGATTGGGTCAGAATTATCCAAATCCCTTCAATCCCACTACGCATATCGCTTACACAATTCTGGAAAGAAGCCATGTAATCCTTACTGTGTATAATGCTTTAGGAAAAGAAGCGACAGTATTAGTTAATAGTATGCAGGCTCCTGGAGAGTATGATGTTAATTTCTCTGGCGTGGGTCTTCCGAGCGGCGCGTACTTCTATAATCTACAATCCGGATCATTTTCCGAAACAAAGAAGATGATTCTTGTAAAATAGTTTTTAATATCCTCTACCACTGAATTGTGGCAGAGGATTTTTTTATCCTTGAAACTAAAGACGCTAGGCAGTGGGAATGGAGGGGACCACGCACACTACCACCCCGCAGATGGCCGCTTCTGAGGCGATAATTGGCTGATGAGTGTCGTCGCTCGAGGCCGGGGCGAGGACGATAGCGCCCTTGCCCTTATGGAGTTTCTTAATCGTCGCGCGATCGTCGATGACGGCAACGACGCGGTCGCCTTCGTCATAGGCGTTCTGGCGGCGAATCAGAACTGTATCGCCCGCGTCGATGCCGGCCTTGTTCATCGAGGTGCCGGAGGTTTTCAGGAGGAAGTATTCTTTAGGGTCGCGCTTAACGAGAGAGCCGTCGACCGGGAGGTATTCTTCGATATTGTTATCGGCAAAGAATTCCGGGGTGCCGCAGGAGGCCATGCCCATCAGGGGAACAAGGAAGGTTTCGACACGGAAGGATTCTTCCGGATTAAGCAGTTCGATGCTGCGCGGATTGCGGTTCTTCGTAATATAGCCCTTGAGGCGCAGGGCATCGAGATACTGGCTGACCGAACGGGTCGAACGGAAGCCGAGCGAGTCTTGTATTTCCTCGATCGTCGGGGAAAAAGAGTTGTCCCGGACGTACTGGCAGATATAGTCGAGCACGCGCTTTTGCTTTGTTGAAAGAATTTTGGTATATTTCATATACGATAAGTATACAAAAGTAAAAATAAAGGCGCAAGGGCTAAAATATATTTAATATTAGATAAAATAATTTTATACTATGAAGCGAAAACAATTTTTAAGGGGCTGTGGATAAGATTCTTTAGATTTTTACGCCGCCATTTATATATACAAATAAGCCGACACATATGTTTGAAAAAATCAATGAACCAATCGAAGTCATGGTCAAATTCTATAAGCGGGAAGTGGTACCGACCTTTTTTCGCTGGCGCAAGAAAACGTATAAGATTGAGAAAGTAAATCTGGTGCATCACGAAGGGCATGGCGAAGACAAGAAATATTACTTCAGCGTCTCGGACAATGCTAATTTCTTCCGTCTGGCTTTTTCGACGCGTGATTTGGGTTGGCAGCTCGAAGAACTGTATTACGAATCATAAATCTCGGATAAGCCTTCCGCCTATGCGCCTCATCATGCATCTCGACATGAATTCTTATTTCGCTTCCGTTGAGCAGCAGGCCAATCCGTTCTTGCGCGGCAAGTCGGTCGGCGTTTGCGCCTATCTCTCGGAGCGTGGCTGTATCATCGCGTCTTCGAAAGAGGCTAAGGCCAAGGGCATCCGCACCGGCTGCCGGGTGTCTGATGCTAAGCTGCTCGATCCGCGGGCGATATTTATTGAGAATGAACCGGCAAAATACCGGGCGGTCACGGCGCGCATCTTTGCGATCCTCGAAGAGTATAGCGACAAGATGGAGCCGTACAGTATCGACGAAGCCTTTGTCGACCTGAGCGATACGGCGCGCGATTATGCCCATGCCGCCGAATTAGCGGCGGAGATCCAGCAGCGCATTCTTGATGAGGTCGGTGAATGGCTGAAATGCTCGGTCGGTATTTCCTGGACGAGATTTCTCGCTAAATATGCCGGCGATACGGCTCCTAAGGGCGGAATATTATGCATCCATCCGGACAATCTCGAGGAGTGTTTGGAAAAACCCGTTACCGAAGCCTGGGGCATCGCTAAGGCCATGCAACGCCGCTTGAGCTTTCTTGGTATTTTTACGCTCAACGATCTGCGCCGGGCCGATGGTATCCGCTTAAAGAAAGTGCTCGGCAGTTATGGCTATTATATGTGGGCCAACGTGAACGGTTTGGAAATCGCTCAGGTAACGACCGGCGCGGCCGCCCCGAAATCGATTGGCCATTCATATTGTCTCGCTAAACGGAGTGCAGAGCGTGAGTATATCGAAAAAGTTTTGTATAAATTATGCGAAAAGACTGGTCGTCGTTTGCGGGAGCGCGATCTGGAAGCGCGGCGTTGCTGCGTGTATGTTTCGTTTCATGACGGCGAAGACGTGCAGCAAACCGAAACGAACAGCGAGGGATTGTTTACGACTGATGAAGTGTTTGCTGCCGCCCAGCGCTGTTTCTCTCGTATTCCGCTCAATTCAACGGTGCGCATGCTGGCAATCTCCAGTTCGCGGCTGGTGCCGGTCAGCGGGCAGATGACGCTGTTTGCCAGCAATACCTTCAAGAAACGCGACCTCGGCAAGGCGCTCGATAAGATCAATGACAAGTACGGCGAATATACAGTCGTGAAG
>CAZFYY010000060.1:0-255 GCA_964523425.1 uncultured Gammaproteobacteria bacterium
GTCTATAACATTCCGGATTGGAAAAATTTCAACGCGGCTGACAAGAAGGGATATTACGAGCAGACTCTTTTCCGTCTTCAGGAACGTGTCAAAATTCTCTCTCAGGACAAAGTAAAAAACGCCGCGCTGATTGAAGCCTTTAACCTTTTTCTCTTTGACTTCGGCAACGATTATAACAAACCTGACTTTGATGCCGTCGCCTCGCAGGCTGCCTTTGAAAAACTCATGGCCGACAGCAATCCCGCCAACGTGCCG
>CAZFYY010000060.1:265-6592 GCA_964523425.1 uncultured Gammaproteobacteria bacterium
CTGAGTCAAAGACCGTCTATAATCTTAAGAAGTGGAAGAAGTTCAAGCCGGCTGAGAAGCAAGGATATTACGAGCAGATTCTTTCCCGTCTTCAGGAACGCGTTCAAACTCTTTCCCGGGACAAGGTGAGAAATGCCGCGCTCATTGAGGCCTTCAATCTCTGGCTCTTTGAGTTCGGCAGTGCCTACAATAAGCCTGATTTTAATCCTATTGCTTCGCAAGCTGCCTTTGACAAGCTCATGGCCGATAGCGGTCCTGACAATGTTCCGGACGCTGATAAAGTTCCGCAACATGTCGCCTATAACGCCGACGGTTTTGCGATTATTAACAATCCGGGCGCTGAACCGATTACGACCACCTTCCGCCTTCTCGAGGAAGCGGGCAGTCATCTTATCGGCAAAGACGAAGCCGGTAAATTTTTCGTCGTTGATCGCTTAACCGGAACAGCTCTCTCGCTCGGCTATTCCGCCATTGATATGCTTGGCGAAAGCCTCGTCGCCACCGACCGCACCGGTTTCCGCCGTCTCCTCAGTCCGACCACCGGCAAAGCGATTGGCAGCTTTTACAGCAACATTCTTGAACGCGACGGATTACTCATTGCCTGTGAAGGCGGCAAGTTTGAAAAAGTCCTTGATCGCGAAACTGGCGCCACCCTCTCCCGCCCCTTCATAAAGATTTTCATGAAAGACGGCAAGTACTACGGCACGGGCGTCACCCGCGACGAGCTGATTGATCTAGATTAAAAAAAACCGCCTCCAGAGAAGCGGTAGCGAAATCGGGCTAGACTGCCAGATTGCGCTGCAAAAATTCAATTGATCCAGGCATTGCTTCCTGGATCTTTTTGCGTAAGTTCGAATACATGGTCGGATCAACTGAGTCTCTGTTTATGATCTTGTCATACTCCAGGTCGAAGGAAACCAGCGTTTCCAGCCAATGCGTGCACCAGCGAGAGCTCAGTTGTGAGAATACCCGGACGAGCTCCGCCTTGTTTGTGGCGAAGGACTGTTTTACGCCCAAGCCGGCCCCGAAGCATATCAGTCGGGCGGCGGTAATAACATCATAGACCGTACGTGTCAGTGCCCGCGTCTTTTCTTCAAGCGATAGGTTCTTATAATTAAGATAATCGTTTATCAGTTCATTAAGCGACTCTAAGACATACGGTAAGACGACTGAGTCCGCTTCGCCCTTACTGAAGCAATACTCACTTAAGTTGCCCTTTATCGCTCCTCCCTGGACTTCGAACCATTCGATGGCGGCGAGTCGGGCCGGATCGATTTGGCCGCGCTTTTCGACCTTATTACTGCTCGTGATAGGCAGTATGTTTATTTTCACGCAGCGTTCCTGTGCTATGCGTAATGAACGGGCCAATGTCTTAGGCAGCATGGTGATACTCCCTTTATACGCCAGCGCGACGTCTAAGCCGCTTAAACGGCTATGTTGTCCGCTGGGAAATGAACCGATAAAGCTGGCCGCTGGTATGTTCGCGGCGGCAGCAATGTCCTGGCGCAACAGTTCGGCAACCTGCTCATAGTCTGCTAGTTGAGGAAACTGCGACAGGGTATAGCAATTCAAGGTGATTATTTCTTTCAAAATGTCTCCGTTTATTGTTAAGTTGCAAATTGGCTCTATACTAGTAAAAAAGAGGGTCTTTGTCAAACCGTTGTGCCGGCCGTCTCGGCGGCGCTTGAACCGGCCACAAAGCCGGTCGTCCAGCATAATTGCAGGCTGTAGCCGCCGGAGGGGCGGTCGATGTTAAGAACATCGCCGATGAGGTAGAGATTGGGGTAGAGTTTTGAACGCATTGTTTTAAAATCAACTTCTTCGAGCTTGACGCCGCCACTTGTCACGACCGCCTTGTCCAGACCCATCAGCCCGCTGACGGTCAGGGGAATATGCTTTAAGAGACGGATGAGAGCCTGGCGTTCTTCGCGTGTGACGCTATTGCTCGGCTTTTCCGGGTCGATGCCGGCTTGCTTAATAAGCGCATTCATAATCGCTGTCTGTGTTAGTCCAGGCAGGCTGTTGCGCAGCCGCTTTGTATGGTTGGTGGCCAGTAGGCCGAGAATTTCCGTATCAATATCTTTCATATCGCGTCCCGGCATAAGATCGATGCCGAGCGTAACAGTGCCGTATCCGAGAAGTTCGCCGATTTCACGGCTCATGTTCAGGGCGAGCGGGCCGCTTAGTCCATAATGCGTAAAGAGGAGCTTGCCGGTATTGCCGGTCATTTTTTTGCCGTCCTGGTAAGCCGTCAGTTTCGCTTCGCCGAGCGCCACCCCGGCGAGGGTATGCGCCCATTTCTCTTTAGTTTTAACCGGAACGATGGCGGCCGTTGGCACGATAATCGTATGTCCGAGTTCCTTGAGCCAGTCAAAGCCTTCGCCGGTTGAGCCCGTTTCCGGACGGGAGCTGCCGCCGGTAGCGAGGACTATGTTTTTGCCGCGTATAATTCGCTTGTCTTTTAATTTCACGCCAAGTAGTTGCTTTTCTTCACAGACAAAGCCGGCAACGGCCGCGCCGGTTTCGACGCGCACTTTATATTTTTCCATATACTGGACGAGCACTTCCCACACCGAACGGGCTGAATTGCTCTCCGGGAAGGCGCGGTTCTCCGCCTCGATTTTTGTCGGCATGCCGCGCTCGTTAAAAAAGGCCAGCGTCTCGGCAACGCCGAAACGCGAGAACGGGGAGAAGAGGAATTTTTGGCTGGCTTTTAGTTTTGCCAAAAAACGCCGTACGTCGAATTCGGCGTTTGTTAGGTTGCAGCGTCCGCCGCCCGTTATGAGTAGTTTCTTGCCGAGTGATGGATTCTTTTCTAAAAGAATAACCCGGGCGCCGAGCTGCGCCGCTCGTCCGGCCGCCATCATACCGGCCGGTCCGCCGCCGATAACGATAAGGTCGTATGTCGTTTTTTCTGCCATATGGGCTAATCATAGCATGAATGAGCCGCCCGGCAAGTAAAAAAACGCCCGATTCGCATATGCGCCGGGCGGTGGATGTTTATATATAATCTGTACTTTAGGTGTTCATGGCATGGAGCCGGGTAAGAAGGTCATAACGCCTTTCTACGCTGATCGAACCGTAGTGAACGCGTAAGCATTCTTCGATCTTGACGATTTCATCGCTGATATCGGCACGGGTGAGTTGCTTGCCATGCAGATAACGGATGAGCCCCTGTGCCAGCGGATACATGTCGCTATGATAGCCTACTAATACCAGATACGTTTTAATGATATGACAGATCGCTTCGACTGTTGCTTGGCTGGGAAAGGCGAAGTCTTTGATTGTCTCGAACATCGCTTGGACCGTTGTTGGATAGGTCTTCTGACGGATGTCGCGCAGGATGTCATTTTCCGGGTCGGAAACGACTTCTGGATTGTCATAACACCAGATGATAAGATTATCTAAATCTTTCTGACTGAGGTTCTTGCCGAGCATGCGCAGGATTATCTCCCTAAAGCCAGAACCATGCTGTATTTTCAGGAAGATCGTATCGACATATGCGCCTAATTCGTTTTCGTTTGCAAAGACGAAGGGAACACGTTCAAGGATGAGTTTAATCGCAGAGTTGTAGTCACTTAACTCTTTCCGTGCATTGATCAAATTAACAATTGAAAAACTGAGCAGACCAAATCCAACCACCGCACACACAGCTATAATGCAGGTAGTTACGATGTAATTGTCCGCGTTGGTCTGTATGTCGTCGCCCCAGATTCTTTGGGCAGATAAGGCAATGACAATAAGAAATAATATTATTGCCCAGATTGATTGCCACTTTCCTCTGATAATTCTTATATTAGTTGTAACCATTTTCCCTCCAAGGGTTTTTATATTGATAAATTTATTTGTAAAGGTTCGCAATCACTCACTATTTCATATTTTTGCGGAAATGTCAATGCCAGGGGAGCGTGTACTGTATGTACGGTCCAGACATAAAAAAGCCCGACACAAAAATTGTGTCGGGCAATATTTCAAAATACTTACTGAACATTATTTAATCTTAAGATTTCTCTCAAGATTTCGGAAGCCTTTCCTCTATCAAAGGTTCCTTTTTCGCAGAGGGTTGCATCCAGTTTTTGTGCAAAGATTGGAATTGATCCAGCTGCGAGACCTTTAGTTTCTAAATATCGGAAGATTCCACCGGCTAAGTCAACGGGACTGCCGTATTTTCCGGTTAACTTTGTGTATCTGAGAATAAGGCGATAGAAGTCTGACCAGGTTTCTTCGTTGTCCCTGTCAAAATCAGAAATACTCTCAAACATCTTTTCTGTTTTTTCCGGAAAACGCACTACGAGTTGTTCCTGCAGTTTAGCCAGCTCATCGGCTGTTAGCATATTTTGCTTTTCGTTGATGCAGCAGAGAATTAAAGCTTCAAGACGATTTTTGACCAAAATTAGACCCAAGCAATTAACAAGCCATAATCGTTCACCGGGCATGCCTTTTAGTTTATCAAACATGGTTTGAACATGTGAAAGAAAATCCGATGTCATACTAAATCTAAAAGATGGATTTTCGTTAAACATCTGGGTGACCTCATTTTTATTACTTATTCCTTCGCACACATCTATATTATGGATAATGGATAAAACGAGACATACAACGCTACCGAGTGCAAAAATTCCTACACCAAATGTTGAATAATTTTCGGTCGTCACCCACACAAAAGCAATGATGGCGAATGCAAAACCAATAACTTTTTCTATTAAAACATATACTGACTTATTTTCTAATTGGTTCATAAGTCCCTCCAGGACATTTTTAGGTTATTGAATAATATCTCCGCGTCTCGACGCAGTCGAAAGGCGGGAATATTACTCAATAGTCCCCGTATTTGTTAAGGTTCGTAATCATTTATTATAGCATATATATCAAAATAAGTCAATATATGGCATTTTGTGCTATAATTCGGGCATGAGAGTACCAATCCGCAAAGGCGACGAATATACCCACCTCAAGCCCGACCCGCACATGACGCAGGCTAAGTATGACGAGCTTAAGGCTACGCTTGACCGCCTGCAAAACGTCACCCGCTTCCGTTGGATGAAAGAAACGGCCGTTAATGCCGAGGGCGGCGACTTTTCGGAAAATGCCGGTTATCAGGCGGCTAAGGCAAAGCTCCGCGGTATTAATGAGGCAATTTTACAGATTCAAGAGCACCTTAAGCGGGCGATTATTATCGAGCCGCGCGGTGCGAGCGAAGGTGTTCAGCTCGGCAGCCATGTTACCGTTCGGCTTGATGGAAACGTCAAAACATACACCATCCTCGGTTCCTCGGAGATTGATTTGGCGAATAATATCATTTCCCATAACTCGCCCCTCGGCGCGGCTTTTCTGGGGCGGCGGGTAGGGGAGAAGTTCACTATTAAGCCGGGTAGTAAAACGATGGAGTGCGAGATTCTAGAAATTGCCTGAAAAAGAACTATACATTGACGTTTTGTTAGTTCTGTGCCAAAATATGAGATTCTTTTAAAATCAAATATATCTCATGAAAATAGACGAAGTGAGTACTACCTCTTACGAAGAGCTGTTGGCCAAGGTGTCCGATCCGCTGGTCCGGGCCTATGAAGGCTTACAGACGGGGATCGCTCTGAAAAATGGAACCATGACCCAGCGTTATAGCCAGGAATTTTTCATAGCATTAACGCAGCAGCCTAAAGAAGCATTGAAAAGCCTATTAGAAGAAGCCTACAGTGATCCTTTTAGCGATTATTTCCAGTACGTTCCGGAATCAGGCTTTAAAGCCATCGCCGCGTATCTGCAGCTGACTGCTGAATACCACACGCAACGTCCATTGCAATTCTTTCTCGAGGCTATCGCGGCGTATACCGCAACTGATGCTGTCGCCAATAAAGCAATCCTGCGCCGCCTTAATGGTTTAGCGAGTGAACTGCTCTTGGCGCGTGGCATCCACGATGACCCTGCAGCGATGAAGATGTTCGAGTATGCCTTGCGGGAGAGCAACCACACCGTCTTGTCATCGATTGTCAGCTACGTTATCGTCCGCATACGCTCGTTCATGCAGCCAAATAAGCTGAGCGACCTGAAGAATCCAAGGAGCTTATGGGAACTGCTTCAGCTAACCGAGCCGGATAAAAACTGGGACGAAGTGAAGGAACTGATTATCGTTTCCGACGTCCTTGTGCGCAGCAGCGAAAGCGATTCGCTGCCGGAGCTTATGATTACAGGCAAGGATATGAAACAGTATTACAAGCAGGCTTTTGCCTTGGCGGCTAAACTTCTTCCTAATGAAAAAGAAGATTTCTATTATATCCGCAATGTCTTGAAGGAAGAACTGGTACAAAAAGAGTACGGTACGGACCCTAAGGC
>CAZFYY010000061.1:0-4052 GCA_964523425.1 uncultured Gammaproteobacteria bacterium
GGGTATTCCCGTGCGTGAGATCCTGGCAAAAGCGTTCAACGTGACCACTGCCGAGTTGATAGAGATGCAGGAGAAGGGGCTGATCCCTGCGGATAAAGCCATTGAGGCAATCACAAAATCCCTGGAAGAAGATTTTGGCGGAGCAGCCAAACGCCAGGCGGGCACGTTTGCCGGGCTTGTCTCTTCCCTCGAGGATATCAAGTCAGTCGGCTTGCGCACGTTCTTTGAAGGCACGTTCAAAGCCATACAGCCTTATCTACAGAACTTTGTAGACAAGTTCAGTGACCCGCGCTTCATGGATGGCTTGAGCAAAGCCGGACAGCGCCTGGGTGATTTTGTTGCGATCGGGCTGGATGGTTTCAAGCGACTTCAAGCCGACTTGCAACTATGGAAGGCGCGCTGGGAGATCTTCTCGCAGACGCCGGCATTCCGCAAGATCATCGACTCGTTCCGTTCTATCTTCGATGCCATCACGCAGCCGCAGGTTGTGGAAGGTGCGCGCAGGATCTTCGAAGGCATTGGCGGATTCATTCAGGATCTATCCGAAAGAGTCATGCCGTTTGCCTTGGAGGTCTTTGGCAAGATTGGTTCCTGGTTCGAAGAGAATGGACCGTTGATTGGGCGATACGTCGGCGAGGTTGCCGACCGCTTCACAACCTACTTCCTGCCTGCGCTTCTGTTGGTGTGGGATGTGGCTGAGCCTATCCTGCTTGGCATCCTAGACCTGGTATTGGGGCTGGTGGAAATGACCATGCAGCTCTTTACTGGCGACTGGAAGGGCGCCTGGAATACATTCTTGAAGATCGTTACCAATGCCGGCAAGGCGATCTGGAAAGCGCTGACCACTCTTTTTGATGGTGTTCTTAAGATTATGGGGTATTCCGGCGAAGAGTTCAAAAAGGTCTGGTCGGATAACTGGAAGCAGATGCAGGAAATCAACGCAAGAATTATGAATTTGATTGCGGTCTTTATCCAAGACAAGCTTTCTCAGATCCAGTCCTGGATCAAGTCCAAGATGAATGAAATTCAGTCTGCTTGGAGCAGCGCCTGGAGCGCTGTGCTTGGCGCGACCAGCTCTGTGTTGGCTGGAATCTTGGGCGTGATCAACAGTGTAATGAGCACCATCCGTGGGGCGGTATCAAGCGCGATCAATGCCGTTCGTTCTGCATGGGAGTCTGGATGGAATGCCATTCGCACGGTCGTTGCCAACGCCTTGAATGCAATTGTCGGCAACGTGGTTTCGCGGGTCAGTTCAATCGCGTCGGCATTCTCCGGCGTGGTGACACAGATCGGCAACCTGTTTTCGGTCTCCAGATTTTTGGCGTTTGGAGCAAATGTCGTTGACGGTATCCGCAGTGGATTTTCTTCTGCGTGGAGTTCGTTCGTTTCGTACGTAACGTCATTACTCAGCGCCTTGCTCGGCACGATCAACAGCGCGATTGGCGGCGCTCTGAGTGGCGCTCAGTCACAAGGTGGGCAGGCGGGCGGCTCTGGAATATTTGGCGGTGGTGGAACCGGTGGCGGCGGGACTGGTGGTAGCGGTGGGGGTGGTCCCGTAGGGACTATCAGCGCAAAGGGAAGCGAAGGCGGTACTACTACCCAGAATTTTTACGCGCCGATCACCATCAATACCTCAGGAAATTCGCCCTTTGACATTCTAAAAGGACTACAAGGAAAAAGTGCATAATGAAACTTGAACTGCTCTCATATAACTCGAATGTGTTCTCGCCAGACTACCAGGCTTTTATTGTGTATCCGCGGCAACTGCGGATTGAGGCAACTCCCAATATCCTTGCGGTCGCTGGAACGTATGGGCAATACACCGGCAAATCGTTTGGCGGCGGGTATCTCACCATTCAGGTGAAATACCTGACCTCCACGCCATCCACGCAACATGAATACGAAGCCGAGATCGCACGCTGGTTCTCGACGCTGGACTTAGCCACGCATGAACTGTTGGCGCAGGATACTGCCGACAGTAACCGCCAATGGTACGTGAACGCGACAGCCGTCTCTGTGGTTCAAGAGAACGACAGCGCCTTGATCGTGCTTGCGCTTGAAAAGCCGTACTGGTCTGTGAAAGTGGCGTCTTCGGATACCTGGACAATCACAGCCACCGGGCAGACGAAGAACGTTACCAACTTGGCAGAACGAGCTAAGCCGGTCTTCACGATCACGCCCAATAATGCCAAGTCTGTTTCGGGGGTTTGGGGATACTCCCGCTTTGTACATGTCCAGCAGCCATACTTGCCATTCACGCCGGTGATGGATGGAGCATTCCCGGTAAACCTTGGACCCTTTGACACAGCGGCGTTAGTGTCTGGAGGGAAAGCGCTGGCGAGTGGAAATGACTTCCGCGTGTTTTTGAATGGCGTTGAGATCCCGCGCTGGTTTGGTACAGGTACGAAGGCTTTCAACCAAACCACAACCAATATCTGGATCGTCCTGCCGCACTACAAAACGGCAGACTTGCAGCTTTTAGCTAATGTGCCGGCTACGGCAATCACCGAGATTGCCTTCAAGAAAAATGCCTACAACAAAGCGGCGCTTGAAAAAATGACTCAGGCAGGCTTGGTCTGTATTAACTCCAGCTCGTCGGCAGATGTTGAATATTTCAATTACACAGGCATTGACCTGGTCAATTACAAATTGACTGGCGTTACGCGCGCAGCCAAAGGCACCACGGCACGCAGTCATGTTGCCGGTTTGCCTTGCATCTGGATCCCATACGACATTACTGTGATCTATGGGAATTCAACAGCGCTCGCCCCGACCTATGACGAAAGCCAGAAGCCGATCTTTGACCTTAGCACCAGCACAAACGCCTCCTGGGTGTACACGGAGTTTTTCGAGGAAGGAAAACAACGTGCCGGCGCATGGGCAAAAAGTTTGATCGCAAGCGCGTTGAGAACATCAACCCCTTATACAGGACCGTCAGATACCAATGTAAACCCGGCAACTGAGATGGGCGTCAAGATGGCGACCGGACAAGTGGCGGGTGTGGAGCAGGGCGAGACGGCGACCATTGCATGGTCGATCCATGTTCCCATTGGAATTACAAACATTAGTGTAACGGGGCAGAAGTATCGCCAGACCACTGACTGGCCCACTGTGGTGATTCAGAAGTCAGACGACTCGGTGAATTGGTCAAACGTATTAACGGTAGTAAGCCCTACGTTGACTGGGTTTTGGGGAGCAATCTCGCTTTCAGGCGCTCATGGAGACGAATACTCACGTCTCTTAATGACCGGCAGCCTGCCGGCGAGTGCAGGAAACAAGGCGCTGGCAGAGTTATCTGGATTGACGTTGACGCTCGATTCGGGCAACGAAGTCGATATCTTTTTCAAGACTGAAATCGCCGCCTATTACCTTGACGCCACCATCACAAACCTGACGACCGGTGAGGCGATCAGCTTGATCTACCCCATGAAGACGGCAAACTCTTTGGTTGTGGATTGCCAAAACAAGACCATTACCTACGTGGACGGAACAAATGCCCTGCAAGCCATCACGCTTAATGATGAGCGCCCGGACTGGATGACGTTCGTCTATGGTGTCAATCAGCTTCAGTACACAGAAAACGGGGTCGTTAACTTGACCATTGATATTGACTGGGTCGATGAAGCGCCGGTGTAGGGAATATTATGGAGAGATCACGCATTCGCATTTTTGACAGAACCGGAAGTTGGATCGAGGAGTTCGACGCCTCGACCGTGCGCTCCTGGATATTGAACGATTACGGGGAATGTACCTTTGAGTTAAGCAAACTCAACCCCAAGGTGCGTAGAGCCGTGATCGACTTTGGGTTGATCGTTCTGGTCACGAACAATGATTCCAAACCGTGGGTAGGTGTAATTGACACGCCCAGGACGTGGACAAAGCACGGAGTGAAGATCAGCGCGTATCAGGCGGAGTTCATATTGTCATTCCGACGCGATCAGAGCATTGACGCGGCAACCAACACACTGGCAACAACCAACATGCTGACCGGAAAAGCTGGCGCGATCTTTAATCAGATTATTTCAAGAGCTAACCTGCTTGAAGACACCTTG
>CAZFYY010000061.1:4062-6493 GCA_964523425.1 uncultured Gammaproteobacteria bacterium
TACGCGCGGGCAGCATCTTCGTAGACGGCGCCGACCGACAGGAAACCCTGACCGCCGATTACCTGACGCACGTGCGCAACGTGGCTGAGCGGTCGGGTAATGATTTTGAGATCACTCCTGATATCCAAGATGGCGGCAAGCTGCTCTTGAAGGCAAATTGGTACAAGAAAAAGGGGAACACCCTGGCGCTGATCTTGCAGGAAGGTTTGAATATCGAGCTTGCAGATGAGACCCTGACCGAGCAGGGAACGATCATTAATTCTGCGATCGGTCTCAGTGAAGGGGTTGAAGAAGATCGCCTGGCTGCTCTGGTGAAAGAGCAGGACAGCATTAGCCGTTACGGATTGCGCCAGGGGCTTGCCAGTTACATCGGCGTGACCCAGTTGCCGACGTTGATTGAAAACACGGAAACTTTCCTTGACCAAAACTCCGACGCCCGCGCCACGCTGAAAGTGGTTTGCATAGACCCAAATGTCTTCAGGTACCTTGGCGTTGGAGATACCGTGCGCCTGGTGTTGAACTCTGCTGGCTTTCGCCCGGATGGCACTGTTGGAACTGACAAGTATGTTCGAATTGTGGCGCTGCAAGCCATTGACTCTCACGGCGTAATGGAAGTTTTACTTGAGACATTCTCTACAGGTTCATAATGACAAATAAATTTGACCAACGCGCAGTAGGCGAAAACTTCATTGTGAAGTTACGAAAACTTGGCGAAGATATTAGTGCGCTTAAGTTCAGGGAAAGTGGGGGTAGTTCGGTTGTAGTCGGCGGAGGTAGCGGCAGTGATGCTGGCGACATAACCTATACACCGGCTGTCAATGCCGACTGGAATGGAAGTGCCGACCCGGGGGACGTGGATGCGGCTCTTGACCAACTTGCAGAACGCGCCAAAGACATGGAAAGCTTTGCCGGAATCAGCAGTCCGGTTTCATACGGATTTGAAGTCGGCATGATCATGCAGTGGTCGGGCGCTATCGTTGATATCCCGACCGGCTGGCAATTGTGCGACGGCACGAATGGAACACCGGATCTGCGTGACAAGTTTGTTGTTGGCGCTGGAAGCACGTATGCGCCGGGAGATACCGGCGGCGCAGCAACTCACGACCACGACTATACCCAGGTGTTGAACCACACCCACCCGGTAGTTATCACTGACCCGACCCATAACCACACGCAGAACGCGCACAATCACACTCAAAACCCACATTCACACGGATTGGATGAAGGTACGACGGATGGCTCCGGCACGTTCATGGACAGGTCGAATGCTGCCGCCGCCACGACCGCCGTGACCAATGATGCGACGGCAGTAAATATAGCCGCAACAGCAACAAACATCGCCGCGGCGACTGGGATTACCGCGGCAACGTCCAACCCAGCCGGAGGCGCTGCCTCTGGAACGACAACGACTGAGAACAACCTGCCGCCCTACTATGCGCTGGCTTATATCATGTGTATGGAATTGGGCGCTGGTGTTGCTGTTCATGTTCATACATCGGTTCAGAACTATCCAAGCCACGGGCTGAACGCCACGATTGCCGCTGCTACTACCAGATATTTGCCGACCGGCTTGTGGGGCTTGAATGCCACCGGGTACGCGACAAGACTGAGTTTTGCCGGAAAAATAAAAAAACTGTATGTTCGCATTATCACCGCACAGCCGGGAACTGGCAGCCTGGTTGCCAACGTGAACGTCAACGGCGTAGCTTCTGCGCTTAACCTTACGATCCCGGCTTCATCTGTTGCAGGTGAATATTCTGAAGTGGTCACTGAGGTAACTGTTGCCGCTGGAGACAGAATCGTTATTGCCATTACCAATAACGCAAGCGGCGCAAGCGCACAGATCAATGTGTGTAGTGTTGATTTTGAATTTGACATCTCATAAGGAAAAGCCATGAAAAAAACACCCTTACTTTTAATTATCTTCACGTTGCTCTTGAGCGCGTTTTCGTTTCAGGGCGCCGGCGTCTTCTACCTTTCCACCACCGGCAATGATGCAAATACCGGCACGGTCTCTGCGCCATTCCGCACGTTTGCAAAAGCTCTTGCGGCATTGAAGCCTGGCGACACCCTGATCGTCTCTGGCTCGTGGGCTGGACAAACGTGGAACGCACAAGGGACGCCAGAAAAGCCGATCACCATCCGCGGCAATGGCGCAACCTTCACGGGACCGTTGACCTTGAGCGGCTCAAACTGGTTGATCGTGGAAGGCTTCAAGTTTGAGAAGGCAACCAACCAGGTCACGCTGCTCGATTCGCACTTCATCACCTTACGCGGGAACGTCTTTGATTATGTGACACGTGGCATCTTGATCCAGGAATATTCCAGTCACCTGCTGATCGAGGGCAACGAGTTTTATCAGACCTGCGCAGCCGGCAAGACCTGGACGCAGCTCAAAGGCTCGAACTGTGAGGGCGGCGCGGTCTATGGC
>CAZFYY010000062.1:0-1882 GCA_964523425.1 uncultured Gammaproteobacteria bacterium
ATCGGGAGCAGTAAACGCCGCTTTCTCTTCCAGCGAAGTAAACTCAATATCTACCAGTACAAGCCCCTTGAGATCGCCCTGGAAGACGTCAATCTCGTACGTCTTGCCGCCCTCCGAATAAAGATAGCGAATTTTGGCAACACGCTTTCCGGGAACCTGCGCCAACTCCTCAAACTCTTCTCGGCTAAGCTTGATGGTGGTTTCCAGCTGGTGCGAAGCATCGCCCTCGTTTACCGGCAGTTTATTGGTAATTTCAAACGTATCGCCGGAGCGGCGGATGCGGAGATGGGGATGATCCGATGTTGACGGAAGATAAATATCAAGCATTTCCTTAGACACGCATCCCGAGAGATCAGGGAGCATCTTTGGCAGATAGGTGAGTTCAAATTCGTCCATATCATTAATTATCGAGGGTTTATTAGCCTTTATATTTTAGCATATGGAAGCTCGGGGTTTATCTTTCCCGGGAATTCACTGGCGAAATCACCACTTCATGCATCATATCTCCGCCCTGCTCATACGTCCTCACTTCCTGCATCTGGAAATGAATACCCGTACCTTTTGCCAGCTTGTCCAACTGCTTTTTGATTATCGGATAGGAAGTATTTTCCCGCATCTGAGCATAGATTGGCAGAAGATTGCCCGTATTGATATAATTTCGTTTGTAACTCTCAGTAAAGCCGAGTATTAGCGCACCGCCGGCTCGCAAATTTCCGTCGGATGCCAAATCAGATACGTACACGACGTTTTCGCCCTGCTTATGCCGCTTGCCTTCGTAGGCCAGGATATAGCCATGCATTTTTTTGTCATCGCCAATATATTTTAAGCTCATATTCGGCCGTTTCTTGGCGGCATTATTTACATCCTTGGCGATAAGCGCATTCTCCATGTTATGAAGATATTCGATCAATGAATCATTCTCTTCATAGGCCTTGCCTTCTATGTAGGCAACGGGCAGCGCGTCGCGAAAGGTCAGGAGCTCAACGCCCGCTGGCAAGTAATCCGGAGCGCTCTTTTCCGGAAAAGCTTCCGGCTGATGTATCTTCCTGGCAAGAATATCAGTTCCGGCCTCAATGACATCATTAAGCTCAAGACTGTAAATATAGTCACCCAGCTTATCCGAATACCCAACCGGGGCGCGGGGAATAAATCTGTTCTCTTCTTTCGGCAAATCAGTCAAAGCATCCGTGTAGCCCATGCCAATGGCAATTTGGTCGTTGTTGAAACGGGTGCCAGCCGGATCGAACCGTTTTAGGTATTCGCGAAAGAAATCCTGATACATGATCTTAATTTCATCGCTTTTATTCTTATAGGTTTCAGCCACTTCGATATTGTCGCAGGCAATGACGCTTTTACGGACGGACAGAATATCGTCGGTCAATAAGGCATTCAGATGTCGCTCGCCGCTATTGGCTTCAGCGATGATCTCCGGAATGAGGCGGTCAATCGCGACATCTTCCGTCAGAACGCTCTGGGCAATAGTGCGCCAGGTACCGTCGTTAGTACGTTTTTGCAGAGTAAAGAGCGAACAGTTTGGATTGAAGGTATAGACATTATTCTTGCCGCTGCCGAAAGGCATGCAGCAGGCCGTATCGTTTCCGGCAACCACGGCGTCCGGGTCGGATTTCTTATTGATCTTTGCCCGATAGTTTTCGTTCTTTCTTACAGCAAGAGGCAACCCCGTATTGTTGTTATACAAAAGAGCGGACAGGGCCTGCGCATCTTCCGCTAAGGGCTCAACCTTACCGGCCAGTACGTCAGCTAAGACAATATTTCTCTCGGCGCAGAGCTTCTGCAGCTCTTTAAAAAGTTTAGGTGCATTTTTGGCTTCACCCTTCTTGTTCTCGCTGCGCTTGCCGAGGGCGCGATGCAAGGTCGCCGC
>CAZFYY010000062.1:1892-6000 GCA_964523425.1 uncultured Gammaproteobacteria bacterium
CCGAGAGAATATTCAATCATAAACGGCTTGAAAGCCTGCAGCGTATCATAATCTCCTTCGACGAGCGCATCGCGTAATTCCGTGGCCGACAAATCGAGATTAGGAAAGTCAATATAATTTGAAGGTTTCTTTTGGTTATGAACTTCAACCGGCGTATGAGAATCCCCCACCTCTAAAAATTCCTCAGGCGTGCGCCAAAAAGACAGAACCTGTTCCATCGAAATGTTAGGATGGAAAGCCAGGGTCTCGATGTATTCCCGCAACTTCTTCTTTTCCGGAAAATTCTTAAGTTCGGCCAGCTGTTCGAGAATCTCTTTCTGCATGAGCAAGCCCTGGACCTCGTCATATTTCTTAAGATTTTTCCAGGAGGAAAAAACGTCGGCATTCGACGCAAAACCGCTAAACAGCTCCTGCAGCTTTTCGATGTGGTTGAATTCATGAACTTTTTCCTTAGTAAGATCGACATCGACAAACTGCTTCCGGCTGACGTCGTTCAGATGATGATGAGCCGTGCCGCTGTAATACTCCGCGTTGTCGCTGCTTACCTGAGCGAGGATATTGTTATAGAATTCCTTGGGCGTCAGGCCAGAATCTTTATATAACCTGACGATATCTTTAAACTGGTGCAGGCCGTCATGACGGCTAAGTCCTTCCCGGCCCAGATATTCGAACATCTTATCTTCGCCAAATATTTCCGCCCCAGCCTGAAAGGGACTACATATATTCTCATTGTCCTGCCACTCATTAATCGTGTCTTTAAAGATTTCGTACGCCGCCTTGCTTTTCTTATCTTCAGGCGAAGCAAAATAGTAAATAATTGCTTCAGCAACCCGAAAATGCTTAGCCGTCTGCAGTGTTTCAATCTCAGGAGGAATATCAAAAACTCCCCGGCTATCTACCACCGACGCATGCCCGGCGACAATAAAGCGTTTGGCTATCTCGATGTTCAAATGCTGGAACGATGTAATATTTTTAGAAATTTGTGTAACATACCCCGCATCAATGAGCTTCTCGGCGGTAGCTTGTGACAATCCCTTAAATATTTTTATGCCCTCATCAACAAAAACCGTCGCCGCGTCAGATTTAATAAGCCAATCCGCTAAAAGGTCGTTGTCTAAGTCCTCGAAGTTTTTAAATCTCCGTATTATCCATTCTCCCTGGCCACTCTCGATGCATTTTTTGGCCAAAGAAAGCTTATTAAGGTCCTTGAATCTTTCAAGATTCCAGATTACCCCCTGAGCGTAACCGGCTTCAACCAACTTTTCGGCCACAGTCGCTGGCCATTCATCATATTTTTTCAAACAATTAACTACCGCGTGTCCTTCGTCTTTTTCAATCATTCTTAAGGCCAAGGCCCCGTAATCCACATTGCCAAATTTTTTAATATTAGAAACCAACGCCACTGAGTAGCCCTGCTCGACCATATATTCAGCAACTTCAGAATATTTAACATCCTTAAACTTTCCAATATAGAAGGCGACTTCCTCAGCAGCGCCGGCAGCGACGAGCCTCTTGGCGGTCTGCGTATAATCCAGACCCTTAAAATTATCGATATATTCAGGAATATTGTTAACCCGTTTACGGGCAAACGCTTTTTCCAGCAATTCAGCATGATTAACTTTTGGAAACTTCCCCAAGAACGCTATGACGGCGAAAAGCTGTCCATTCTGCAGCCGCGCTTCAGCCCAAGCATCGGGATCAACGCCCGAAAACTTCTCTAAGTTCTCGGCGACAGCATACGAAAAGCCTTTATTTGTAAGCTCGTCAGATATTTTCTGATAATCAATATCCTTAAATTTTTCTATACCGCCCGCTACTGAGCTGCCTAAGCCGTTCTTGATCATTTCTTCCGCCATTTCAGGGCCGGAAAGCGTCTTGAACTTATCAACATGCTTGGCGAGAGCATCGCCATAATTCACAGTTAGCAAAACATCATCACCCTGCTCATCCAGGCTTTCCGTAAACGTTCTAAAGGAAGCAAGCAAGCTAAAAACGAGCTGATAATTAAGATCCTTAAACTTCTCTAAATTCTCCAAAAGACTCTCTCCTTCATGGCTTTCAATTAATTTTTCGGCCACCGTTTGATTGTTAACGCCAGTAAACTTCTCAATATTAGCCGCCAGACTCGCTCCCTCGCCGTTATTCAATAGCGTATCAGCCCACATCTGCGGATCTAGACTTTTGAACTTTTCAAAATGATTAGCCAAGACACAACTTTGTCCCTCAGAAAAAATGTCGTCGGCCAAAATGGACTCACTAACATTCGTAAAACGATCCAGGGCCATGACTACTGCTTCGGCATGTTCGTTCTTAATAAGCTTTTTAGCTACCTCATACGTCAAATTATTAAAGCTCGTTAAATGCGCCGCCACGTCAGATACATAATGAGAAATCATTCTCGAGGCAATCTTGGTGGTTAAATTAGTAAAAGAAGCAAGATTCTTTGCAACCAGCTCAGTGAAATTCTCGTCCAAGATTTCTTCTGCTACTTTCGGCCCCAGTCCCTGACACCTGTCCAGCATTACCGCCAGCACCTTAACGCGGCCTTTCTCGATCATCTTCTCGGCGACGGTATTATGAAACTGCGGTTCGAGCTTCGCCATCAGGTCAAGGACACTGAGCATGTCGTCATGTTCAATAGCGTCAAAAATCTGCTCCTGAGGTGATTCAGCAGCCGAAACTGTTACCTTTTCTAATCTTTCGCCAATCATAGTAGGCTAATTATACCTTTTAAGCCCATAAAGCAAAAGACCGAACTAAATTCGGTCTTTTGTGCTTCTTAGACACTAGAAAAAGCTCAAGGATGCTGCGCCATTTTGAGATAGAACTGAAAAAAAGCTTAATGCGCTTCTCGATATTTGTGCCCTTCCTTCCACCCGGCACGATCGAGAACCCCATGAACAAATTCTGTTTTACCCGCTAAGTAAGACCCTCTTCCCGTCGGGTCAGCTTGCAATAATTCTTTTTTAAGCTGTTCGTATTGCTGCCGTACATCTGGATGTTTCCGTAGATACTCACGAAATATAATTTGCCGTGGCCAAAACCCGCCCCGGTCCGCGAAAGCGATGGAAAGATGGAAGTCAGTCGGCATTCCCTTGATATAGTAATCCCTCTCGGTACTGGCCGGTTGCACAACATAACCTATGTTAGCGAGCAGAGGGGCAAAACGAGCGGCTTGGCGATAGTCCTCAATCATGACTACGATATCAATAATCGGTTTGGCGGCCAAGCCGGGAATGGAAGTGCTCCCGATGTGCTCTATCTCCAGAGCCGCTTCACCGAAAACCTTTTTGAGATTTTCCTTTTCAATCGCAAATTTTTCCGGCCAGTCAGACTGGTACGGAACGATTGTCGTGTCAGAAATATCATTCATAACAAAAGAGTAAAAATTTAACGCAAAACAATCTCTGGTCCGCCAATAAACGTTTCTTTTCCGTCTTCTATAAGAATGGCTTGTTCATCTGTGAGTAAGCGGATTCTTTGGCCTGTTTTATTCATTATTTCCCTCAAGCCGTCGTCCATTGATTGTTTGTAATGCGCGCGCACTAAATATGGAACATATCCATACGCGGAAAAGTCCGTAACACCAAACCAGTCTCGGCCTTTTTTCATAGTCGACAACACGAAGCTGGGAGACATTAAATGCGAACCACAGCTACAACCTACATACACTAATCCCCTTTCTAATAAGTTCTGTACGATCTTGTCAAAACCTACTTCCCTGGCGTATTTAAGCAAATAGCCAGGACTTCCGCCTTCAACTTGAATTACATTCTTATCTTCAAAAAAGGCATATATTTCTTCTGGTGTTTTATCTTTGATGTCTATTTCCTTAAAATAAATACCATCTTTTATCATGTCTTGCGCATACTCTTGCATATAGGCATGGAAATTTGCATCTTGGGAACCCTTAATAGCAGTAGTGACCCTACCTATACGAAGTTTATCTTTGGGTATGCCTAAGTGATTATACCCCTCCTTAATTAAAAACTTTTCTTTGGAAGCTAACAGTATTTTCATATTATTTCATGGGCTTCTCGTATGTCGGAAGTTGCCTCAAAGACGCTGAATTGGTCAGTCTATATTAACCTAAAACAGAACTCATTCT
>CAZFYY010000062.1:6010-6462 GCA_964523425.1 uncultured Gammaproteobacteria bacterium
AAATCACCCTTGAACTTTGCAGGGTCTTCTTTGAATTTGCTTTTATCTATCGCAAATCCTAGGTGGTCTGCAATTATTTTTATTTCTTCGAGCCATGAATCAAGTGAGTCAGTTCTATAGAATTTATCTGCTGAAATTGCTTCTATAAGGTCTTTCGAAATCTCATGAGAAATCCCATCAAGTTTCGAGTCAGTGATAGCCTGCTTAGCTTTGTCCGAATCAAAAATAGCATCGAAGAAGTACGCAATACTATCCCTGCCGATAGCCCACGTAATGATATCCTTTCGTGGATTTTCAAAATCACGTTCGATATTGAGGATTTCTGCCAAATAAGATCTTTCTTTCGAGATCACATCAGCGAATGCGGGATCGTATTCCTTCGCCCAAAGAGCCATCCTCTCAGCAACTTCTTCAGCAGGCATCATAGCGATAATGTCAGAACTGATATCATC
>CAZFYY010000063.1:0-6344 GCA_964523425.1 uncultured Gammaproteobacteria bacterium
GCTCAATGAATTATCTGAGCAAGGTTGGAAAATTTTCTGTATGCTACCGGTTAGCATAGACGTAATCTACTATTTTTTCGAAAAATAAAAACAAAAATGGCATTAGGTGCTTTATTTTCCTGGACAAAAAAGGGATTACCGTTCACTGCGAACGGAGGAAGCGGACAGGCAGTATGCGTTGTTGTTCAACCTACTGCTGAAGAAAATATTTCGCTCCGAAAGAAAGTACATGAGTTGGAATAACAGGTTAAAAATCTAGAATGCCAACTCACACAAAAAAGCCAGGCTGCCGTTGCGGTCGAACAAGAAACAAACCGACTGGGCGGCTTATACCAACTTTGTCGAAAGCGCTCACAGCAATATGCTGCCGCGCTTGGCCTTTCCGTCGGTCATATCAATGCAATGCACAGTCTTACGGAACAAAACATTTCAGTCATGACTGAGTATGGTCCAGTAAGTATTTATACGTTTGAAACCAGCACCCCTTTTGGCTGGGAGTATCTGATGCAGATTCGCTCACAATCACTGAGACTGACATCGGTTGGAGGAGGAACATCCTACATCCAAGTGATTGAAGATGAGCGGGTTAATGAAGCAATACTGACCGCTCTAAAAAACGAAAGCTACGAGATTAAAAAAGGGAATGTGTGACCTTAATAACAATAGCTATGTAATTAGACGTAGCCAATTGACGAACGCTTCAAAAATTAAAAGGAGAAAAATTGAAAATTATAGTTTGCAAGATCATTGCTATACTAGCCGTTACCGCCCTGCTTGTCTGGTGGGGAATTAACTGGCAGCCGACTCCGAAAGTCTCCGATATCTATTATCCCGAAGCGGCTGAATTTAGTAAAATCATTTTTTACGCCTTACTTGCCTATCTTGAAGGCTTCGCCCTTCTGATAATCCTGAGTATTGGCGAAAATAAACGGAATAAAAACAAAGAAAAATTTGGAATCAGGCCAATAAACCTCTGATCCGCTTCTATCACAAACGGCAGCAATCCCCTCAAGGATGCTGCCGCTTTTTTATACTCTGTAACTCTATTCCGTCCGCAGCGCTTCGATGGGATCAAGCTTGGCGGCGCTGCGCGCTGGCGTAACACCGAAAATAATTCCAAAGATGAAACTAAAGCCCAGGGCGACTATGTAAGCCATGACCGGTATAGAAAACTTCCAGGCGAAACCGAGGATATTATTGGCCACAAAGGCGATTACGAAGGAAATAGCCGTGCCAAGCAGGCTGCCGACAATACCGCCGAGCAGCGTCACAATAACTGCCTCAACCAAAAACTGTTTCATGATATCGCCCGCGGTTGCGCCGACGGCCTTGCGCAAGCCAATTTCCATCGTACGCTCGGTAACGGAAACATACATAACATTCATAATGCCCACTCCCCCGACAACGAGCGAAATGGCGACGATGGCCAGCAGGAGAAATGTCAGCGCATTGGTAATCGTATTGAGCGTCGTCAGCTGCTCTTGCATGGTCGTTATGCGGAAATCATCTTTGAGCGGATCGCCAATATCGTGACGCTCACGCATGAGATAGCGGCCTTCGTCAGCCGTTGCTTCGGCGCCATTAGCGTCATCAAGCTTATGCACCATGTAGGCGAGATAGTCGATGCCCATCAACTTTTTCTGTAGCGTCCGCACCGGTACGTATACGTAGTCGTCAAAATTCATGAACATCACCGCTCCCCGCTTCTGCATGACGCCGATAACCGTAAAACGCTCGTTGCGCAAACGGAAGCTCTGACCAATTGCATCGCTGTCGCCGAAAAGTTTCTCTTTCATGCCGGCGCCCAGAACGGCCACTGTCGCCAAGCCGCGGTCTTCCGCATCAGTATAAAAACGTCCCTGGTCGATTTTCGTACCGGAATCGATGTCGATATAAGCGGCACTTGCCCCCAGTACAAAGGCTCGACGCAGCTCGTTGCCGGCACTGGCCTGTTCCTGACTGAGGACTGCGCCATAGCCCTCGCCAACATTCGGCAGCTTGCTGAACGCGTCCAGATCGTCCAGTGTCAGCGTCGTCACCTGCACGCCCGAGGCCTGCGCGTTGCCCGACTGGCTATCGCCAGAAGAACCAGGCTTGTTTGTCGGCACTTTAATTTCCGTATAAATCGTATCCGTACCAAATGATTCCACCTGCCCAAGAACGAGACCGCGAATACCTTCGCCGGCGGCGAAAACTATAATAACGGTCATGATGCCGATAACGAGGCCGAGCAGCGTCAACGCGGTGCGGGTCTTGTTGGCCCGCATGAGCTTAAGCGAATTTTGAATGACGAAGGAGATTTTCATATTATTCGTAACGCAACGCTTCGATCGGATCAAGCTTACTCGCCTTAGCTGCCGGATACAGGCCGAAAACCAGTCCGACGACAATAGAAACGGTTACCGCCAAAATAATTGCTGAAAGCGACAAACCGAGCGGCCAATCATACCCCAACTGCCGGGCAACCAGGGCAATGACCGCCGACAGCGCGCTGCCGACGATGATGCCGAAGACTCCGCCGGAAACGGTAATGGCGACCGACTCAATGAGAAACTGCGTCATGATATCGATGCGCCGGGCGCCGACTGCCTGCCGCAGGCCAATTTCGCGCGTGCGTTCGACGACGCGTATAAGCATAATATTCATGATACCGATGCCACCGACGAGCAATGATAGCGCCGCCATGGCCGCCAGGAAAAAGCGCAGGCCGTCGGTAATTGATTTAAGAATATTTAAAGCGTCGAGCGCGCTGCGCACGGAAAAATCGTCGCTCTCCCCGCTTGGATCCTCAATGCCATGACGCTCGCGCAGCGTCGCTTCGATATCGCGCACCGTCTCGTCAACATGAGCATCACTGTCCACCTTGGCGCGCAACAGCCCGAGATGGCGAACACCGGCAATCGTCTTCTGCATGGTGGTTATCGGCAGAAAAACCTGATCATCATAATTCTGAAAGGCAACCGTCCCCCGCTCCTTCATGACGCCAATTACCGTAAACCCCGCATTCTTCAGGCGGATTGTCTGACCGACTGCGGGGCTCTGACCGAACAATTCGTCCTTCACCGTGCTGCCGAGAACGATGACGCGGGCAACGCCGTTCTCCTCTTCTTCGCTGAAGAAACGGCCCTCGGCCACTTCTCCGCCTTCGACAGAGAGGTACTGGGCGCTCGTGCCGGATAAGCTCGTATCATACTTTTGGTCTCCCCAGCTCAACGTGCCAACGCCCTTAGTAAAAGGCGCGACGGCCGTCACATACGGCGCATTTGATTTCTCGCCGATGGCGCGGGCGTCGTCGTATGTCAACGTGGTTATTGATACGCCGAGAACGGAAGCCGGCGGACCGTTCTTTTCCGATTTTCCAGGCAAGACGCCGACCAGGTTAGCGCCGAAGGTCTGGACCTGAGAGAGGATAAGCGACTGCGCACCGGCGCCGATCGCCATGATGATAATGACGGCGGCTACGCCGATAATAATACCGAGCATAGTCAGGAGGCTGCGGCGCCGACTGGCATTAAGGGCGCGAAACGCGTCCTTGATAAGATGGAGGTAATAACTCGGGTTCATTGCCTTATTTGAGAATCTCGCCCTCTTTAGCAAAGCGGCGGCTTAGCACCGGCTCATCGCGGATAATTTCGCCGTCGCGAACGCCGATAATGCGCTTGGCGTGTTCGGAAGTAAAGGTCTCGTGCGTCACGAGAATGATGGTGTTGCCGGCTTCGTTGAGGTCTTGCAACATTTTCATAACGGCCGTACCGGACTTGGAATCAAGGTTGCCGGTCGGCTCGTCAGCGAAGATGACCGAGGGATTATTAATAAGCGCACGTGCCACCGCCACGCGCTGCTTCTCGCCGCCGGAAATCTGGTTTGTGAAATAATTAAGGCGATGACCGAGACCAACCTTTTCTAGAACCGCCTTCGCCCGTTCAGTGGCATCAATGCGGCTGCCGCTGGCGTATAAGAGAGGCAGCTTGACGTTATCGAGGACGGTCGTGCGCGGCAAGAGGTTAAATGACTGGAAGACAAAACCGATCTTCTCGTTGCGGAAGCGGGCCAGCTCATCGTCGGACAGACCGGTTACATCGCGGCCGTCAAATTCGAAGGTACCGGAGCTGGCGCGGTCCAGAAAGCCAAGTATGTGCATGAGCGTCGATTTGCCGGACCCGGATGGTCCCATAATGGAAACAAATTCCCCCTTGTCGATCGTGAAGGTCAGCCCATGCAGCACCTTGGTCACGACCTCGCCGCTCGTATATTCCTTCTTAAGGTCGCGGACGTTGATGAGCATATTTATTTTTTGCTGGAATCCTTGACGAAGGTAACGACCTTGTCGCCTTCCTTGACGCCATCAAGCACTTCTACCATGCCGTTGTCACCGCTCAGACCGACGGTAACCGGCGTTTCGCGGGGCGCGCCATTTTCAAGAATACGGACGTATTTAGCATTATCGCGTTCCACAACGGCGCGGGAAGGCATCATCAAGGTTTCTTCGCGGCGGGCGGTTGTAATGACCGCTTCGGCCGTCATGCCTGGCTTAATAACCTGAGTGGCCGGGTCAAAGCTAATCTTAACCTTGTAGTACGTAACTCCCTGAATAACCGTAGCGGCCGGCTCAACAAAATAAACCTTACCGGCAAAAATGACATCCTTGCCAAGAGAATCAAGCGTCACGGAGGCATCATCATTAAGCTTGACCTTGGAGATATCAGTTTCGGCAATATCAATTTCCAGTTGGAAATTATTTTCAGTTAAAACGGAGACAAGGGCTTTGCCGGGCGTTACCTGTTCGCCCACCTGATAATTTACTTTCGTGACAATGCCTTTAATCGGCGACTTAAGGATGGTGTCGGCAATTTGGTCGCGGATGAGACTGACGCTGGCCTGCGCCTGTCCGACCTGAGCGGAAACAACAGCGACGTTAGCCTGCGTGCTGTCGACGCGGGTCTGTGCCGAGGCGAGCTGCTGATCGCGGTTAAGCGTCGCTGTCGAAACAGCATTGCGCGCCGAACGGACGGCATTGTCATAATTGGCAATTGCCTGATTAATGCTCTGCTGGCCATTAAGGGTATTAGTATCAAGCGCCAAGCGCGCATCGGTGACGGCCTGTTGCGCAGTTTGCAGAGCAACCACCGACGAAGAAACTGATGTCAGCTGACCGTCAATCATAGCTTTATAGGCATCAAGCTGTGCCTGGGTGAAGGTCGGTGACGTCAGCGTATTTTCTAGCACGCTATACATCAGATTGAGTCCGTCAAAAGTTTTGGCGAGCGCCCGCTGAGCCGAATCATAGGCGTTATCCAAATACGCGGCATTACGCTTGTATGTTTGGAAATCAGTATTGGCCTGCTTCAAGAGACTGCGTCCGTCCGCATAGGCTGATTGCGTCTGGCTCACCTGACCACTATTCTGGGCGCCGAGCGTAGGTTTGGCATTGCTATCAGATAAGATTCGATTAATATTGTCCAAAGCGGTCGTAGCGACGGAAAGCTTGTTCTCAACTGCCTGCCCTAATGAGTTAGTCTTGTTATCGATGCCGCGTTGGTATGTCACTGTGCTCGTCCGCAGGTTTTCCTTGGCTGAAGTTATCGCCTGTTCGTAGGTGGTAACCGTCGAGGTCGAGGTGTCTTCTAAATCGCGCAGCGTTTTCTGCGATTGGTTTACTGCCTCCTTCAAGGTAGCGGCCAGACGAGTATACTCGCGTTGTGCCGACTGCGCATTAGCAATCGCCTGAGTAACATTGGCCTGCGAGACGCGCAAGCTCGCCTCCGCTTCCTGCTGGCGAATAGAGAGATTAGAAAAATCTATTTGAGCCAGCGCCTGCTCGGGGAGCACCTGATCGCCGACTTTGACGTTCATTTTGCTCAATTGTCCGCTATTGAGGAAATTAAGCTCAATTTCCTTGGCAGGTGTAATAGTACCGGTTTCGGTAACAGTCTGAACGAGCGTGCCTTTAGTAACATCGGCCGTCGTGTATTCGATGGTCGGTTTGCGGTTCATGGCACTATAGGTAATACCGGCCCCGAGTAAGAGTATGATACCGCCGACAATGCTCCAATTCCTAGTTTTTTTAGTCATAATGATATATGTTTTATGGCTAAATGTTACCATTTATTTAGTAAAATTACAAGTTTAAACGCCAAAGGGCCAGCTCGGCACGCTTTTCTTGACAAAAAACAAATTTTATATGTAGAATAGCAGATTCCTCGAACCTTCAAAATAATATATATGGAAAAATCAGATCTTCAAAAAAGATACATAAAGGGCTTCGTTTCCGCCTGTATCGCAATCTTTTTTGCAACAGACCTCGGAAGCGGATACTTGGAAAAATTCCTCCGCTGGTCTGGAGC
>CAZFYY010000064.1:0-6238 GCA_964523425.1 uncultured Gammaproteobacteria bacterium
GAAGACGGCCGACCTGAGCCTCCTGGCGAAGGCGATCGACGCCCTGTGCGTCGAGGAGTGGGGCGCCGACTACAAGACGAAGTTCCGGGTGCGGAAGCCGTTCCTCAAGTCCGAGGAACACCCGAAGATGGGGTTGGAGATCATCGAGGCGTTCCCGATGTTCATCCGCACCAACAGCAAGGACCGGCCGGGTGTGGTCCGGGCGGACACGACGAACGTCGGCGAGGCCGACGCCAACGAGCTCTACGGCGGCCGGTGGGCGTGCATCTCGGTCCGGCCCTATGCGTATGACCACAAGACCGGCGGCAAGGGCATCTCGCTCGGGCTGCAGAACGTCCAGGTGCTCGACCACGACGACGTCCTGGGCGGCTCGCGCCCGCGGCCCGAAGACGAGTTCACCCCTGTCGGGGCGGCTGGCAACGGCGGCGCTCCGGCGACGTCCGATGACCTCTACACCTAGGCCCGGCCATGAGTGACATCGGACACAACGTCAACGGCCAGTTGAAGAGCCTCATCGAGCGCATCGAGCGGCTTGAGGAGGAGAAGTCGGCGCTCGGCGGCGACATCAAGGAGGTCTACGGCGAGGCTAAATCCACAGGATTTGACACGAAGGTCATGCGCCGGATCGTCGCCATGCGGAAGAAGGACCACGCCACCCGGAAAGAGGAAGAGGCCATCATGGACGTCTACCTCAAGGCGCTCGGGATGCTCGACTGACAACGGCCCGGCGGGGGCTCGACCCCCGCCGATTTTGTCAAGACATGACACAAAAGGAGGCCGACAAATGGCGAAATTGCTGCTCGAAAAGCGACAGGGAGAGTGCTGCTGGCCCGTCTCCCGCGGGGAGGACGGCCACCGCTTCTGCTGCGAGCCAATCACGCACAAGAGCTATTGCTGGGCCCACTACGCCGCGTCCGTCCGCACGACGCCGGTCTTCACCCCGAAGGCGGTCAAGGAACTGGCGAACTACTTCGACGGCGGCAAGGCGCGCACCCCCGACGTCGGCAACCCGGGCGGGCCGCGCGACGTGGTGGCGGTCATCTCGACGCGGCTCGGGGGGCGGGCGTGAACGCCGTCATCGCCCACATCGACTTCGAGACCCGCAGCGCCGTCGACCTGAAGAAGACCGGCGTCTACCGCTATGCCGAGGACCCCACGACCGACGTGTGGTGCGCCGCCTACGCCATCGGCGACGGCGAGGTGAAGCTGTGGAAGCGCGGCGAGCCGTGCCCGATCGAGATCATCGAGCACGTCATGGACGGCGGTCCGTGGCAGGCCCACAACGCGAACTTCGAGATCACGCTCTGGCGCGAGGTGCTGGCCAAGCGCTACGGCTGGCCTGAGCCGGCGCTGGAAAGCTGGTCCTGCACGATGGCGATGGCGCTCGCCATGTCCCTGCCGGCGTCGCTCGACGGCGCCGCGGCCGCGCTCGGGCTGGAGTCCGGGAAGGACATGCACGGCTACGATCTCATGATCCGGATGGCCAAGCCCCGCAAGCGCAACGCCGACGGGACGTTCACCTGGTGGGAGGAACCGGAGCGGCTGGAACGCCTCTACGCCTACAACATCCAGGACGTCGTCGTGGAGCGGGAGATCGGCAAGCGGCTCCTGACGCTCCGCCCGGTCGAGCAACGCCTCTGGTGGCTCGACCAGCGCGTCAGCGAACGGGGCTGCTACGTCGACGAGCAGCTTTGCCACGCGGCGAAGAAGATCGTCGCCGCTGCGGCCGAGCGCCTGAACGCCCGGATGGTGACCGTCACCGACTATGCGGTGCGCGGCTGCACGAACGTGGGCGAGCTGAGCGCCTTCCTCCGGTCCCACGGCATCGAGACGGAATCGCTGGCGAAGGACCAGCTCGACGTGCTCCTCGCCCGCGACGACCTGCCCGTCCCGGTGCGCCAGGCGATCGAGACCCGGAAGGAGGCGGCCAAGGCGTCGGTGGCCAAGATCGACGCCCTCCTGGCGGGCATGAGCGCCGACCGGCGGTCCAAGGGCATGCTGCAGTACCACGCCGCCTCCACGGGCCGCTGGGGCGGCCGCCGGTTCCAGCCGCAGAACATCAAGCGCCCGAACCTCGAGGACGTGGACGTGGCGATCGAGGACGTCCTGACCGGGCGCATCGAACTGATCGACATGCTCTACGGCAACCCGCTCAGCGTCGTCAGCGACTGCCTGCGGGGCATGATCCGCGCCGCGCCCGGGAACGTTCTCTACGCGGCCGACTACGCCAACATCGAGGGCCGCGTGCTGGCGTGGCTGGCCGGCGAACAGTGGAAGCTCGACGCCTTCCGCGCCTTCGACGCCGGCGACGGGCCGGACCTCTACAAGGTCGCCTACGCCCGGTCCTTCGGGCTGAAGCCGGAGGCCGTCGACAAGGCGCAGCGCCAGGTCGGCAAGGTCATGGAGCTCGCGCTGGGCTACCAGGGCGGGCCCGGCGCCTTTCAGGCTATGGCGAAGGGCTACGGCGTCGACATCGGCCAGAGCTTCGACCTGCTGCGCGAGCGGGCGCCGGCCAGCCACGTCAAGGCGCAGGCCGCGTGGGCGGCCCGCGGGAAGCGCTCCGGCATGGCCGAGCGCGCGTGGGTCTCCGCCGAGATCGTGAAGATGCTCTGGCGGGCCGCGCACCCCAACGTGACGCGGTTCTGGTGGGACCTCGAGGCGGCGGCGCTCGACGCGCTCGACAGCCCGGGGAACCTCGTGCGCTGCGGCCCGCTGGCCTTCCGCAAGGCGGGGTCCTTCATGTTCATGTTCCTGCCGTCGGGGAGGGCGCTCTGCTACCCCTACCCCAAGGCGGTCATGAAGGAGATGCCCTGGGACGGCGAGGACGAGAAGCCGGCGCGCAAGCGGACCTTCGCCTACAAGGGGGTCGACAGCTACACCCGGAAGTGGACCGACTGCTACGCCTATGGCGGGCTGTGGTCTGAGAACGCCACGCAGGCCGTCGCCCGCGACGTGCTGGCCGAGGCCATGTTCCGGGTCGAGGACGGCGGGTACCCGGTGGTCCTGACGGTGCACGACGAGATCGTGTCCGAGGCACCGGAGGAGCACGGCAGCGTCGAGGACTTCTGCGCCCGGATGTCGGCGCTGCCGGCGTGGGCCGGGGGGTTGCCGGTCGCCGTCGAGGGCTGGCGCGGCATGCGCTACCGCAAATAATAACGCGCCGCTCTTTGTCAGAACGGCGCGTTATTTTGTCGTGCGACAGGCATTTTACTCAACAACTTCAACACCTTGGAAAATCCGCCGCCGGAGACGCACATGCCCTTTCGAGGCGGCGGATGTCTTTTGTCGTGAGGCTGTTCTGCTGGCCTTTCAACGTCTTAGGACCGATGTCGCACGACCAAAAACGACATATCGGAGCGTTAACGCGCCCTAACGCGCCAGTACCAGACCGAGATAAACGAGCAGGAAGATGGAGGCAAGCGCGCCTCCGATCCGGCCTAGGTTCGCGAAGATCAGACCGATGATGCCGAGCACGATCGGCGCCGCGATGATGGCCGCGACGATGATGAGAAACAGGCCCATTACGTCCCCCTTTCCAAGAGAAATTCCGCACTGCAGTGCCCGTAACGAGTCTCGACCGTGGCGACGGTGTCGCCGAGAAGCCGAGCCACCTTGTAGACGCTTTCCCCGTTCATGAGAAGGTGAGACGCCCGGCTGTGCCTGAGCAGGTGGGGGTTGCGCTTGTCGTCGAAGCCGATCGTCTCGCACAGGGCCCGGTACTTCGGGTAGGCGGTGTACCGGGGCCCGAACAGGTAGCCGTCGGTGGACGCCTTCACCCGGCGCTCCAGGACCTCCCGGATCTCCGGGAAGATCGGCAGGGTCGGGCGCCGCTTCTTCGTGCGCACCTCGCCGGGCTTGGCCAGCGCCACAGTGCCGGCGGCGAAGTTCACCTGGCGGACCTCCAGAGTCTCGATGCTCTTGGCCCGGCCGGCCGTATAGTAGGCGATCGTGATGAAGTCTTTCAGGTCCCCCTTCGCGCTCTTGAGCAGAAGATTCAACTCATCTTTGCTGTAGAACGCCGCCTCGCCGGACCGGGTCTGATCCTCCGGCGGAAGCTCGAATGTGGGTAGTTCGCCAATGATGCGCTTGCGCTTTATGGCATGTTTTGACGCTGCCTGCAGCACGTTCAACTCGCGGCGGATCGTGCTGTCCGAGACGCGCCGGTCGCCCTTGCGCTTCATGGCGGACGTGATTCCCTGCCGCCGGGCGGAAGCGTAAGCTTCGCACTCGGAAATGTCGATAGCGGAAGCTTGGGTGCTGCCGAACCACGCCTTGAGATGGCGGATGGCGAGTTCCTGGCGGATCTTGGCGACGACGCGCTTGTGGACGTGCTCGACCCAATACTGGTCCAGCATGTCGGACACGGTCAGTCCAGCAGTTCGCGCAGACCCGGTGACGACGTCGATCCCCTTGACGAGGAACGCAGCAAAACGATCCTTCGCAACGTCAGCATCCGTTGTACGAAGACTGAGGCGCTTGGTGCGGCCTTTCTGAGCCGGCGTCGTCGGCGCTTCGTACCAGTTGACGGTGTAGACGCCGTCCCGGGTGTCGAGCCACGGGACATCTCGTGTCGGCCTGGCCATTCATTGTCCTCCTTCATTCAGCGTCGCCATGACTTTCAGGGCGGTCTCATAGGAGACGGCCTGGTTCACCCGCAGCCAGACGGACCCGTCATCCAGCTTGCGGATGGCGAAGGCGTCTTCCTTACCTGCGGCGGGTCGGCCGACGGACGGCAGGAGATCCTTCGGCTCGACGCCGAAGGTCTTGCAGATCGCGGCCAGGGGGATGTCGGTGGGGAGGTTCTTGCCGAGCACATAGCTCGATATCGCGCTGCGGCTGACTTCGACGCCGGGAGGAGCGTTCTCGGTGACGCGCCGGGCGGTCTCGGACCCGCGCCATCCCTTAGCCCGCATGAGCTCCGATAGCTTTCTCGCGAAGAAGACCTTGACTGCGTCGGGCGGCGCGTCGCGGGGAAGCGTTTCGGCGGGCGGATTCAGAACGGGTCGCTTGGTCATATGATGGTACTCCTTGTGTCACTTGTGTCGGTCTGCGCTGCCTCCGTGCGCCGGTTCGTGCCGCGTTTGTCGTGAGGCATGGATACGACAATTAACGACGATCGTCAACAGTAGTTAATTAATGAGTCGCGTCTTTTTTAACAGCGCATAGTTCGTCATAGACCGCGTTATGTTCCACGATCTGTATGACGGTCTCCCGCGTGTCGTTAATCGACCAGGTGATGTTCCGGGATATGGAACAAAATGTCGCACCGTCAGTCGCGACGATGTCCGTCGTTCTCAGGCATCCGGCCGTCGACAATGCTAGAGCGCACACGAGCGCGAGCCGCCTCGGCCCGCTTAATCTCGTCGAGTTGCCTCTGCAGGGCCCGGCCAATGGCGGCCTCCTCTCCGGCGCGGAATGCGTTGCGCTCCCGCGCCCAATTCGTGAGCGCGGAGAGCAGGCTCAGGCATCCCAAGATGACGGCGGCCCAATTCACTGTGAGGGCGGCGTCTCGGGGCGCTTGGCGAACACGGACCACATGGCGACGAAGATGGCCCCCAGGGCGCCGAGGATCGTCTGCAGGGTCGCGTCATCGACGTAGCCCTTGGCGACCACCCAGCCGCCGAAAGCGGCGAGGATCGTGCGGATGATCCCCCATATCTGCGGTGCGTTCATGTCAGATCACTCCTGCTTCTGCTGCTTCACGCCATGCGTTCGGGGGTTCCCGATGAGCGCAGGCCGTGGCGCAGGCGGCGAGCGCGAGGACGATGAGGACGGCCCGGATCACGGGTAGGACTTCCACGGGAGTTGGTAATGAGGGCCGTCCTTGAAGCTGCGCCAGTCGCCGCCCCACTCGATCGGCACGTTCACCGCGGCCGCAGCCTCCTTCACGGCCCGGGACAGCCGCAGGTAGAGCGGCCAGTCCCAGCGCACCTTGCCGTTGACCATGGCGCCGAGATCGACGGCATGGCCGGTCAGGTGCCGGGACTTCATCGTGCGGGACGCGCCGGCCGCGACAAGTTGCCGCTGGCGGGCGACGGTGCGGAGCCCTTCCAGGACCGTGAACGGCACGTCGACCATGCCCGCGGCCCGCTCGATCACCTTGACGAGGTCAGGATGCACGCCCTGAAGCCTCGCGCGGTCTTTCTCTGTCAACATCACTGCACACCTTTACTCGTGGTGGACTCGGGCTTGCGGCCGCGGATCGTGATCTCGAGGGGCTGGCGCTCGCCCTTCGGCA
>CAZFYY010000065.1:0-5651 GCA_964523425.1 uncultured Gammaproteobacteria bacterium
GGCTTGCTTGGCGGACTCGTAGAGCGTCGCATGCTATTCTTGCGTGCGGCAGAAGGAATACATATCTTTCATGACAAATTCGCGCGAACGCATGATGCCGCTCTTGGCGCGGGTTTCGTTGCGGAATTTCGTCTGAAACTGGTAGAGGAAGCGCGGCAGGTCGCGGTAGGAGCTGACGTAATTCATCATGACTTTCGTCATCGGCGCTTCATGCGTGAAGGCGAGGCCAAGCTCAGTATCGTTCTTGAGTTTTGTCTTGAACCAGACGTCGACATTGATATCGGACCATTGGTCGGTCGGCTCCCAGGTCTCGCGGTTCTGTAGCGATGGCAGGACAATCTCCTGTGCGCCGAGAGCGTCCATCTCTTCCCGGATAATGTTTTCTATCTTTTTAAAAACCCGTAGGCCCAGCGGCAAGAAGCCGTAGACCCCGGCCATTTCCTTATAAATAAAACCCGCCCGCAGCAGCAGCTGGGCGTTCTTGGAAACCTCGTCTTTCGGTGTTTCCTTAACTGTCTTGGTGAATAGGGCGGATTGGCGCATAAATATTGGATATCAATAAGTATAACGGAATTCGGCAGGTCAGTCAAAGACACACTGTACACAAAAAATGTACACTTTTTTACAAAAAAAACCGCACCAGAGCGGATGCGGTTTTTCTTAGTTTTTGACCTAGGCGTTGCGCTTAGCGGACATTTCCTGCCACCACACCAATAACGGCGAGGCGAGGAAGATGGAGCTGTAGGTACCAAAGAAGATACCGATGAGCAAGGCCAGCGAGAAGTAGAAGATTGAACTGCCGCCAAAGAGAACAATGGACAACAGAACGAGCATAACGGTCACCGAGGTATTGACCGAGCGATGAATGGTCTGATTCAAACTGACGTTGACGGTGCCGTCAAAGGCGTCGTTGGAGCGGGGCAGGTTTTCGCGGATACGGTCAAAGACGACGATTGTGTCATGGACGCTAAAACCGAGAACGGTCAGGACGGCCGCGATAAAGGTCGTATTGACTTCAACGCCATGGAAATGACCAAGCGCAGCAAAAAGACCAAGGACGATAATGACGTCATGGAAAAGCGAAACGAGCGTCGCAGCGCCGTACTTCCAGGAAGCAACTGGGCGGGAAACTTTGCGGAAAGCCCAGGCGATGTAGCCGCTGATGGCGATCAGAACGGCGATGATGGCATAGATAGACTTGCGCTGCAGTTCCTGTCCGACCGAAGGGCCGACTGCTTCAAAGCGCATTTCTTCGACGGCCATACCGGCCGGTTTGCCTTTTTCTGGAGCCGGAGCAAAGGTCTGGAGCTTCTTAAGGACGGCTTGGTGGACCTCTTCGCTGGTCTGCTGATAGCGCAGGATCATGCCCATATCTTCAACTGGCTGAACGGTCAAGCTGTTAAGCTTAAGGTCGGCCAAGCGCTCTTCAACTTCGGGAACAGTTGGACGGTCCTGGAGGAAGCGAGCTTCCTGAAGGCTGCCGCCGGTGAAATCGATGCCGAGTTTCAACCCCCACATAGACAGCATCACGATCGAGACGACCATGAGGGCGCCGGAAATCGACAGCCAGAGGTTCTTTTTACCGATGATATTGTACATAGGGTTATTGTTTCTTATAGCCGATCAGCCAGCGGTGCTTCTCGAACCACTGTTCGCTGAAGAGACGGAGGAAGTTACGGGTAATGGTAATGGCGCTGAACATCGACAACAGAACGCCGAGGAGCAGCGTGTATGCGAAGCCCTTAATAACGCTCGTCGAGAACTGGACAAGAACGAGCGTCACGAGAATCGTCGTGAAGTTGCTGTCGCGGATCGACGGCCAGGCGCGGCTGAAACCTTCGCCAATTGCATTGGAGAGCGACTTGCCGGCGCGCAGCTCTTCCTTGAGACGTTCAAAGATAAGAATGTTGGCGTCGACGGCCATACCAACTGACAAGATGAAACCGGCGATGCCCGAGAGAGTCAGCGTGACGGGCCAGAGCTTAAAGATGGCTAACGACAAGATGCCATAGATAGCCAGTGCTAGAACCGCCAGGACACCGAGGAAGCGGTAATAGATGATCATGAAGAGCGCGACGAGGATCAAGCCGATGAAGCCGGCCTTAAGGCTGTTGGCGACTGAAGCTTGGCCGAGGGTTGCGCCGACCGTCTGCTGGTTGACCAGCGAAATCGGCAACGGCAGGGCACCGGCATTGAGGCGCTTGGCGAGATCGCGAGCTTCAGTAACGGTAAAGCTGCCCTGGATGACGGCTTTGCCGCCAGTGATCTTTTCATTGACGTTCGGCGTGCTGATGGCATAGCCATCGAGATAGATGGCGACCGGTTTGCCCACGTTGCGGCCAGTAACTTCTTCGAACATCTTGGCTCCAGCATCGTCAAATTCGAGGCTGACCTGCGGGCTGTTGTCCTGCTGGCTGAACTGCACGGTAGCGCGCTTAAGATTGCGTCCGGTCAATTCGGTGTTCTTCCAACCGTCATTCGGACCGAGGATGTCGTCCTCGTTCTTGGTGGACAAGAGGATGTGGCTCAGACGGTACTGCGGATTTTCGTCTGTCTTATAGATAAGGTGGTAGCCGAACTTGGTTTCAACAACATAGGAGATTGTGCCAGTCTTCTGCGCGAAAACAGCGTCTTCAAAGGGCTTGGCCATGATGTCGCGGCCAAACCAGCCAAGGTCGCCGCCTTTGTCCTTGTTAGATAGGTCGGTCGAGTTGGCTTTAACAAGGTCAGCGAAATTCTTCGGCGTGGCCTGGGTTTTCAACTGCTTGATCTTGGCGTAGGCGTCTTCCTTGGACATCTCACTCGTGCAGCCCTCGGCGCCCTTGTAGCAGAGCAGAAGATGTGCGGCTTTTACTTCTTTAATGTTTTGTTCATTGACCTTGAGGACTTCATAACCGTCAACGGTCAGGACGGGCTGCTTAACGGACTGTCCGACCGGAATACCGGCTGCTACCGTGGCGAGATCAGAGTTGTCGCGCTTGGAAACCCAGCCGACTTCCCCTCCCTTGTCGCGCGAAGCGCTGTCATCGCTGTACTGCTTGGCCAAATTTTCAAACGATTCGCCGCTGGCCAACTTTTTGATAACTTCTTCGCCATGGACTTTCGCCTTGGCGTTGAAGGCTTCCACATCCTTCTTCTCGGCAGCTGTCAGGCTGCGGCGCTCGCCGCCCTGTTCCTTGAATTCCAAAAGGGGCGTTTCGCCGATTTTCTTAATTGCTTCGCCGACGTCCTTGATGCCGGCCAGCTCGACGATGATGCGGTACTTGCCGTCCGTGGTCTTATTAACCTGTACGAGCGGTTCGCTGACGCCAAACACGTTGACGCGGCGTTCGATAACATCGCGGGCGCCTTCGACGGCGGTAGCGCGATCAGCTGGCGCAATAGCAGAAACGTCCGCATCATAGGTCAGCTGCGAGCCGCCGAGCAGGTCCAGGCCGAGCTGGAAAGGCACTTCATGCACTTTCGGCAGCGGCAGCTTATAGTGGTCCACGGCCTGATTGTAATAGTTGCCGAAGACAACCAGCGAACCGGCCAGAGCGATAACGACGATGAGAATAAAGCCCCACCAGACCTTGCCTTTAGCTTTAGGGTGGAAGATATTGGAGAATCTCTTGTCTGACATAAGCTATTAAATATTAAGGGTATTTGGCAATTATACAGGAACAGCCTTAAAAAGCAAGGGGCAAAATGGGGGAAAAGTAGCCGAAATGCGCTGCCGCTCCCCTACTTCTCGTGTATGAGCGAGCGGACGAAATCCCTGCCTAGATTAGCTCCCGGACAGCTTTTTTTAGCATAATCTCTGTGAAAATAGATGTTTTTCGGCGGGATGCGGTAAGTGGTACAGAGCGTGCGTAATAGGTCACGCAGCGCGTATATCTGCTCCGGGGCGGGCGTTTCATGGTCAAAATCGCCGTCTAGGCAAATATGCAGGCAACGGCCTTTTCGCCATCCTGCCGCAGCCGAAGTACTTGCCCGTTGCCGGCGATTTCGAAGTGATAGCCGGCATAATAACCGAGGCTGCCGCGCACGTTCCATTTTTTCCGGTGGTAGGCGTCGGTAGCCGTCGCCTGGTCCGGATTCTTGGCCAGAGAAACGGCGCTGTGATGGATCATGATGGAGGTGGGTTTCATAGCGTAAAAGCTAGGAGTTAAAACAAATTTTTACATTATTCTCATACGGTTGCGGTATCGACAGCGACTAGGCGGTTATTATAGTCCCAGTGGTACCGCTGACCCTCCGGCGTAACGGCCATGTTGCCGTTGCGGTCGTAGGTATATGCTTCGCCATTTATGCTCGTAACGGCATGGGGGTTCGCGTAGCTATATTTGGTTTTTAAATAATTTAAGAATTATATTGAAAATTCTCATTTAGCTCCGTCAGACAGTAATTATAACCCCATAGATGATATCTATGAGCTTCTTGTAGATTTTCCCAGAAAGATTATAGAAGATATTATACTATTAATTTCGGCAAGTTCCTCTTCCTTATCAATCTCGTCACAATTGTAAGTAATAAATAGCAGTTTCATTTCATTAATGAGCACGAAAACTCTCCAGTATCGATTGTCTAAGATATACTCTAAGCAACCTATTAAATAATTTTTTTCTTCCTTAATACGAGGAAGAACTAATATAGACCTTGGTTTCTTTCTGGCAATATGCAATTCAAGCTGATCCATGAGGTCATCTTTCAAATGCCCATCAATCTTAGTTCTTGTGACAAATGAAATTTGTAAAACGCCTTTCCCTTGATGACTATATATATTTAGCAAGGCGTTATTATGGTCTTCTTCAGCTTCCCAATTTTCCGGCAAAGCAATTTTCATCCAATCATCGTATAGTATATTTTTCATATAAGTTATTTTTTAGTTTTAATTTTAGATGGCTCGTAAGTCCTTATTTGCCCTGTATGCCCTTCTCCATAAGTTTGGTTGCATTCTACGCAATACTGATTAAGCTGCCTCAGACCACGACTAATTGCTGAAGGGTTATTAGGCTTTAATTCTATAATTTGCTTAGTTTCAGCATTGTATGCATCCATTCTCTTAAGGGATGGAAGAGAGACTTCTTTCTGAAAACCAGCGGGATAAATCTCAGCTTTATGAGCTTCAATACCCCTTAATGCACTTTCTTTAACTACCGGATTCTGAGAACCTTTTAAGTTAGGACTAGCACTCTTTTGTTTCGAAGGAGCACTTATAAGTGCTGTAGCTTCAAGGGCACTGCCTGCGATGAAAGCGGTTCCAAGTAAAGAGGATTCAACTTTGTTTAAGCTCTGATTCGAAGCCTGAGTATTTCCCTCCATTAAGTGTCCGATGCTTGCCCCTAAGTTCCAGCTGGCTATCCCAGCACCGACGGCTGCACTTGCGGTAATTACTGCGGGAATCCACACAGGAGCATAGGTGATTACTGGAACTACCAAGAATAAGAAATCTCCCGTTTGATCTTTATACTTCAGTGGATTATTAGCTACATAAGAATAACTATTGAGGATTTGAGGACTAGCTAAATACTCGGAGTAGTTCGTTTGAGTTTTTTGCTCTACCTCTTTTTGATTTGTTATATCAATGAATATGGAATCTTGACTCAAGAACTTTCCAATCCTCGCATCATAATACCGCGCATTCGCATACGTTAAGCCCGTATCTGCGT
>CAZFYY010000066.1:0-5555 GCA_964523425.1 uncultured Gammaproteobacteria bacterium
TATATAGACACGCGGGAAAGCCTGAACCGGGAGGCGGGGTGTCTAACTCATACCCCATCCAATTGATAGTGCCATGTACCCCGGGGGAGGGGTGTCTCATGTTCGCACTATACCTATTACGTCCGATGTAGCTTCGGATGGCATGGTGGGAGGCTACCAGTGGGGTACCTGGACGTAGCGAAGTCGGTCCGGTCTCACCCACGTATATATAGTGCAACTGGTTCAGCCACACACAGGAGCGACCTTAAAGGGCTGTTTTTGGCCGAAGGGTTTGTCCACACACAGAAAAGGCCCACCGAAGTGAGCCAGTTCTGACGGGGTTGAGCAAGAGGAGTATATCAGGCTGGGAGGTCGAGCCGCTGGAAGATGTGGCCTACGTGCATCTGAGCACGAATGAGGCGATCCTGGATTTCGAGGATGCTGTCGCGGAGGCCGCTATTAGCGAGTGAGTTAGCGGCAGGAGTGTAGGCTTCCACTGGCATCCCAGCACGAAGGACAGGCGCGAGGCGGGCTTCTAGTTCATCGATCACGCGCTGGAAGTTAGTTACCTGAGAACTGAGGTTGCCGAGTGCTCCGAGGATGGAGTCTTCCTCAATGCTGGCTGGCAGGTAGGTGGTGGCGGCTAGGGCTGGAGACATTTGAGTAGTGCTCATGGCCGTAGTGTACCAAACTCTGCTTGCCACTTCTCGCGACAGGCTTGTGAGCAAAAGGAACGCGGGTACTCGTTCCCGGCAAGAACCTGGAATGGGGAGGGGTGACGGTATTGAGCATGGCAGAGGTCGCAGTAGTAGGTGTGCCTGCGCGAGTGTCCTTGCTGGAAGAGAGAGACATAGGTAGTCAAAGGGATGCTTCGTTCACTGAGTGTTCTCTACGCAAACCGACTTTTCAGTAGGTGTGTCACTGCGTATATTGCCCGTCTCTTGCTGACCGTGGGGAGTGCGGGCACGCAGTGGCACTATCAGCGGGACTCTCACCTGCGCTGCCCCTTCCGTGGAAGGTGTCGCTTCTTACTCTCCCGAGCAGAGGGCCGCGACCGGCTATGTGGTTAACGCACTGGGGCCTTTTCTTTCAGCCTTGCCAGCCGTGTCTTTCTACGCAGAGTCGCCAACTGCGGTTCAGAACCTTAGCGGACCTTCTCTGCCTACGCTCTCCATGCCAGCGGTCCAGCATGAACGACAGGTGGTTTCCGGGTCGGCGAAGACACTCAGGAGGATGGCCCCTGATCTCGACTGCCAGCTTTGCGCTACTCCATCGAAGATGGATTCACGCTAGCAACGTATAGTGGCCCTCGCAACAGTTACGTAGCAGTGGTAGAGTGGGGCTCCGGTGACCGCTCGTCCGCTAACTCGGCACCGGTGAAGCTGGCCTGCTATCATTCACGTGGTCGTAGGTCTCCTTTGCAGAGAGCCCCGTTCATTCGGGGCTTTTCTGCGTCTTGGTTCCCCATCGATAGATGCGCGGCGCGACCACGCACCACATTGCTCCTGCGTATCCGCCCCAGAAGTAGGAGACTTCTAGCCTGTCGAGGCTGGAATGGTAGAGGTCCATGAAGGCCATCGCTGGTGCAATGACGCCGACGTAGGTGAGAGCCGCCGCCGCAACTACTTTCCTCACAGTCCTGCCGCCTCTTCCCAGCACAGGCCGAACTTCGTGCTGTCCGTCCAGTAGCCGACTGCCGTTGCGCCGTGTCCATTGAATTCGTGGGGCAGGTGCTCTTCGAAGCCCATCCACCCATCAGGGAGAAGGCTGTTTCGCACAAATGCGCGACGAAGCAGGTTCTGATAGTCCGCAGTGTAGGCGCATTCTAGTTCAACTGTCACGACGGTCGCGGTGCTGTTGTTGATTGCTCGGTAGGCTCTGCGTGCTGACATACTCCCATTCTACTACGTATCTGTTGCGAGGCGGTCCTGAGAAAACGAACATAGTTGCGTGGACAAGCAAATCAAGCTAGACTACCAGCAGTCTGCCTTCCTCGAAGGGTTTCTCCAGAAGGGAGTGATGGCAGACGGGGCAAGGCTCGCTACTGGTAAGGAACTCGCTCCCCAGCAGGCCAACGACTTCGCCGACAAGATGATGACGGGGATGCCCATCCGCCAGATTCTCCCGTCCATATACACGGCGGCTGGCTTCAATCCCACGCAGCTCATCGAGAACCTGGTGAACACGGCGCTCAACGCCTCGGTCACGGTCAAGCTCAACAAGTTCGAGACGGAGGAGCGGCCTGACTACAAGGCACGCAACGACGCGACGGAACTCCTCTTCAAGATGCTCGGGGCGATGGACGCCGCAAAGGTTATGAAGTCCAAGACCAGCATCCACATCACGCACACAGAACCGGCGCTCGGGGATTCCCCGTTCGAGGCAAAGGGGACCGTCATTGACGGCACTTCTCGCCCCTCCTGACGAAACACTGAATGTCAACTGGACGAGCTTCCGGTCGAAGCAAAAGGAAGTTCGCGACTTCTTTGCCTCTCGCGCTCCCTATGAACGCGCGATCGTTGGATACGGCGGCGCTTACGGCGGCGGGAAAGGCGGCCGCACTCCTGATAGGTCGCTGCCGGGGTACGACCCATCCGTTGAGACCACGGTCATCACCCCCAAGGGGGCACGGCTTCTGGGGGATGTTCGCGTAGGGGACCGGATTAGCAACCCGGACGGCACGACAGCCCAAGTCATCGGCGTCTACCCCAAGGGGCGAATGCAGTTCTACCGAGTCACGTTGCAAGACGGGTCCACCGTGGAGTGCGACGAGGATCACCTTTGGTCCGCTTTGGTTACTCCGAATCGGAGATTCCAAAAGCACGCACTCAGAGAGATTCCACCAGGGCTTCGTCCGCAAGACGCATGGAATCTTCGCTACGTGCAGCGGTACGAGGTCATGGGCGTGAAGGACTTGAAACGCCTTGTGGACAATGGCGCTCACGTTCTACTGCCGCTTACATCCCCAGTGCAGTTCACGGGTGCTCAAGGCAAATGGCCGGTAATGCCCGCCTACGCGCTTGGGGCGCTGATTGGCGATGGTGGACTGGCGAACGGCGGGGTTCGCTTCTCTAACGCAGACGAGGAGTGCATTGAGTTCGTAAGAGCGGATCTGGCATCTGTGGGGCTGGCCCTGCGCCACATTAGTGGATACGACCACGCTGTTAATCGCTCAGGTAGCGGAGAGTCGGCCTCAACACTTCTCCGGCGAGACGGTCTCATGGGGCGGCATTCGTGGGACAAATTCGTCCCGGATCGAATTAAGCGCTCTCCCTTAGAAACTCGTTGGGCTTTTCTCCAAGGGCTGTTCGATACGGATGGCACTGCTAGCAAAACTGGACGGGTTCAATTCTGTACTACGTCAAAGCAACTGGCGGAAGACGTTCAGTGGCTTCTCCGGTCCTTGGGGATTCGAGCGACCAGCCATCAAAAGACTCCGCACTATACGCACAAGGGTGAATACCGCGAGGGCCGCTTGGCCTATGTTGTGGAGGCTCGCGGAGTTGGGCAAGAAAACCTCTTCCGTATTGCCCGCAAGCGAGAGATGGCGCGTGTCCATGCCAATCCGGGCAGGTATCCCGGTAACCGGGTCGTCTCCGTGGAGCCGACCGTGGTGGACTACTCCACCTGTATTTCGGTGGACCATCCCAACCAGCTCTACCTAACCGACGATTTCATCGTCACGCACAACACCACCGCCTGTGCGCTGATGGCACGGGACATCGCCCGTTACTACCCCGGCTGCAAAATCCTCGTTGGCCGCGAGAACCTGGCGATGCTCAAAGAGACCACGATGGAGAAGTTCTTCGAGGTCACACCGTCCTTCTGCATCTCTGAGTTCAACAAGGCATCGATGACGGTGAAGTTCAGGATGCCCGACTGGCCGGAAGGCATCGAGTCCACCATCCTCTTTGTCTCCACCAAGAACCAGCTCAAGTTCAAGTCGCTTGAACTCCTCGCGGTCATCCTCGACGAAGTAGACGCCATCCCGGAATCCACCGTGCACATCCTCATGGCTCGTCTTCGCGGTGAACTCCCGACCGGGCAGGTTCCGCGTTACCTCTTCCTTGCCTGCTCCAACCCGCACGAGGGCTGGTTCAACGACTGGTTCCTCAACGGCAAGGTCAAGGAGACGGAATACGGCAAGCCAAAGTTCATCCTCTCGCGGGCGAACGATGCCGGTGTCCATGAGTCCTACACCTCCATGCTTCGCGGCATCTACGACGAAAACGAACAGGCGCGAATGCTCGACGCCGACTGGGAAGCCGTCGAAGGCGCAATCTTCGAGACGTTCAGCAAGAAGACGCACGTCGTCTCCCAACAGGCCCTTCTCCTCAGCGGACTCCCTCTCCGGGAATACAACCGCAACGGGCGCAAGTGGATGATCCCGGCCAACGGGAAGTATGCCTTTGGTGGTCTCGACTTCGCACGCGCTATGAAGGATGCCCACCACTCCGCAGGCGTCCTTTTCCTTGCCCTTCCGAATAATCGTGTGCTGGCAATCGACGAGTTCATGGGCAATGGTCCGAACGTGCGGCGCAACCAGGAGATATGGATGCGCCAGTGCCAGCGTGCGCTTGGTCGAAACAACCGCAGCCAGCGCGTGCAGTGGGTGGCTGACCGCACACAGAGCGTTGGTACCTACTACCTCAGGCAGATGATGGATGCTGACGGCGAGCCGCTGTTCAACATCACGGAGAACCACGGCAAGAAGAACTCGTGGCAGAACTCTATCCACTACATTCGCGAGTTGCTGGACGATTCTGACGGCTCACCGCGTATGCTATTACTGGACACCTGCCCGAACTTCGCTGACCAGCTCACGAAGTATCGGCTCACACGAGACATGCAGGGCAAATACTACGATCGGCCACGAGGCATCGACGATGATGTCTACGACGCAGGCCGTTACGGGCTTGAGTTCCATCAAGTATGGGGCTCCGACCTCACTCGACAGACTCCTGATCTTCCTCGGCGCTCGTCTCGCTACGGCAATGACGAGGTTACCGAGTACCCCGACTTCATGGGGCCGATCACTGTCGCTGGGAAAAGGGTCAACTAATGCCGCGCTACGGACTTCCTGCCAGTGAAACTGACATCCAGCAAGACGTGGATGAACTCTGCGACTACTGGCTCGACCAGAAGGACACCTACCGGAAAATCCAGGAACACCTTGCCCGCAAACATAAGGTGAAGGCTCCCGGTGAAACCCTCTACGACGTGCGGAAGCTCAACCTTGGGCGTTACCGGGCACACCTCAACGAGCGGCTTTCCCGGTTCATGCCCGTTCCACGCATCCGCGTCATCCCTGACTCCAACGAATCCGACGATGAAGCGTTCGCTTCACGGCTGGAGAAGGGCATCGCAGAGATGCGACGGCAACTTTCACTCACCAACGACTCTTGGGGGCTGGCACTGACGGATGTGCTCACCGCCGAAGAGGGCTGGGAACTCTACGAACCTGCCATTAAGAGCGCATGGCCCGAACTTATTCCTGGTGAAGGGGGGAAGGATGCCTTCGAGCGCGAGATGGGGGCAACCGAGGAAGCACGCGCGGCCCGGCAAGCATATAAGGC
>CAZFYY010000067.1:0-5171 GCA_964523425.1 uncultured Gammaproteobacteria bacterium
TCAATATACCCATTATGATCATCGTCCTTGCCATTGTTTTCAATCTCGGCGGCATTAATCCACAAATTTGGCCGCAGGTCAGGATGGTTAATCTGCACGCCGGAATCGATAATAGCAATTACCACGCCAGGACTAGTCGACTGCATCTCCCAGGCTTCCGGTGCTTTAATGCGTCGCAAATACCATTGATTGTTATACAGAGTGTCATTGGGGATGAGAGAAGCGCTATAGACGTAATTCAATTCGGCATACTCAACGCGGGAATCACGATTAAGCCGGCTGACAAGTTCTTCCGCTTTTTCTCCCGCCACAAGCGGTCGAGTCACAGGCGCAGGCGCATTCTTATATTGAACAATTATCGATTTTTGGCTTACTTTCGGTTTATTTATAACCGAAGCGGCCCGAACTTGTCCTATTGGAAGACAATAGCCGAGCAAACTGCATAAAAGAAGAAAACCGGTTGTAAATCGGAGGGATTTCATAGTATTCAGTATAGCATGGGCAGCGGGCGCGGTCAGCCTAGCGGCCTTCAATGACATTTAAGGTTTCACGGGCCGCTTTTTCCCAGCTAAAGTCCCGTATCCGTTCGCTGCCATTAGATACCAGCCGGGCACGCAACGCCTCATCGCCGGTAATGCGCAGCAATGCCTCCCCCATCGCTTTCGTGTCCTTGGCATCAAAGTAGAGCGCCGCTTCACCAGCTACTTCCGGAATCGAAGCGGCCGTCGAGGCAGCGATTGGGGTTCGCGTCGCCATTGCCTGCAAGAGCGGAATACCAAAGCCTTCGTAGTTTGAAGGAAACACAAAAGCGGCCGCCCGGGCAAAAATATATGGCAGATCTTCTTCCGCTACCCAGCCGGTGGTAAAGACATCATTGTCAACGCCAAATTCATGCAGCGTGTATTTAATTTCATCGTAGCCATAACTAGCATCGCCGACCAGGTATAAGCGGTGCGGAAAGGCCACTCCTCCGCGCGCTTTGGCATACGCGAATGCTTCGACGAGGGCAGCAATATTTTTTTTCTTTTCTAGTCTTCCAACATAAAAAATGTATGGTCCTTTGATGCCATAGCGCGCGAGAACGGCGCGCGAAGCGTCATCGTCAGGCAGTTCATGATAGAGATGATGATTATAGCTATGCAACACAACATGGACAGGAGCAGTCTCCTGGCCATAGGCTGACGCCAATTCTTTCTTAGTGAACTCCGAAACCGCCACCACTGCAGCCGATTGCTTCAGCGCGTAACGCGTTGACCACTCCAAGTAATCGCGGCTATTGGCGCCGTAGCGCCCGCCGGTCAACACCCGCACTGCCAGATCGATTAATCGCTGCCAGCCGCGCCCGGAAGAACCGATGCGCTTGCGCTCATACAAGGCGGGATCGTTACGGAAGCCAATGTCATGGATAGTGACAATCGATTGCCGCGGATGAATAATGGGCAGCGCGTGCGAAGGAATAAATAATGCCTGCGGCCTATGAAAAAGCATCTCCAACGACAAGCGTCCCTGCGACCAAAAAAATTTCCAGGGCCAGCCGAGCACTTTTGCTCGAAAATTTCCATGCGGGCTTTTCAATTCCTGAAAGCCCTGACTATCTACCGCCGGAACTGATAGTCCCCGGCCCTCGTTTTCCGTTAAATCCGCCAGCCCGCCGCTCAGAGGGCGGTCAGTATAGAGAATGTATGAATTTTTTGAATCGACGGCCGCCAACGCGCGAATGAGATAGTAGGAATACCACTCCGTACCGCTTTTATGTGTGCGATTACCGCGACTGGCATCTATGCCGATAATCATAGGTTAAAAAATAAAAATTTATTTCGTAGCAAAAATACTTCTCTTATACGAGTCCAAATTTTCTAGAGCGATTCCCGTTCCCTTGGCAACACAAAGCTGGGCATTATCAGCCACGTAGGCCGGCACGTCAGTCGTACGGTATAATAGCTGATCGAGATTTCGCAGCAGCGAGGAGCCGCCCGACAGGACCATTCCCTTGTCCATGATATCGGACGATAGTTCCGGAGGCGTTTCGCGCAAGACATTCTTAGCCGCGGCGATAATTCCTTCCAATTCGTTCTGAATCGCCTCTGTGACGTCATCCGAATTGACGAGGATATTGCGAGGCAGACCGGTAATAATATCGCGACCGCGGATTTCCATCGTTAACTTGTCCTCAAGGTATAAGGCGCTGCCAATGCCAATTTTTACTTCTTCCGCCGTGCGTTCGCCAATGACCAGGTTATATTTGCGGCGGATATAATCCATGATTGAGGTATCAAATTTATTACCGCCAATGCGAACGGACGTCGAAGTAACAACTCCGCCAAGAGAGATAACGGCCATTTCCGATGTGCCGCCGCCGATATCAACAATCATGTGGCCGGAAGCGGAACCAATTGGAATATCAGCTCCAATGGCCGCCGCAATTGGCTCCTTGATGATGTAGGCGGCACGGGCGCCGGCGGCGATAGTCGCGTCAATAACAGCCCGACGTTCCGTCGAAGTAATTCCTGCCGGCACGGCCACCATGACCTCCGGCCGCAAAAGCCGAACTCCAGAGAGGGCCTTGTTTATAAAATAACGCAACATCGCTTCCGTGGTATGGTAGTCGGCAATAACGCCGTCCTTCAGCGGACGGATGGCCATAATGTTTCCCGGCGTGCGGCCAATCATATCCTTGGCCTCGTTGCCGACGGCCAAAATTTTCTTGTCGCTCAGCGATATGGCAACAACCGACGGCTCGTTAATAACGATGCCGCGGCGCGGGATGTGGACGAGGGTATAGGTCGTTCCGAGGTCAATACCGATGCGTTTTATAAACATATCAGAAGGTTAGGAGGAAACTGCGGTCAATGAGTAAGCTCCCGTCCGATCGCAGGCGTTTCGCTTCGCTGGCTTCGGTATGAAGGTTGGTTGGGTTATAGGATTTTATCGCATTATTGAAAGAAGCGTCAACCACCAGACGGGTGTTCTGGCTGCCTGGCTGTTTCTGAACCAGCAGCGCGTAATTATTATACTTTTTCATGTTATCCGACAACGAACGCGGCAGGATATACTCAAAACGCAACTCGGCCGTCCCACGGGGCGGAACGGTGACATATGCTCCAAAATAGGTCCGGCCGGCTTCATCCCCGGAAGAGGCGGAACCGGGCGCCTCGCCGTCCATCTTTAACAGTCGCGCTCCCAACGGTACATACAATCGGGTGTAGCTTTGATAACGGCTCGTTTTCCAGTCCAGTCCTCCTTTGTGATAATAATCAAGGGTAGTGATCGCTTTGAGACTGCCATCCGGCTGCTGCTCAAGTCGATAGCTAATCTGCCGCTCCATAACCGCATCAGTCTTCAAAGCGCCGAGGTTGGCATCAACTGCCATAAGATAATCGCCCCAGTCCTGCCTGATGGCGCCGGACCAGCCCTGTTCACTAATCAAGGACTGTAATTCCGGATTACGCGCATAGAGGAGAATGTTTTTACGCGCCATGTTATCACCGAGCAAGCGGATCATTTCCGGCCAGCGCTCCACGGGAAGATCGAGCAGTTTTTCTTTAATGGTCTTGGCAATTTCCGCAATGACTTCCTTGCGCTGCCAGTTTGAAATTCCGAGACGAATAAAATCCTTCTCTACGCGGTACTGCAACAGGTCAACAAAATTCGCCGAGGTGTAAGTCGTTCCTTCAACCGTCACCGGACCCGTCAGCTTCATGAGCTCGGTAATCAGATCGGGCGTCACGGCAATAACGCCGTCAAAATTCGTCAGCGGATCCGGCTTGGGCTGGGCGGCGTTTTCTGCCTGATAGAACCAGAGAATTTTTTCGGCCGACGTCGGCCAGTCGGGCGACCAGTTAGCGTCGCGCATATACCACTTATCCACCAGATACTTACGAATCGGCTCTGGCGGAACGGCCTTGACCTTATCCCGCGCCGGCATATCGAGATGGTAAATATCATGCGTTTCAAAACGAGTAAAATCGCCATCGCGCGCCTGGATAATACCATAGGTACCGATAAAACCGCCGGTCGGTCGAAGCTCGTCGTTATTTTGCAGGACAAACAGGAAGCTGGCCGGCTGCGGGTAACCAAGGAGCGGCGGCAGAAGCTTAGTCAACGGTGTTGCTTCGCCCAGAGTCTGACGGCTAGCCGATACTTTTTCTTTCAAATCGCTAATACGTCCGGAAACGGGCTGTAGCCAGGCAAATGATTTCACTTCAGAAAAATGAGCCAACGCTTCGTCCAGCTGAAGCGATGCAGTGTGCAGTGGCGCGTCAGCGCCATATATCGCCCCGAGCAGGCGGCGTTTGTCGGCCGGCGGCAACTTGGAAAAGCTGCCGGAGGCATTCTGGCCGATCACCGCGCCGAAGTCTGAAGCGAAACCGGTCGTTCCAGCCATGGCTGCGCCGAGCTTTTCTCCGCCACTCGCCAGATGTCCGGCCTCTGCCTGATACTGCCGAACGAGCGGCAGATACGCCAAGGGGCCGAGCCGCAACTGCTTCAGTTCAGCCGATACGCCGCTAAACTCCCGAACGGACGCATCCGCTTTCGCTTTCGCGCCCGCAAAATCGTTAGCCTGTCCGAGCACGAGCGAACTTTCCAAATCGCTTTTACCGGCAGCCATGCCGGCGGCAATCGCGCCCAAATGCTTGATATTAAAACCAATCACGCCAAGCCCGACCGCCACCACAAAAAGAAGTACAAAAAAAACGAGCCGGACGGCCCGGAACCAGCCCGATGAGCGATGAGGGGCGTCCGGAAAGTGTCGCGGCGCCTCCGTCGGCAAGGCGGCTTCGTGAGCAAATCCCTTAAGGAGATTTTGGTGTTTCGTAAGCTTCATGATGGCTTCAGTATACCAGTCAGACCCATTTATTACAAATAATGCCCTAATTTTAGGTTTTTTTCTAGAATTAGTTGACTTTTACATGTAAATATGCTATAATCACATATTGTTACTTAACAAAACAAAGGAGAAAAATTGTATCCAACACGGTACCATACAATGACAGCCACGGGACTCGTCAGCTCCGCTCAGCTTGACGAATTCTCACAAAAAGGCTGGAAATTAATATCAATCATCCCCCTGAATGAAGTCTTCAATTATTACTTTGCCGAAACAACCACCGAATTCATATCACGGCAGCATAAAATAATTAAAGGCGATAATCTTATTAGCAACACACAGC
>CAZFYY010000068.1:0-5012 GCA_964523425.1 uncultured Gammaproteobacteria bacterium
CTACGTTTAGTATGGACAGCCAGTGCTGGGGTAATGATTTGTGGATGAGCTGTACCGGCAAGACGCGCAATCGGGCCTTTGGCGTCCTTCTGGGAAAGGGAGCTAGCGTTCGCCAGGCGCTGTCACGGATGCCGAAGGGCAAGCGGACAGTCGAGGGATTAACGACGCTCAACGTGTTGCCCCGCCTCTGCGCTGATTGTACGAAGTATCCATTTTTGTCAACGATGATCGATATCGTGGTGAATGGAAAGAAGCCGGCCGTCGCGGTTGAGCGTCTTATGACCGACCCATCAATTTAATCTATGGCTGAAAAAGTAAGCAATATTGCCCGCAATACCTCCTATTTCACCCTGGCGCTTATACTCCAGAAGGTGATATCGTTGACGTACTTTACGCTCTATGCCCGCGCTCTCGGACCGAATGATTTGGGCCAGTATTATTTTGCCATCTCGATCACGTCCATATTTGCAATCTTCATAGACTTCGGACTGAGTAATATCGTGACACGTGAGGTGGCCAAGCGCGCTCATGAAGCAGGGAAGTATATCAGCAGCGTCATAACCCTGAAGCTTCTTTTTTCGGCCGCAACGATTCTTCTGCTTTTGGGCTGGACGAACTTCTTTGGTTACGGCCAGCTGACGCGGGAGCTCATCTATATTTCGGCGGCGGCGATGGTTTTCGATAGTTTCACGGCTATTTTCTTTGCTGCCCTGCGCGGTTTTCACAACTTGAAATACGAAAGCATTTCATCGGTAACGGTCCAGGCGCTCGTCTTGCTCCTTAGTCTCGTTGTTTTGCGTTTTGATTTAAACATTCGCTGGCTGATGGGATCCTTGGTGGCCGGCAGCTTGTATAACCTGTGTTATTCAGCCTGGGTGGCCCGCCGGGTTTTTGGTTTACGTTTCCGACTCGTCTGGGAGAAAGCTTTTGTAAAACAGCTGCTCCTGATATCGCTGCCTTTCGCCGTCTATTCAATCTTTCAAAGATTCTACACATATTTTGATTCTGTTTTGCTGTTCAAGTTCGCGGGTGATGGAGCGGTCGGCCTTTATCAGATACCATTTAAGATTGTCGTTGCGCTACAGTTTTTGCCGATGGCTTTCACCGCTTCCCTGTATCCAGCCCTCAGCGCCTATTGGCATAATAATCGTGAACAGCTTTCCGTTACCTTTGAGCGGGCCATCAATTACTCGCTCATTCTCAGCGTACCGGTTATGATTGGCACAATTGTTTTAGCGGAAAAAATCGTCCTTATCTTCAAGTCGGGTTTCGCCGAAGCCGCCTTCCCGCTGCAGGTGGTGATGGTGTCGCTGCCCTTTATGTTCTTGGGCTTTCCGGTTGGCGCCCTCTTGAACGCCTGTGACCGGCAGCAGCGCAATACCTGGAATATTGCTATTACGTCCATTGCCAGTGCCGCTCTTAACTTTTATCTTATCCCGCGCCTCGGCGTGCTGGGCGCCTGTATCACTAACCTGGTGACGAGCGTCCTCATGCTCGTTCTTGGCTGGTGGGTGGCGGCGCGCATTACCGTTATCAGGCCTCGCGTCTTCGTTATAATGTTTGCTCGAGTCTTCGGAGCCGGTGCGCTGATGGGACTTATTGTATTCATGGTCCGGGACGCTTTGTCGACCGCCGTAGCCATCGCCATTGGCGCTGCTGCCTATGCGGCCGGACTGTATTTTTTGCGCGGCTTTTCCAAGGCCGATATCCAGAGTATTGTCTCTTCGCTGTTTCGCGCTAAAGACAAAACCGTATGAAGACATTGCTAGTCACTTTGGAATTTCCGCCCTTGATAGGCGGTGTAGAGACATATTACGGTAAGCTGGCTGAATACTGGCCGGAAGAGATACGCGTGCTGGATAATTCTGAACGAAAGCTGGTGCGCGGCAGCTGGCTCATTGGCTTGCTAACAGTTGCCCGGCGGCTGCGATCCTATCGTCCGGATTGGCTGCTGGTTGGTGAAATATTACCGATTGGCACGATAGTCTGGCTTCTTTCCTTTTTGTTTCCTTTTAAGTACGCCGTTTTTTTACACGGATTAGATTTTTCGTTGGCTGTGAGCAGCGCGCGCAAGCGATTCTTAGCTCGCCGCATACTGGCAGGCGCCAGCCGCATAATCGCCGTGAACAGCTACACGGCTAATCAGGTTCGGATAGCATTCCCTTTTTTAAAAAATATAAATATAGCTAACCCAGGAGTTGAACCGGCAGCTGAAGTGCCTGCTTCGGTAATTGCTGGGCTGCGCCAGAATTATGGATTGCAGGATGCCTTTGTGATTGCCACGGTGGCCCGTTTTGTAAAACGTAAGGGAGTTGATATGGTCATGCGCGCTTTGCCGGCAGTGCGCCGCGAGATTCCGGAAATTCGCTATGTTGTCATCGGCCAGGGTCCAGCCGAGGGATATTTAAAAGGTTTATCTGTCAGTCTGGGCATTGCCGAGCAGGTGTTAATGCTTTCTGGTCTTGATACCCGGACAAAAGACGCTTGGCTGGCGGTTTGTGATGCCTTCGTTATGCCCGTGCGTGATATTGACGGCGATTACGAAGGTTTTGGTATTGTCTATCTTGAGGCAAACTCTTTCGCCAAGCCGGTTATCGCCGGTTTAAGCGGGGGAGTGGGGGACGCTGTTGTTGACGGGGTGAATGGTTTACGAGTTGACGAAAATGATCCGTCGGCTATTGCCGCCGCCATCATTCGACTGTATCGTGATCAGTCGTTGCGCAAAGAGCTTGGACGCCAGGGATGCGAACGCGCCCGGCAGTTTGTCTGGAAATTGCAGGTACAAAAAATCTTTGCTATTCTAACCTCACCAACCGTATGATATCCGTTATTATTCCCGTCTATAATCATGCTGGCAAGATTGGCCAGACGTTCAAAACGCTTTTAGCGCAGACATATTCCGACTGGGAGCTGATCGTTGTGAATGACGGTTCGGACGATGATATCGATCGCGTTATTGAAGAGTGGCGCGGTCGCTTTCCTCATGGCCGCTTCCACTATTTTTCCCGACCGCATGAGGGCGGGAATGCCACGCGCAATTTTGGCGCTACTCAGGCAATCGGCGATTACCTGCTTTTTTGCGATGCGGACCTGACACTCCGTCCGCATATGCTGGAGAAGATGCTCGCTACGCTGCAGGAGCATCCCGAGGCTAGCTTCGCCTACAGCTCATTCAAGTATGCCGGCAAGATATTCCGTCTTTTCCCATACGATCCGGAGCGCTTGCGCCGTATGTCATACATCCACACGAGCTCGCTTATTCGTCGCGAGCACTTCCCGGGCTTCGATCCGGAGATCCGCCGTTTGCAGGATTGGGATCTGTGGTTGACGATGCTTAACAACGGCCATACGGGCGTATGGATTGATGAACCGTTATACAGTTCGGAACGCGATGGCCATATCAGCTCCTGGCTTCCTTCGGCCGCATATAAGCTCCTGCCTTTCCTTCCGGCCGTAAAGAAATATAAAGCGGCCCACGCTGTGATAAAGAAGAAGCATGGTCTCGCCTAAGGGAAAATCTACTCTTCCGGGAGACCTTAGCGTCGAGGGCAAGCCGGGATACTTATTTCTCTTATCTCTTTTAGCCTTGGTCGCTTTGATCGGGGCGTTCTTGCGACTCGGTGACAAGATTGCCTTGCTTGGTCAAGCGCCATCCGTTGAAACTCGGGAGGCCGCCCAGACGGTGTTTGCTTCTTTCTCAATCAATGGGCGACCCTTGCGGGTGGAAATTGCCCGCACGGCCGACGAGCACTATCAGGGCCTCAGTGACCGTACTTCGCTCTGCCCGGCCTGCGGCATGTTATTTCTGTTTTCGGACAGCGAGCCCCGTACCTTTGTCATGCGTCACATGAAATTCCCGCTCGATATGGTCTGGTTAAGCGCCGGCAAGGTCGTCGCTATCGACGCGAATCTGCCGCCGGAATCGGCCGAACCCTACACTCCCTATGGTCCCGCAATGCCCGTTGATGCTGTTATCGAACTTAATGCCGGAGCAGCTCAGGCGTATGGCATAGAAATTGGTCAAACAATCACCCTTCCTACATGAACCTCCTACTTCCTAAAAATATGTTTCCCGTTGTTCTCGGAGCTTGCCTGCTGGCCGAAGCGCTGTCGTTTGCGGCTTTCTTTCGCCCTGTTCTTGGCGTCGCTGCGCTCATTGTCGTGGCGATCCTGGCATTATGGCTGTCCCTCAAGGATGTACGTTACGGATTATTACTGGTTGTCGCAGAGCTGTGCATTGGTTCGCAGGGGTACTTATTTTCCGCTGGACTGTCGTCTTCGCTGTCTCTGCGCATGACGTTATGGATCATTGTAATGGCTGTCTGGATTGGCCAGGAAACCATGGCGCATATGCGGCAGCAGCGCCGCTTCTCGGATTACTGGTCGCTGCCCTATGCTAAACCGCTGCTTATTCTGGGGTTAGTCTTGCTCTTGGGGGTGGTGGTTGGCCTGGCGGGCGGTAACGATACCGTGTATCTTTTTCTAGAGGCAAAGCGCTGGGCGTATATAGCCCTTCTTCTGCCGTTGCTTTCGGTTTTTCGCACGAGGGATGATCGTCGTATTCTCGTGACTGTTGCCGTAGCCGCCGCTGTCTGGCTCGCCTTTAAAACAATGATTTTTGCCTATATCTTCACTCATGGATTCGCGCAGCTGGCGATTAATCTATACGACTGGAGCCGCCGTGATTTATTGGCGGAGATTACCCGCGCCCCGAGCGGATTTTTTCGAATATTTATGCAGTCGCAGATCTTTCTGATCCCCGCATTTTTAACGGCTGGCGCTTGGTTATTTTCGCTGCCTGCCCAGAAGCGTAACTACGGGCGTTTATTTCTAGCAATTGCCGGAAGCATGCTGCTCATGGCAGCGATTCTTGCTAGTCTCTCACGCAGCTTTTGGGTGGGACTGGCTTTCGCCCTGATTGTTGTGGCTGTCGTTTCGTTCGGCCGTTGGTGGACTGAATGGAAAATGATTCTCGTACGTTGCCTGACGGTTATCATCGCTTTTGCGGGAGG
>CAZFYY010000069.1:0-4925 GCA_964523425.1 uncultured Gammaproteobacteria bacterium
GCGCGTTCGCCATCCGGGATATCAATTTCATGAATCTCATTTTCATAATCGATGTCGAGTTCCTTTATCCAGGCTACTATCTCGGAGCGCCAGGCTTCGAAATAGCCCTGCCATTCAGCCTCGCTCTGCGGCGCCGGAATGAAATATTCGATTTCCATCTGTTCGAACTCCCGGGTGCGGAAGATGAAGTTGCCCGGCGTGATCTCGTTGCGGAAGGCTTTGCCGATCTGGCCGACGCCGAAGGGTAGCTTCTTGCGGGCGGTGTCGACGACGTTCTTGAAGTTGATGAAAATGCCTTGGGCGGTTTCCGGACGGAAGTAGGCGGCATTGTCCTCGTCCTGGACCGGACCGAGATGGGTCTTCATCATCATGTTGAACTGCTTTGGTTCGGTCAGGTCATTGCCTTTTGGGCTCTTGAGGCCGAGTTCGCGCATCTTGGCGGCCATGCCGTTGAAATCGAGGCCGGCGACATCCACGCCGTTTTCTTCAAGGAGATGATCAAGGCGGTAGCGTTCATGCGTCTTCTTGTCCTCGACGAGCGGATCGCTGAAATGGCTGAGGTGGCCGGAGGCCTGCCAGACTTTGGTGTTGAGCAGCAGCGAGCTGTCCAATCCGACCATATCGTCGCGGTCGGTGACGAACATCTTCCACCACAGCTGCTTGATGTTGTTCTTCAGCTCGACGCCCAGGGGGCCGTAGTCCCAGCTGTTGGCTAATCCGCCATAGATTTCCGAGCCGGGAAAGATGAAACCGCGGCGCTTGCAGAGCGACATGAGTTTTTCCATGAGATCTTTTTTTTGTTCAGTCATATGGCTTTACTCTATAGAAAAGGGGTTATTCTGTCAAAGGCGCCGGAAGGGGATCACTGGCGGCCGTCGTGCTGTAGTTGGCGAGCAGGCCGAGGAGGGCGGCGGCGCAGACCGGGCCGAAATGGAGGCTAAAGAGCCAATGATCGAGGCTGGCGATGATGAGCGCGCCGAGCGGCAGAGCGATGAGCAGACTGGCGTCATTATTTCCCCGCCAGCGCAGGAGATGAATAAGGAAGAAGATGATCGTCAGGAAAAGAAGGATGGCACCGATAGAGCCGAGTTCGGTGATGACGAGTAGATATGTGTCATGCACTGGCTGGAAGAACCAGGCGTCGCGCTTGAGATGGGATTGTTTCGAGAGCGCCATGGTATAGGTACCGAGACCGGAGCCGAAGAATGGATCCTGCTTGATGAGCGGCAGGCTGGCGCGGGCGCCGTCGAGGCGTTCGGTCGTCGAGAGCTGTTCAAGTCGGCTGTCGCCGCTGAGGCGGGGAGTGAAGAGGTATGAGTATTGGCTGGCGAATAAGCCGACGATGATAATGAGGCAGCCGGCCCAGGCAGAGAATTCTGCCAGCTTGCGGTCCGGGCGGAGCAGGTAGGTGACAGCGATGACGATCAGTCCGGCGAGAGCTGCCAGCCAAGCACCGCGCGAGAAAGAAACGATCAGTCCGCCGCTGATACAGACGGTTGAAAAGATGATAAGGATCAGTTCAGCTTGTTTGCGCACGCCGTCGCGGCTCAGCCAAAGATAGCTGGCGACGATCAGGGCTAGAGCCAGGAAGCCGCCGAACATATTCGGATGATCGAGGCTGCCATAGGCGCGCAGCCAGCGTTCGATGACGCCGTCCGGCGCGACCGCTTCGATGACCGAAGCGCCGAGCTCACCAGAATCATGAGCCGCTAAACCTAACATAGTTGAGGCCATGGCAGTCTGGCTGACAAATTGCCAGATACCTAACAGTGCCGATACGGCCGCGCCGCTGACAAAGGCGAGGGCTAGTTTTCGGAAAGGAGCGGTAGATTGCGCGAGAGCATACAGAAACAGGACGGCGATCAGCAAGCCGGCCGAGCGATAGGCGCTCAGGGCAGGTGAGAGGCTGGCCGGAATCGCAGCGACGAGAAAGATAAAGAAGCCGCAGAGCAGATACCGATAGGTAATTTTTTTGAAGCCGAAGCGCTCGATGCTTGGCGCGAAAAGCGAGGCGAGGAAAGAGAGGATGAACAGGATGTCGATGCCGTACAGTGCCATCAGTCCGTACTGCCAATCGGAGCCGTTCAGGCTGCCGGCACGCAGGATGAGGTGCGTCTGCCAGGGGAGGAGGAAGAGAGTTAGGTAGAGGAGCCAGTGGGAAAGTCGTTTCATATTATTTGTTAAGACGTTTAGCATGCTCGGCCTTGAAGTATTCCCGCCGGTCGACGGTATGCAGCTTGAGGACATGATCGCTGATGATGACGCGGGTATCGAGATTGGCGATGCTCTTGATAGCCGGCGACATTATCTTTTCCTGAAGCCATCGAGCCGGTTTTTCTAGCGGCGACAGCCATGCCAGCCAATCCGTTTTCTTGGCGGCTTTACTAAAGCGCAGGCGCGGTGCGGCGCAGGCGGTTGTCCAGTTTGGTAAAGCGTTTTTCAGCCAGTTATTAGTGGCAATCAGCTTTTCATAAACGGCTGGATCGCCGCAGAGTGGCACGAGGCCGGCGACCCAGTATGTGAAATAGAGATCGTCTGCCGAGCGGAAGGAGGCAAGGTTAAGCGCACTTTCATCAACGAGAAAACTGAGACAGAGCGTGTCGGCGGTATGACCGGGGCGGGGGCGCAGTCCGGTTAGCTGAGTAAGAGCGGTGGCGAATAATTTGGTCAGCCAGAGGCGGCCTGGTTTTGTAACGATAAAAAGATCGATATCGCCGCCGGGGCGGAGGTTGTGCGTGCCGATGGTGTTGGCCAGGCAGATAAGTCTGATCCAGGGCAGCCAGGCAAAGAGGCGGATGAGGTGGCGGGCTTTTTTAATTTTTGCATCGGTCGAGATATATCGCTTGCGCCGTTCTTTTGCTATTTCGCTCAGGCGGCCAGGCAGAGCAAAGAAGCCTTCGCCATTTTCAATATCCGGGCTGTCCTTCAAGGCAGCTTCAATATCGAGCAGAGAAGCGGGGGCAGGCAGATACTGCCAGGCTTCAAAAGAAGTTAGCGGGTAATCAAAGATATCGAAAAAGGCGATGGTAGATCGCAGGTCTGCTTGGGTCTGCATAGTAAAAGCATAACATTTAGAGGGAAAAGGGCCTAATAATAATATATTGACTTTATCATTATTATGTGTTATTATCGTTTATTACGTTCTTTGCTATATATTTGTTAGGTTCTTTATGGGCTGCGCATAATTCTGAGCGGGCCTGAAAAGAACCTAATAAATCACATATCATGGTACAAGAAAAAAACAATACTCAACAAAGCGAAAAAGACGATTTGTTGATGGATGGAGTAAGGATTACCGCCCGTAAAGATGGCGACAGCTACACAGCTCGTTTCTCGATTCTGTACGGAACCTTTGAAGGTTATAGCGTAGCCCCTTCGACTGGTCATGCGTCTTTGGAAGCGGCTATGGAAGCCGGCAAAGAATTTGTCACCAAACATGCGTGGCAGCCAGTTGAAACAATCGGAATATTCCAATTGGACGTAAGGAATTGGTGGAATGGAGAATGGGGGTACAGGGTTAAGTGCGGAGGAGCAGAGAACGTGTCGGGATTTACGGACAGGGAGGCGGCTATCGAAGCAGGCAAAAAAAGGGCTGCGGAAAAGCAAGCCGAACTCGACAGGGATACACGCTAATGATTGCCGTAGTAAGCAATAAAGGCTTTGGAAGAAATTCCAAAGCCCTTTTTATTTTCCGCGATCAGGCACCGCTAGCTGAAATCAGGATATAGGCGCGCTGAGACGGCGGGAGTTCAGGATAACGCCGGCAAGTAACACGATTGAAACGATATCGAGCGGCCAGAGAATAGAGGGATACATGACGCGGATTGCCGCGGCAACAGCTAGCAATAGTAAGCAGCTTCCGGCAAGCGACGCCTTCAAGGCCTGGTGGCGATGAAAGATGTGACGATAGCAGAGGAAAGTGGTGGCGAAGAGAGCGGCATTAACTATCAGAAAGGCCAGGAGTGCGGTCCAGTCGTAGCTGGCGCCCCGTTCCAGTACGAGAAGTATTGGCAGTGAGCCGAGGATAACGGGCACGAGGAAAAAAATGCCATGATAGGCGAGGAGCAGCCAGAGGGCGGCGCGGAGATAGTGCTTCATATGATTGAGAGTTATTGGACGGTATTATTCAGGGAAGATGTCCTTGTAATCATGTTCCCAGCAGGCATCATAGCCGATCTCACTGAACTGGCAATTGAAAAGGGGGACAGAAATAGTCTTGTCGGTAAGGGCTTTTTCAAAGCCGCCTTCAGAAAGAGCAGGATCCAAAGGCACTGTCTTAACAACTTTCTCACGTTTCAAATCATAATCCTTCCGAACAATTTTTTCTTCCGGAAGGAGCCACACCGCATAACTCAGGATGTTATCACGGAAATTCAGGATGGCCGGCGGAAGAACAAAGAACTTACCTGGTTCGTTCCTGGTATAGCCTTCGATGAATTCGATATCTTTTGTGAAGCGCTTTTCAGAAATGCTGAAGAGGCGATGAGTCGTGAAATCGGTCACTTCTTCAAAACCGGTCGTAGGCATGATAAAAGAGACGAGAAGTTTGTTCTTGTCGACCGCATGGATAAAATACGGATCGGGCTTGGCGCGCTCAAAATATTCATTGGCATCCTTGGCGTTGAAAACTGGAAAGAGATTCTCGGTCAGCCGTTCGTAATTTCCATAACTGTCATATTCATAAATATCCTTAGTGGTTTTTGTCTGGACGATAGCGTAGATTTTTTCACAATCCTGGCTAAAGGTATAGCTTATGAAAATGGCGTTCGGTTCGGGTTTTGGCAGGAAATAGTTATCCGGCGTGAAAAGGATATTTTCTGTGTAGCGGAATTGGGTATCCAGTTTTCCGTCCGCTCCTTTGGCCTGCTGGGGAATTATCTGGAGGTTGCCACACTGATATCGGGAATTATCGAACTCGATAGAGG
>CAZFYY010000070.1:0-4748 GCA_964523425.1 uncultured Gammaproteobacteria bacterium
GCGCTTATACACTTCAATCAAACCCTCCGCTTCGTCTTTAGCGGTATCTTTAGCTAAGGTGTTATCGATATAATTAACTTCACCGATATTGATTTCAGTGAAGAGCGAGCGGATTTCTTCGTCGGTGCCGAAACCAAAAGCGCGCAAGAGCGACGTAACAGCCACTTTGCGCTTGCGATCGATACGTGCCCAGATAACTCCGGCAGCGTCAGTTTCCAGCTCAATCCAGGCACCGCGATTAGGGATAATCTTAGCGCCGTAGTACTTGCGGCCGCGGATCTGTTCGGCGGAGAAGATAACGCCGGCGGAACGGATGAGCTGAGAAACGATAGCGCGTTCGATACCGTTAATAATGAAGGTACCGTTCTTGGTCATGAGCGGGAAATCGCCCAAAAAGACTTCCTGAGTAATCTTGCCCCCAGTCTTCTGATTCAATAAAGTTGTCTCCACGCGCAAGGATGCCTCGTAGGTGACATTCTTGGCCTTGCTCTCCGCTTCATCGAACTTCGGCTCATCGAGATAATATTTTCCAAAATGGAGCTCCAGTTCGCGACCGATAAAATCTGTGATCGGCGAAATTTCCTCAAACAGGTCAGCTAAGCCTTCCTTTAGAAACCAGGCGTAGGAATCCTTCTGGACCTCGATCAGGTCAGGCATCGGGATGACAGCATCCTGGGGAGTAAAGTACTGGCGGCTGGCGAGACGCAGCGACGAAGAGGGAGATTTTGACATAAGTGATAAGTAAATACGACAAACGTCTCAAGGGGGCTTTGAGGCGTAATCGTGGCTAATTATTTAATTTGTTAGAAGGCGCTGAAGAGAGGGCACGCATGGGAAAAAATTTCCAAAGCGATAAAAAAACAAAAAAACGGCCTTATTTTTAGAAGATCGGCATACTGCCGAGACTTACTGGTTTGGCCGCGCAAGCTATATAGAGTTTACAAATTCGCTTATAAAAAATCGCACAAGATTCCTCTCTAGATTAACAGCAATAATAAGAAATGTCAACTCTATTACTGCCTAAAATATATTATTGTCAAGAGGCTAAAAATTGTTTAATACTAGCTAACATTCTTTAAGACTCAAAAAACCATCCAAAGTACCGCCCTACTTATCCACAGGCCGACTCAATTTAGCTAATTCCTCCCGGCAAACTGTCCTATCATCCCAAGCTTCCCGACGACCATGGGCCCGACAGATGGCCTGCTCGCTTCCCTTCCCGGTAACCAGAACAATATCGCCGCTACGAGCTAAGGAAAAGGCCTTAGCGATGGCTTCTCGGCGATCACTCAGAGTGAAAAGATTTTCATTCGGTATCATCCCGGCCTTCTCCGCCCCGGCCGCCACCTGCGCGATAATAGCCAAAGGATTCTCGTCATACGGATCCTCGTCGGTAATGATGGCGATAGTCGCCCGGCGACCTGCTAAATCACCAAGTACGGCCCGACGCGATTGATCACGTCCGCCGCCCGCCGAGCCTAACAGATGAATAATTCGCTGGTGCGGCAAGGCATCAACCGTTTCATACAATTTCTCAACCGCTCGAGGCTCAAAGGCATAATCGACAATCACCGTAAAATCCTGACCAGCATCGACCCGTTCCAGTCGTCCCGGTACGCCATGTACTCCGCTCAAGCCATTTGCCAACCGAGCGAGCGGGATATCGAGTGCCAGACCGACAGAAAGAGCTGCCAATGAATTTACTAAGTTAAAGGCGCCAAGTAAATTAACCGAGACTCGGCCGTCGGGCAGCACGAGCTCATTCCCCTTTTCCGTAGAATGAGCCTGAGCGCAAATTTCCGCAACCGTATCATCGAAGCGATGTTTTGTCAGGCCTTGGCCATCAAGCCAAAAAGAAAATTTCTTTTCCGCCCAGAAATCAAGGTAGTAGCTCGCATGCTCATCGGCCGCATTAGCGATAATAGTTTTCTTGACGCGGCGCAATTCGGTTTTTTGCAAACCGCTCTTCGGCCGCCGCACCGTCATATCATCCCCGATGTATTTTGTCTTGCAATCTTTCAGGTGAGCAAAGAGCATTCCTTTGGCTTCCTTGTAGTTCTCGAAACTGCCATGCGACTCGATATGTTCCGGATACAATCCGGTGATGAGGGCGATATCGTAATTAACGAAACGATGACGGTACTGGATGATGCCTTCCGACGAAGTTTCGATGACGGCAAACTGACAGCCATTATTAACCATGGCGCGCATCATCTTGAAGGTAAAGAAACGGCCGACCATGGTCATTTTCTTATTGTTGAGCCATTCCTTCTGTCCATCGCCGAACATGGCGGTCGAAGTATAGCCGACCTTGTAACCAGCACCCTCAAGCATCTTGGCGATAAGATAGGTCGTTGTCGTCTTGCCCGTTGTTCCGGTAACGCCAATGACAATCAAGCGGTGGCTCGGCCAGCGATACATGATATTGCCCGCTACGCCGAGAAAAAAGTGATACAGCGGCCAGAGAAAGGAAAAGACTTTCTTGGGAATAAGCCGTTTGATGTAATAGAGTATTTTATCCATGAGATGGCTTTAAGGCGCTTATGATTAGGAGAATAGGCGGCGCAGACGCCGAAGTATAGTATAGCCGGCGTAGGCGATAGGAGCAAGCGGCTTATCAAAGGTTCCGGCGAAATCCAACGTCTCTCCGCCGAAGCCGAGCTTAAAGCGGGTCACGCCCGGCCATTTTTTCTCATCAATACCATGCCAATCATACCAGGCATAGCCCGCATCACAAGCCTTGAGAATAGAATCCCATTGCAAGGCGTACGGCGCCATAAGCTGGCGCTGCCGCGAAGATGACGCGCCGTGCACGTACGTAACCGTGTCGCCGAAATACGCAATGAGACTGCCGGCCAGCATCTGACCTTCCGACCACACCGTTTTTAATTCGACGGCGCCGGAATTAATCATAGCCATATAGTAGGACCGGCCATGCAAGCGAAATTTATCGCGCTTGCGCGTTTCTTCGAGGATCTCCAAAAAGCCATCGAGATGTTCCGCTCCGCTCTTAATCTCCAGATTTTTTTTCTGCGCCAGGCGGATATTGTAGCGGGTTTTCTGATGCATCTGAGCAAGCAGGCGGTCAGCCGGACCCCGCAGCGGCAAGACAAGCGTCCGGCTCGGCTGCACGTCAATCGTCTGAACAAAGGCGTTCCTGTCCCCTGTTTCGCGGCGAATGATGTCGCTGCGAATAAAGATGGCGCGCGGATCAATTTCGCGGAACAATTCTTCGCTGCCGTCCGGAATATCAAAACGAGGGACATACCAGTACGAACGGCTGCCGAGCGCCTGACGCAGGGCGAGAAAAACTATTTCCTTATTCTCGTCAGCGATAAGAGCGACACGATTGCCGCGCGCCTGTTGAAACGCCGCCCATTTGCTTGATTGCATGAATTGGGCATGCGGCAGGCTTGACTGATAGGTGTCGAGGAGCTGGAGGTGCTCCTGGCTATAAAGTAGTTCGCGGAAAATCATTGTTTTTTGAATTCTTCTCGCAGTTGAATTAGGGCGGCGCGACGCGAAATATTAAATGACTCCCAGTGCGTCGAGGCCTTTTCTAAGTGCTGCTTAATCGCTTCCAAAGAACCGCGCAACGGCTCTTGAGCGTCTGTCGGCAAGCGTCCATAGACATTAAGCAGTGCCGGTACGGCATCAGCTGAACGCTGCCACGCCAGGTACTCCGCGTCGATAGCACCAGTCTTCTCGAAGCGGGCGATGTTCTGCCGAATGATAAAGTTATCCGGATTGAGCACATTCATGCCGAGCAGGAAGGCAATCATAACGAGCAGGGCAGCGAAGGCGAAAAAACTGTCTTGCTTCTCACGCCAAAGCTTGAAAGCCAACAGCGCAAAAATAACAGCAAGGAAGATAATGAAACCAGCGACATACAGGCGCAGCGTCGTCAGGCCATAGGCGGACTGATACAGCATGAGGCGCTTGAAAGACGAGGTCATGATAATGAATATCTCGCCGATTAAGACCAGACTCGGTAGCGTAAACCACTTCAGGCGGGGCAGGCCGCGTTTAGTATAAAAGTCGGTGACGAGCAGTATCAGTAGCGTTATAAACGCCACGACCAAGAGTTCCCAGAATCCGCGCCGGGCGTATTCGGCATAGGTAAAGCCAGCCGCGGTGATATTAGCCGCTCCGCCAAAGAGATATGCCACCTGGAAAATGATAAAGATCAAGAACAGCGTAGCAATCAGCCAGAGAAAAATACTCGTCTCCAGGCTCCGGCTTCCAACTGGCAGGTTTACCGGCGATTCAGAGATGGGGGCGGATTTTTTGGTGGCCGAGTTAATGAACAGCAAAGCCCACACTCCCAGACTAATAACGAACGGACCAACAATAAATACCAGATGGCCGAACAGAGTATCCGGAATCGTAAAAGTGAAGATAGAAGTAAAGAACTGCTTAAAGGCAGCATCAGCCGAAGCGAAAAGCAGACCGAAGATTATCAAAAAAGGCAGAGCCATAACAATCCCTTTGATCACCGACGCCCGCCAGCCAGCCGGAGAATTCTGACCGGGGCGGAATAAAAGCGAGATGGCCTCAAGGGCGCGGCGCAGAATTTTGAAAGGTAAAAGGATTATTGTCTTAAGATAATCAGGTAGACGGAAATCAATCACGCTTTCCCCCGTCACCGCCCGCATCGCAAGTAACAGAAACCCAAGCGTTACAAAAACATTAAGAAGCGTCAGGAATTCGTTATCCCTTATCATTACAAATAAATACAAAACAAACGC
>CAZFYY010000071.1:0-4714 GCA_964523425.1 uncultured Gammaproteobacteria bacterium
GCACTGCCTTCTTTAACAAGCGTGGTTACGCCTTCAAAGTACGGCAAGTCGCCCATGCCCCAGGAAAGTCCGGAGCTGGTAATGAAGGCAAACGCGACCTTCTTCATTTCATCAAGCAGCTGAACGGTGCGGGCCTCACCGTGGTAACGCAGACATTCCTTAACCATGGCTTTGACCTTGCCCTTGTTGACGACTTCGTTAACGTAGCGCAGTCCTTCCGGCAGAATGTCATTGAAAATGATACGGCCGACGCTCGTCGTGACCATGCCTTTTTCACCGAAGAAAACGCTGATATTCTCGCGCAGCTTGATGCCGCCGAGCTGGTAAGCAGATTTAGCTTCCTCTGGTCCATAGAACGTGCGAACTGGCTTGGCATCGGCATCGATCAAGCTCGTCATGTAGAACGTTCCCCAGACGATATCCTTATCTGGAGCGACCACCGGGTCCCCGGTCGCTGGCTTGAGGAGGTTGTGCGAAGCGAGCATGAGGTCGCGTGCTTCAGCAATTGCTTCTTCAGTCAACGGAACGTGGACAGCCATCTGGTCGCCGTCGAAGTCGGCGTTGAACGCCGTACAAACGAGCGGGTGGATTTGCAGCGCCAAACCTTCGATCAGAGTCGGACGGAAGGCCTGAATGCCGAGACGATGCAGGGTCGGAGCGCGGTTAAGAAGAACGAAGGCGCCTTCAATAATTTCTTCGAGGATGTCCCAGACCTCGTCATGGCCGGCTTCGATATAGCGGGAAGCGCTGCGAACGTTGTGAACGATTTCACGCTGAATGAGTTTAGAGATAATGAATGGCTTGAAGAGCTCAATGGCCATGCGCTTCGGCAGGCCGCACTGGTCAAGCTTAAGGCTCGGGTTAACAACGATAACGCTACGACCGGAATAGTCGATACGCTTACCGAGCAGGTTCTGACGGAAGCGTCCCTGCTTACCCTTGAGCGAGTCGGCCAGAGACTTTAGCATGCGCTTCTGACCGGTGGAGGCGACGACAGTCTTGCCATGGCGGATTGAGTTATCGATGAGGGCGTCAACCGCTTCCTGCAACATGCGCTTTTCGTTACGGCAAATGACTTCCGGAGCGTTCAGTTCCAGGAGCTGCTTGAGACGGTTGTTACGGTTGATGATGCGGCGATAGAGGTCATTCAAGTCGGAGGTCGCGAAACGTCCGCCGTCGAGAGCTACCATCGGGCGCAGGTCTGGCGGAATGACCGGAATAACCGTCATGACCATCCAGGCCGGGTTAATGCCGTTGGCTTTAAGGTTCTTGAAGAACTTAAGGCGCTTGATGAGCTTTTCTTTCTTCGATTCAACGCAATCGATCAGATTCTTTTCCAGCTCCTTCACTTCCTTGCCGAGGTCGATACGTTCCAAAAGCTGGCGCACCGCTTCGGCGCCGATGCCGGCCGTGAAAATATGGCCGTACTTAAGAGAGAGGTTTTGATAGGCGCTTTCTGAAACGATCGTCAGCGGCTTGAGGTCTTTCAATTCTTTCTGAGCCTGGATAAAGGCGCCATCAAGGCTGAGGAACTTTTCATCACGAATTTTTTCCAATCCCTCGATTTCCTTTTCAACCTGGCTGGTCGCTTCGAGCGGGCTCTTGCCATCTTTTACCAACTGAGACTTAGTGGCGCGAATCTTGGTGGCCTGGTCGCTAAAATCATTTTCCAGGGACTTTTTCTTAGTCTTGTATTCAAGCTTGATGGCGTCGATGGTCGCCTGCTTCAATTCCTCGTTAACATCCGTGATAATGAAGCTGGCAAAATAAACGACTTTTTCCAGAGACTGCATTGACAGATCAAGCGCCAAGCCGACCTTAGAGGACAGGCCGCGCAGGAACCAAATGTGCGTAACGGGGGTTTCCAGCTTGATGTGACCCATGCGTTCGCGGCGAACGAGAGCGCGCGTCACCTCGACGCCGCACTTGTCGCAGACAATGCCCTTATAGCGGATCTTCTTATATTTTCCGCAATAGCATTCCCAGTCCTTGGAAGGACCGAAGATTTTTTCACAGAATAAGCCGTCCTTTTCCGGCTTCTGGGTGCGGTAGTTAATAGTTTCCGGACGGGTCACTTCGCCGTGCGTCCAGCTGAGCACCGCTTCCGGAGAAGCAAGCTTGAGCTTGATGGCTTCGAAGTCGTAGGTCTTGATAGGGTTGATCATATGGATGATGCGGTTAAGGCCTAAGCGGCGGGTGACTCAATGGCACGAGTGACGGAGGCGTCGACAGGCGCTCCCGGACGGTTTGGCTCTATTTCTTCATTCCCCTTCTCAAGGGAAATTGGCTTTCGATCGCGGTCAAGGAGTTCAACGTCAAGACCCAGACCCTTCAGTTCACGGACAAGAACGTTAAACGATTCCGGAACGTTGAGCTTGCGGATAACCTCGCCCTTAATGATCGATTCATACGCCTTCGAACGGCCGGCGACGTCATCGGATTTAATGGTCAAGATTTCCTGGAGGGTATGAGCGGCACCGTACGCTTCCAAAGCCCACACTTCCATTTCTCCGAAACGCTGGCCACCGAACTGCGCCTTACCACCGAGCGGCTGCTGAGTGATGAGCGAGTACGGACCAATCGAGCGCTGGTGGATCTTGTCTTCAACCATGTGGTTGAGCTTGAGCATGTACTTATAACCAACCGTGGTCTTGTTATCGAAATATTCGCCGTTCTTGCCGTTCTTCAGCGGAATCTTGCCGTCGATCGGCAGGCCGGCCTTAATCAGCTCTTCGCGGATAGTATCTTCGTTAATACCGTTAAGCGGCGGAGTCGCAACCTTATAACCGAGCTTATGGGCGGCGAAGCCAAGGTGCGTCTCCAGCACCTGACCCATGTTCATACGGGAAACGACGCCGAGCGGCGACAAGATAATATCAATCGGCGTGCCGTCTTCGAGATACGGCATATCTTCTTGCGGGACAATCTTAGAAACGACGCCCTTGTTACCGTGGCGGCCGGCCATCTTGTCGCCGGCGCGGAGCTTGCGGAGGTTGGCAACAGTCACCTGAATGGACTGAATAACGCCAGCCGAAAGCTTATCGCCCTGCTCGCGAGAGAAAATCTTTACGTCAACCACTTTGCCGTGTTCGCCATGTTCCAGATAGAGAGAGGAATCGCGAACGTCCTTCGCTTTATCACCGAAGATGGCGCGTAAGAGTTTTTCTTCAGCGGAGAGCTCTGTTTCGCCTTTTGGCGTAATCTTACCGACAAGGATGTCGCCGCTCGAGACTTCAGCACCAATGCGGATAATGCCGCGTTCGTCGAGGTTGTTGAGCTTGTCTTCAGAAATGTTCGGAATGTCGTTGGTAACGACTTCGGGACCGAGTTTGGTATCGCGGACATCAATCGTATAGTGCTCGATGTGAATCGAGGAATAAAGATCTTCTTTAACCAGACGTTCAGAAATAATAACAGCGTCTTCGTAGTTATAACCTTCCCAAGTCATGAAAGCGACTAGGACGTTATTGCCGAGCGCGAGTTCGCCGCCGTCAATAGCAGAGGCGTCGGTCATGATCTGGCCTTTCTTTACCTTGTCGCCGCGGTTAACGGTCGGGCGCTGGTTGATACAAGTCGAGGCGTTAGAACGGAGGAACTTGCTGAGCTTATGGACATAATCCTTGCCATTCTTGTCACGGACAACAATCTGGACACCGTCGGCTTTGATGACTTCCCCGTCTGCTTCGGCCAGGATAACGTGTCCGGAGTCGGAAGCGGCGCGCGCCTCGACGCCAGTACCGACAATCGGCGCCTTAGCGGCAATCAACGGAACGGCCTGACGCTGCATGTTCGTTCCCATGAGGGCGCGAATACCGTCGTCGTGTTCAAGGAATGGAATAAGCGAAGTAGCCACCGAGACAATCTGGTTTGCCGCAACGCCGATCAAATCAATTTTGGAAACGGCTTCAATCGCTGGTTCGCCATACTTTCTCACTTCCGCCTTGGCCACCGTGAAATAGCCGTTCTCGTCAACCGGAGTAGTGAAGGCAGTAGAGATGTATTTTTCTTCTTCAAAGGCGTCAAGGTAGACGATTTCGTCCGTTACCTTGGAGCGGCCGTCCTTTTCATGTACAACCTTGCGGTATGGCGCTTCAATGAAACCGTAGTTGTTGAGACGGGCATAGCTGGCGAAGTGGCCGACGAGACCGATATTCGGTCCTTCCGGCGTCGCGATTGGACAGATGCGGGAATAGTGGGTGGTATGCACGTCGCGAACTTCGAAGCCGGCGCGTTCGCGGGTCAAGCCGCCCGGACCCATCGCCGACAAACGGCGCTTGTGCTCGAGCTCAGCCAGCGGATTGGTCTGGTCCATGAACTGTGAGAGCTGGGAAGACATGAAGAATTCCTTGACGACGCTCATGACCGGACGGGCGTTGATCAGCTTGTTCGGACTCAGGGAGTCGAGCTCCATGATGCTCATCTTGTCTTTGATGATGCGCTCCATACGAGCCAGTCCGATGCGGGTCTTATTCTGGATCAATTCGCCAATGGCGCGGACGCGGCGGTTGCCGAGGTGGTCGATATCGTCTTCTTTGTCCTGAGTAATGTTCAGACGGATGATTTCGCCGATGATGGCGACCAAATCTTCGCGGCGCAGGATGCGGGTAGACTTGTTATTAGGAATATCAAAACCGAAGCGCTTGTTGATCTTATAGCGACCGACGCGGTCGAAGTCGTAACGGTCGAAACGGAAGAACATGGAATGGATCAGCTG
>CAZFYY010000072.1:0-4355 GCA_964523425.1 uncultured Gammaproteobacteria bacterium
ACGAATTGCTTATTGGCCTGAAAGTATTTGCGATCGTTCTTGCCCGGCTTCTCGTCGGCAAAGGCTTCATCCCCTTCTTCCCCCTGATGGCTCGTCAGCAATTCCATGGTCTCGAGGTTATCGAGCTCACGCCGAACGGCATTCGGCTGCAGGGCCAGATGGCGCGAAATCTGCCGTATATAATACGAGGTATCGGCATTGAGCAGGAATAGCTTGAGGATCTTAACGCGAGCGGTCGATCCGAAAAGTTTTGCGAGCATAGATTACGAATTAAAGACGAGGCAGACGTTGCCGAGAAGGCTCTTCCAGCCAAGCGCGGCACAGCAGCGATCGTATATCCGGCTGAGCCGGCTGATAAAAGGAATGCGCGAAAGATACACGGCGGTGACTGGAAAATACCTAATTTCCGGAGCCAGAAAGCCTGCCTCGGAAAAACGCGCCACTAAATCATCAATCGAACGATAGGCATAGGTTGTTTCGTAGGCGCGCTCGCCTTCCACCTGGCTATTGCCGCGAAAAAGCTGATGAAACCACAACGGCGTAAGACGGGAAAAGATAAATTCCGGCGCGCGCGGATTAGGCGTGGAAAGAACAAAGGGAGCGCCAGGCTTAAGGACTCGCTTAATTTCGCGGGCGGCGGCAGAAATATCAGAAACATGTTCCAGGACGTAGTTGGCAAAGGCCGCATCATAGGCGCCGCTGGCCAGTGCCGACATATTCTCAACGCTGCCGCGGTAACACGTGCCGACAAAGCGGCCTGAGGCGCTGCAATCCTCAACATCAATCCGATCAGCGCAAAAACGTGCTCCGGCAGCAATCAGCCCTTCTTCAATAAGAGTACTGTGCGCCGCGCCGATATTAAGTATGCGCGGTACGGCCGTGGCCTCGGCCTGCGTCACCAGGATAGCCGCCAGCCGGTCGATTAATGAGCGTTGCGCGGGACTTTCCATAGATCAGGCATTCCTTTGATTTTTATTGATTTTCATAGTATAGTATTATCATCTGAGCGTCAAATCATCCATCACCAACTACTCCTCCTATGAGCTATAAAGTTGCCCCGCTGACCGTTAATCCGAAGCAGAAATCAACTCTCACGAGCAAAGCCTTTGTCAGCCAGCCTTCCGCCGAGGAGGAACTGCTCGTCGGCCGGCTATTCGTGCTGATGGAGATTGACCAAAGCCGGGCGGATGACTTCGCTCTCGCTGACTTCATCGTCAAAGAGATTTATAAGCACTACTACGAGAACGAACAGTTCTTTCTTCGCGACAAAATCGCCAACCTGAAAATCGATTACATCTTCGAAGCGGCTCTGACTAAGTTAAATCATGGCATCGCCGAATTTCTGGAAACACAAAAGATGGCTCTCCGCCCGGGCAGCCTAAATATTGTCATCGGCGTTTTGCATAAGAACCGCCTCCTCTTCGCCCACACCGGCGCGAACAAGGCCATGCTACTCTACCGTCCCAAGCCGAAAGCTAACGGCGTGATTCTTGATTATAACTTGCTGGATATCTCGGAAAAAACCCAGGACCCGACGCAGGAACTGGCGACTCAACAAAAACTTTTTGCCAACGTCGTCAATGGCCAGATCCCATCGCAGGGCTATTTCCTCTTTGCCAATGAAGCGGTTCTCGAATATCTTTCCAAAAAGCAGCTGCTCGACATTATCACTACTCTTCCGCCCACCAGCGCCGCCGAGCAAATCAAACTCCTTCTGGAACAAACCGATGCCTTTGTCCCCTTCTTCGCTCTTATTGTTAAAAATACCAGCGGCGAAGAATACGCCATCCCACAGGGACAACCAAGCGAAGTAGCCGCCGCTCCTCTCGGCGGTCAGGGATCAGTCGAGCGCCTCAACCTCACTCAGGAAAAGACCGAACAGCTGCTGAGCCCGAGCGGACTGCTTACTATTAAAAAATGGTTCAACCGAATTCAGCCGCAGACCGCGACGATTAAAAGCTTCGCCCAGGGTACGGCCCGCCAGCTTAATCTGGCAACGAGCCGGCTTAATTCCCGCCGCTCCTCTTGGAATCTGGGGCAGAAAAGCATCGACGTATTGCGCGTTATCACTTCTGTTGGGGCCGATGGAATCCGGGCAGCTTTTTCCTGGATTACCAATGCCGAGGCTCGGCGCAGTTCAATCGAAAAAGCTCGCGCCGCCTTCCGCCGCCTTCTGCTTGCCGCCCGGGCCGTCCCGGAACGCTTTAGCCGACTTACCCTGCGCAACAAAATACTACTGTCAGTCATTGTTCTCTGCATCGTCGGCTTTGCCGGCAATCTTATCTACGGGGGTATTACCGCCCAACGAAAAGCGGCGGCGGCTCGTTTGAGCGAAGTCCAAGCCTCTTTTGAGCAAAAAGAGCACCAGCTAGAAGCCTCGCTGCTCTACGGAAACACCGAAGGTGCCCGCACCCTCGTTGAAGAAATGGGCGCACTGCTAAACGGTTTGCCAAACAAGACCGAATCGGATAAGGCCGCCCTGGCCGACCTCACTACCCGTTATCAGACGCGGCTCGACTCGCTCTTCGCCGTTACCCGCCTGAAAGATCCGGCCGCCTTTGCTGTTCTGCCGGCGGCGGCCGACAGCCTCGCTCTGGCCGGTGGCGCGCTGTACGCCCCGCGCGGCGAATCAAAAAATGTCTATGCGATTGATGCCAATGGCCAGGTAGCCACCCTAACATACGACGGTTTCTCCGGTTCAGCCATTCGCGCCTCGCAGGATGACGGCACGGCCTACTTCTGGGACGGAACAGCGCTCGTCCGCTATAGCGAGGCTGATGCCTTTAAAAAAGCCGTAATCGAGAACTTCCCCGCCGGAACCTCCGACGCAGTCATCTATAACACCCGTCTTTACGCGGTCTCACTCAGCGACAAATCAGTCTATCGCTTCAATCAGGATAAAAAGACCTTCAGCTTTTCCAATCGCCAGGCCTGGAACAAAGACGCTATTACCCTCCCGGCTGTCTCTTCCCTCTCCATCGACGGCCGCATCTACCTGACCGGCGACAAACAAATTAAAAAAATGGCCGGCGGCTATGCGGAAAACCTGACGCTCGATCCGACCACTCCGCCCCTCGAAGAACCGACGGCAGCGGTTGCCTCCCCTGATCTCAATTACCTCTACGTCCTTGAGCCGTCCAAAAAGCGACTACTCATCTATACTGATGATGGAAAATATCTGGCTCAGTATACTTCCGATTCATTCGACAACCTGCACGGGCTGGCTCTCGATGAAGCAAACAAGAAGATGTATCTCTTGAGCGGGCAGAATGTGTACCGATTGGACGCTGTGCATATCGTGAAATAGCCCTATTAACCATAGTTAAAAAAACTCCTTATTAAAAAAGCCTCCCCTTTCGGGGAGGCTTTTAAGCAAGAAAGAGATGAGGTTATTTCAAAGTAACCTTACCGCCAGCTTCTTCCAGCTTGGCCTTCATCTTTTCAGCGTCTTCCTTCTTAACGCCTTCCTTGACAATCTTTGGAGCGCCGTCGGCAACGTCCTTGGCTTCCTTCAAACCGAGTTCAGGCATTACTTCGCGCAAAGCCTTAATGACGGCAATCTTGTTAGCGCCGGATTCGGACAATTCAACGTCAAAGCTGTCCTTTTCTTCAACGACAGCGGCGGCAGCGGCCGGGCCAGCCATCATCATGGCAGGGGCAGCGGCGGAAACGCCAAACTTCTTTTCGAGGATCTTAACCAATTCAGCGAGGTCGAGGACGGACATCTTCTCGATGCCGGCGACGAGGTCCTGGAACTTAGCCGGGACGACGACCTCTTCGTCATTCTTTACTTCTTCGGACATAGGTTTAATTAAAAATGATTAAAGGCAGGTTATTTTGCTTCCTGGATAGCGGAAAGGACGCGAACGAGCGAACGGAGATTGCCGGCCAGTACGTTAACAAATCCGGAAACCGGAGCATTAATCGAGCCGACGATCTTGGCGTAGAGCTCTTCCTTGGACGGCAGTGTCGCCAATTCACGGACTCCGGCGGCGTCGATATAGCGACCTTCGAGGATGCCCCCGAGGAATGCCATCTTGCCTTCGTTGTCCTTGATAAACTTAGCGATGAGCTTGGCAGGAGCGACCTCGTCTTCGTATCCGAAAGTGACAGCAACTTGTCCGTCAAACTCGGCCGTATCAGAGCCTTCGATCTTTGCCTCAGCCAAAACGCGCTTCAAGAGAGTCTTTTTGGCGGCGTAATATTCGCTGTTCTGCTCGTACAATGAGGCGCGCAGCGCTTCGTTGTCCTTGACGCCCAAACCAGTGAAGCTGGTGAACACGACCGACTTGGCCTTTTCGAGGCGGACGGAGATGTCACGGGAAATTTCCTGCTTCTGTTGTTTTGATTTAGGC
>CAZFYY010000073.1:0-2446 GCA_964523425.1 uncultured Gammaproteobacteria bacterium
ACTCATCACCTGGCGCAGCTTCGCCGCGTCGTCGCACGAGCGCACCACCTCGCGCATCATCTCCGCCGCCACCGTCTCGAACCCGAACGGCACCTTCCCGCCGTTCCAGTATCCGTCCTCGGCGTTCTTGCGCATGCTGCGCCGCGTGTCCTTCGCGATCGTGCGCGAATACTGCTCGTCGATCACCTCGATGATGGCCTCGGTCAGCCACGCATCGTCCGCGTCGCCGAAGTCCTGCGACACATACACCAGCTTCGTGCCCAGCCGCGCCAACGTCCGCTTGTGCAGGGCCGCATCCAGCCGGTTCCGCGCGAACCGGCTGGTACTCCAGCAGATGAACAGGTCGACGCGGGTCTGCTCGCAGAACTCCATCGCCTCGACGAACGCCGGCCGCCGCGTCGTGCGGCCCGACAGCCCCTCGTCCCGAAACACCCGCAGCACGCGCGCGCCGAGCGCGTGCGCCTTCGCCTGGCACTGCTCCACCTGGCTTTCGATCGGCAGGCCGTCTTCGGCCTGCCGCGCGGTGCTCACCCGCACATACACCACGGCGCGCCGCTCGCGCGCGCCGCTCGCCAATCCGCCCATGCTCCCTCCTCTCTCTCTGCGGTCAGCCTAGCGCCGCCGCATGATCTTCGCTACGTGCTTCTCGTCGAGCGGCTCACGCAGGTTGCGCGCCACCGCGCGCGCCACCTGCGCAACGCTCATCCCCCGCCCCGCGAGCGCCTCGATGTAGCGGTTCCGCTGATACCGCAGATACGCCTCGTAGCTGCGCAGCTTCGGCATCCGCTGCCCTCCATCGTGCAACAGGCTCTCATCCGCCGAGATCCGCCGCCACACCTCGAGCCACGCATCGAACCCAACCGTCTCCGCGACCACCAGCCACGCCCGCGGTAGCCCCATCCGCCGCAAATCCTCGAATCGCGGATCATCCGAAGGGCAAAAGTTCTGCGCGCCGCACATTCCCAGGTACTCACCCCCCCCGCCGGCCGCGGATCCGCCCGCCTGCCGAGCCCCCACCCCCTGCGCGCCCTGCCGATCGAGCTCGCCAGCCCCGCCGAACAGATCGCCCTGTGCAATTTCGTCACGCCGAGTTCGCTTTTCAGTCACGGCCGCACCCCGCAAAGCCAGGCATCACCGCGCACCAAGTTCGCAATTTGTAGGACGACGAACAAGCGCCCGCACCGCGCCCCGCATCGACGTAACAGGCATAGCGCGGTTTTGCTTACATATTGAGATGGTGCGAGACCGCCAACCCGCGCCCACCTTTCCCGCTTGGCGGCAGCCGCCGACTGCGCATTGCGCCCCTCAGTCACGACGGAAGCGCCCGCCTGGATGCCCTGTGAAGCCATGTCGATTACCCCTTCTTGATCGAGGAAAGCAGGTCGGACACTGGCGTCTTCATCTTCGCCAGCGGGTTTGCCTTGTCGAGCGTTCGCGTGAGCTTGCGCATTGCCAGGTGCTGATAGATCGCCGTGTTCTTCGGGTCGGTGTGGCCCATCAGGTTCGCGGCCGTGATCGTCGGCACGTCTTCTTCGGCGAGCTCGGTACCGAACATGTGGCGCAGCGCGTGCGGGTGCGCGATCTCCGGCGGCAGCCCGATGCGCCGGCCGTAGGTCTGGATCATCCGCAGCACGCCCTTCCTGCGCAGGCGCCGAGCTTCGCCGTGGTACTCGTGCGCCGGCACGCTGCGGTTCTTGGTCGACACGAACAGCACCTTGTCGCCGCTTGGCAGGGTTCGATCGATCTCGGCCAGCGCAGGGTGCTGCAGATACACCCTCAGCAGCAGATCGGCCTGTGTCGGGATCGGGATCTGCCGTTCCTTCCCGCCCTTCTCGATCGTGCGTAGCGTCAGGCGCTGCTCGCCATCCACCACCGCAGGCTGGACATTCGACTCGTTCAGACCCGTCAGGCCCGACACCCGCAGCCCGCACCCCATCAGCAGCGCGATCATCGCCGCATCGCGCACACCCTCGAAGGTCGAGTAGTCCGGCGCCCACATCAACTGCTCGGCATGGCCCAGCGTCATCACGCGAGGCAGCCGCCGCCCCACGCGCGGATGCGCGACGTGCTCCGCCGGATTCCCCCGCACCAGGCCGCGCCCGGCCAGCCACTTGTAGAACTCGCGCACCGCCGACACGTGCGTCTTGCGGCTCAGCGGATCGCGCAACCCGCGGTCGTACAGCCATTTCCCGGTGAACAGCACGAGCTGGTCATGCGTCGCAATCAGGTGATCCTGCCCGGCCAGGAACTGCCCGAGGCGAGCCAGCGCCAGGCCATACACCTGCACCGTGCGCGGCGCGCGGCCGCGGTTGATCTGCTTCCACTCCAGGAACTCGGCGATGTGCTGCTCGATGCTCGACGTCATGCCGTCACCCCCTCCAGATTCAGGGAAGGCAGGGGCATTTCTCTGGTGGATGATGGAAGCGCCCCCGCCTCAAGGTTAAAC
>CAZFYY010000073.1:2456-4291 GCA_964523425.1 uncultured Gammaproteobacteria bacterium
GGTGGAATGGTCTTTATATGCAAAATGCAACTGATGGAAATAAGCGCCGACTGATGGACGCCCTTTTCTCTCTCTCTTCCTTGTAAACAAAGGGAGAGAGAGGAATAAGACCGGTGGAGCCGAAAAACAGACTGATGGAAAGTTATCCACAACTGGTGGAAGCGGCGCGGCAACTGGTGGAAAAATGAAGGCAATTGATGGAAGCATGGTTCTCCAAAATCAATGACTTAGCACAGGTTAAAGGGGTCATCCATCAGTCAGCCGGGGATTACCCGACAACCTTTTGCCGAAAACGGCACAAACCCCAAAAAAACCCCGCCCGAAGGCGAGGTGGAAACGGGCGCTTCCATCAGTCAGCAGCGCGCGTCGGGTGGATCGGCCCCCTCTTCATGGCCGCCGTGGCCGCCGGTTGATACTCGAGAGGGGTGCGGGGAGCCCGCCCGAAGGCGAGCGCCCCGCGGTCAGGGTTAATCAGGCCGGCCGCTGGCCGGCGAGGGGTGTCTTCGCTGGGAAGGGCAGGCGCGCGTCAATCTCGCGGTCGAGATGTAGCGCGTTGCGCTCGTTCGGATTTGGCGGCTCGTCGAGGATGTCGAGTAGTAGCCCAGGCCGATGCGCGCGGAGTAGCCGATACCGCGCAGCCTCCTTCGCCATAGCGTCGAACCTCGGATGCAGTTCGAGCGCATCGGCGGCGGGGTCGAATACCTCGTTCTTCGGATCCATGGCAACGGCCATACCCCAAATCACCCGGAACAACGAACCGCGGCCGGCAATCTCAACCAGCTTCTCCACCACCGCCCGCAGGTCGTCTGCTGACTCCATGTCCAAGAGTCCGCCACCGTTGTCATCGTCGGCGCCGAAGACCTTCCAGGGTCGATAGCCGCTCACCAAGTCATCGATGATCGACGCGATCTCCATGCTGACTTCGATGTCGTTCTCGCTCGCTCTGGCCATCTTCATCTTGCCACCTCCTGCACCCGCTCCAGCGCCTCGTCAAGGCTCGCGTGGCGCGAATCGCTGCTGAACGCACCCGTCGCCGTGCGCCGCACATCCACGTACCAGAACCCATCGGCCGCCTTGGAAAGCCGCACTGCGGGCGCCTGCGGGTGCTGGCCTCGCTCCAGCAGCGCCTCCATGTAAGCCTGATCACGGCGCGCATCTTCGGCATTCACCCCAACCACCATCGGCATTCGCATTCGAATCACCACGCCACCTCCTTCGCCATGTCGTACTGCTCGATCCCCCACGCCAACGCGAAGCAGCACCACTGGAACCGGTGCGTGTACTGGTGGAAATTCTCTTCCCAGTAGTCTCTGAACTCATACCTCGGCCCGCACCGCAAACGGTCCGGCAGCCACTCGAATTCCCGCAGAGCTCGATAGGCCTCCTCTTCGTCTTCGTACTTAAGACGATCAATCACCTTTTCTTCTACTTCGTGCCACAACGCCTTCCTTTCCTCCTTTGAAAGGAGGCGGCGGTTGAAAGCGTCGCGGATCCAACTCAGTCGAACTCTTTTCACGTAGGCAAGCATCGCCGCGACGCTGTATTCCGTCGCACAGCCAAACTGCCGCTTCCCGTCGACCGCCTCGAGCTTCTCGGACCAGTAGTCGTGGTTCACGAACAGCCGCCGGTCGCCGCGGCGCCGGCCGTACTCCCGATCGGTGCGGAAGAACTCGAACATGTCGTTCAGCCGAGAGAACACGAACGTGCCCATGTCGCCCGTGTAGCAGAGATAGCCCGGCCACGTGATCAGGTCGAAGTGCATGCACCCTGTGCCTGGTCGCTTGAACCGGATATGCCGATACACGCCGTCATCGCGCAGCAGCAGCATCTCGTGC
>CAZFYY010000074.1:0-4290 GCA_964523425.1 uncultured Gammaproteobacteria bacterium
CCCCCTGAACGCAGCGGGCGGCGCATCCGGCATCCCCGGCGAGCCGCCCGCAAAGGATAGGCAGTGAGCAAATGCGCAACCCCAAATTGCAACAATCCACGCCAGCGCCGCCACCAACACTGCGCCGCGTGCGTGGCAAAGGCGGAAGCAATGCAGCCCGCCGAATTTCAAAAGCTGAAAGCCCGGTTACTGGGCGTGATGGAGCGGGAAGACCGTTTGGGACTATACGACCGCACTGGCAAGAAGCCGCGTGCGTGATGTGTTTTTGAATTATGGGCGCGTCTCGGCCCCTGCCATCGGGCGAATGGCAACGCTGAGCACCGCACGCGCCCGCTCAGGTTTTTGAGTTTGATTGCGTAGGCACTTCAGGTGCTTCGTTGCGTTCCCCGTGGCGCGTTAGGGCAGGTCGGCTTATCGCACGCGACCCTAGAGAGAAGCCGAGAGAACACGCACGCCAGTGAGATTCTGGCCCGCAATCAAATCTAGCACCGTAGCTCAATTGCTAAGCCCCCTAGCATGCTGAAGTGGGTAAGGCGGGTAGAGCACCAGCCCAAAGCTGAAGATGCACGTTCGATCCGTGCCGGTGCTATCCCCCCACAGCGAGCAGGGGCGTTGCTCGCACGCTAGGGAAAGCGGTGGGCTGGTAACGCGCCAGCCTGCCGCCAATCACGGACGGCCTCACAGGTGAAGACAATGGCTTACGCGGATTTATCAACAGAACAACGCGCCGAAATTGCGGCGCACTTGGCACAGCCACGACACGAACAGCTTATTCGCTGGCAACAAAACCTTCTGACTGCTTCCGAGCAACGGTTGATGTACTGGCTAGACCACGACGACCGCCGAACCGCACGGCAAGAATTACGCTGTATTCAGGCACACGAGCGCGCACTAGACGGCTTGCGCGCCGCTATCACCCAAGGACACAGCTAGAGATTGGGCCCTGGCGTGGATGCAGGGCGCAATGCCGCGCACGTAAACACCCATCCAAGCGCGGCAGGCTAAACCGGGACGGTGGCGCGTGGCATTTGAATAAACAGTGGTGTTGTGCGGTGCCGTTCCGGTGTTTTTTGAAATTTAGGATTGAGATTGTTTTTCGAGCGGCATCGTCCGCTGGATAGACGCAGCAAGTAGGGGGCACCCAAACGCTGATAAGTCCAGTGTGCTGTATCACGATGACGGCTGCAAACGGATTTGGGACCCCGGCTGACCAATGCCTGCTGAGTAGGGGCACCAAAAAGCAGGATGGACTTCGTCACGCGCCTAACGGCAGCACGGCGAGGGGCGGTGTCGCGTGGAAAGCAATTTGATCTTTTATAAGTTATGGCAGTGGTGCAAAAAACGCGCGTTTTAAGGACTCATGAACCTTAATCCCTTAATCGGGGCCACTGCCACCAAGTTTGCGATTGCGACGGCGTGGAAGGACACGCAAGTACCGGACGCCTAGCTAGCGACGGGAAAAGCTCCGGCAAGAAACCAGTACCTTTAGAAGTATTGCCGTACTTGCAGCCGGTTTCGAGTCCGGCCCGCAATCGCAAAACCCTTCCGGTCACGCCGGAAACGTAGCCGCTCTTCACGGCTATGAATCAAGCGTCAGGTCAAGCGGCCTGATGCTGTCTGCGCAACCAATCCAGCGCCCGTTGGGGCCAGCATCGCATCGTCGGCGGGCGTTGGATTGTCACAAACAAATAATGGAGTAATACAATGGCATTACCATTTGATAAAGCACGCGCCGAGGCGCAAGGCCAGCAAACTTGGGAATTCCCCTATGTGAGTTGGCGCACTGGCAAAACTGATTTTGCCGAAGGCAGCTTCCAATACACAGGCGGCTTCTTTCTTAGCGAAGAATCTGTTCCGGCTGATGCACGCATCCCCGGTTGGAAGCCTGTTGAAATTACCGTCAAAGATAAGCGCACCAAGGCTCGCACCAAAAAAGCAGGTTTGGGCGCAAGCGTGGCCTTTCTCGCTCCCGTGCGCTACCGCGAAAAGTGGGAAACCGACCCCGAAAGCGGCAAAGGACGAAGCAAGCTGCATCTTGTCGCGTTCGTGCGCGGTTACGCCGAACCTCTTTGCTTTGTGTTTTCCGGCCCAATGACGCGCGATATTCGCGGGATGTTGATGGAACATCGCCGTGTGGCAGCCTTTGCAAACCGTTCAAAGCCAAAAGGCGCGGTAGGCCTCCCGGCATATTGCTTTTGGTTGAAGTTGGAAGCGGGCAAGCACTTCATGGCGGGCAGCGGTTCGGCGCAGACCGAAGTCACCTATCCAGAATATCGCGCCCCTGAAAAGCTGACAGATGAAAGCGTCGAAAAAATGTTCATCGGCGCTGAACTGATGGACGAAGCGCAAGACCTGTTTGTCAGCTTGGAACCCTGGCAAGCCGAATGGCCGCGCCAAGAGCGGCAAACTTCCGTTGATGTCGCGCAATCCGGCTATCCCGAACTTAACACGGCCCCTGATCCCCAAGCCCGCGTAGAAAAGGCCCGCGCCGCTGCTGCGCTTGGTCACACGGACAGGTTTTTCGAGGAACCACCAGACGACGATTACAACGGCGAATGGTAACGACTGACGCGCCCACGGATGGGGGTCTATGGGCGCATCACGGGGAGCGGGCGAGCAAGTGGGCGCAAAACCCGCTCCCTTTATCAATCAACTGGTGCCTATCTCACCGAGGCAAAGAATGTTTTCAACTACACGCACAGCGCCGCACCTTGGGTTGCCGCGCACGATCAGAGTAACGATTGAATGGAAGCAAGCCGGAGCATTTGCGCGCCGCCGTTGTCATTACGGGCACGCAATCAAACCACACACGCCCTATGCGCTGGTCTGGCGCGGGCCTGAAAGCCGCGTGCTGTGTGAAAGCTGCGCAAAGAAGGAAGGGTAAGCGGCAATGAGCGAGCAACTACAAACACAAATTCTTGACGGTGTTGCGCAACTCAGCACGGCCAATCAACAGCTTGCAAAAGCTTGCCGTGAATTGGCCGATGCCGAGCATAAATACCGGCAGAAACGCGCAGAGGTCTACACCAACGTTGTGACTGATGGTGAAAAGCGAACGGTTGACCACATCAAGGCCATTGTTGATTTGAAGTGCGACACGCAAATGCTGCGCGTGCGTTTGGCCGAGGCTGAAAAGGAATCCGCGTTGCAATTGGTGCTGAGTTTGCGCACACAAATTAGCGCAGTGCAAAGCCTGTTACGGCGCGACATTGAAGAAGCCGCAGCATTGCGCTACGGGCAACAGGTGGGGGCGTAAATGGCGAAACTGAAACCCGAAGTAATCCTAAGTCGCGCAATTACCGCCAAGCTTCACCAATGGCTACAGCAATCTGACTGCCGCCTTTGTTTTGAAGCCCCCATCCAGATCGTCAGCGAAGCGAATGGCCGCGAACATTGGGCGAAAAAGATGCGCCGCAAGCAAGAACAGCAGCGCATTACGGAAGTGTTTTGGCGGCGAGCCATCAAACGCAATAGCTACGCTGCGCCTTTCGTTGTGCACTTACACCGCATCGGGCCAAAGCTTTTGGATGATGACAACCTTGCTGGCGGCTTCAAAGCCACACGCGACCAGATTGCGAAATTGTTGGGCGTGGATGATGGCAGCGAATCAATCAAGTTCATTTACACGCAAGAGGCAATCAACGTGCGGCAGTATGCCATCGTCGTAGCCTTGTGTTGTTCCGCATAGCTTGCGCCCAGCATCTTGCCGCGCCTCCGTGTTTGCTTCCCTTGCGGCGGGGTGTTGGGCGCAAGCTATGCGGCTTCCATTTTATGTACGAAACACTGAGCTAGCCGTTGCAACAGCGGCGGCTAGCAATTTTGAAAGGATAGTGATGGAAAGCTTTTTGGCAGTTCTCGTAATTGCAGCTGGCGTCACGGTAATTTTATTTGCCAGCGCTTTTTTGAATGCCTTTGTTTTATCAAAACTTTGGCTTTGGTTTGCTGTGCCTATTTTTCACTTTAGCCCTTTGTCTTACGCCCAGGCAATGGGCATCAGTCTTTTGGTTGGGTTTATTACGGCTCACTACATAAAAGAACCTGAGAAAGACAGCGGCTCAAGTGGGTTGATTGCTTTTATGTTAGTTCGCCCGCTTGTTGCACTTGGCATTGGCTACATCGTTAGTTTTTTACATTTAACAACCAATGGGCGTATCTAAACAAGAATACCAACGGCGCAAGGCGGCAGGCGAATGCGTGATCTGCCAAAAGCCCGCCCGCGTAACACAACGCGGCAAGCTGGGCATTCGTTGCGAGAAGTGCAATGAGAACGTGAAAGCGTTGAACGCGAAA
>CAZFYY010000075.1:0-4249 GCA_964523425.1 uncultured Gammaproteobacteria bacterium
GGCCTGGGCAGTCGACGTGAGCGTAATGACGCTTTTCGGACTCATACTCAACGTGAGCAGTCGCGATCGTTATACCGCGAGCTTTTTCTTCTGGAGCAGCGTCAATCTGGTCAACGCCCTTGTGGGTAGCGTTGTGTCCATTAGCTGCCAAGACGCCCAGCAAAGCTGCTGTCAACGTAGTTTTACCATGGTCGACGTGGCCGATAGTACCGACGTTGACGTGTGGTTTAGAACGATCAAATTTGTCTGCCATACGGTTTAATTAAATTAAATTTTACTATTAATTATGATAATTATTCAAAAGCCGGTTCATCAGGATACGGCGGCTCTTCTATGATTTCTGCGGCTTCGCGTTTGCGAGACTCAGGAATCTTCCAGACGCTCTTCGGTGTAGGTTTATGATTTTCCTTAGGAAAATCCGAAAATCCGGGAGTACCGGATCGTTCACTTTTCCACACAGTGATGTCCTGGTTTATTTTATCAATTAGTTCATCTTCTGTCAACCCTTTCACTCCCCTCGCCTGGGCCACCAATTTTTCATAGTCGCCGGAAGGCATAATCACATACGAATCATCGGGGGTTATACTGTCAAAAACGACCAGTTTATCGCCGGTCCGCTTGATGAGCCGGATGAGTTGTTGCAATCGGTCATTCATAGCGAGCTCTTAACCGTGAATCAAAGCCTGTCTATTTTACTCAATCGGCAGCCGCCCGTCAATGGCAGCTGCCCGACAAATATGACAGATTTACTTCTTTTCCTTCTGATTAGCGCCGATAATAGCTTCAGCGGCATGACGAGGCACTTCAGCGTAATGCAGGAACTCCATGCTATAGTTGGCGCGGCCCTGGCTCATGGAGCGCAGCTGCGTTGCGTAACCGAACATTTCCGCCAACGGAACCTTAGCATCGACAACCTTTAGGTTGCCGCGGTCAGACATAGAGTCAATCTGGCCGCGCTTAGAGTTAAGGTCGCCAATAACGTTACCCATATACTCTTCAGGAGTCGTTACTTCAACTTTCATGATTGGTTCAAGCAAAATCGGGTTAGCTTTGCGGCAAGCATCGCGGAAGGCCATGATACCGGCCATTTTAAAAGCGGCTTCAGAAGAGTCGACTTCATGGAAGGAACCTTCAAAAACTGTCGCCTTAACATCTACCATCGGATAACCGGCGACGATACCTTTATCAAGCGCTTCTTTGAAGCCCTTTTCGATAGCTGGAATATATTCACGAGGAATGGCACCCCCTTTTACTTCATCAACGAAGCTGGAACCAGTACCAGGCTCTTGCGGCTCGATACGCAACCAGCAATGGCCGTACTGACCGCGTCCGCCGGACTGCTTAACGTACTTGCCTTCGGCTTCAGCCTTGCTGCGGATAGTTTCACGATACGATACCTGCGGCTGACCAATGTTAGCCTCGACGTTAAATTCGCGCTTCATGCGGTCCACGATAATGTCGAGGTGCAGTTCGCCCATACCGGAGATAAGGGTCTGGTTCGTTTCTTCGTCGGATTCGACGCGGAAGGTTGGGTCTTCTTCAGCTAGACGAGAAAGGGCCATGCCCATCTTTTCCTGGTCCGCCTTGGTTTTCGGTTCAACGGCAATCTTAATAACCGGCTCAGGGAAGGTAATGCTTTCGAGGAACATCGGATGATCGACGTCACAAAGCGTGTTACCGGTATAGGTATCTTTCAAGCCGATAACAGCGGCGATATCGCCGGAGTAAATGGCATCAATTTCCTCACGGTGGTTGGCATGCATACGAACCAGACGTCCGATGCGTTCTTTCTTGCCAGTCGAAGCGTTAATGACGTATGAACCGGAGCGCAGAACGCCACGGTACACACGGACGAAACAGAGTTTGCCGACAAAGGGGTCGGTAGCAATCTTAAAGGCCAGCGCCGAAAACGGATCGTCGTCATTAACCTTGATTTCAATTTTCTTCGTTTCATCGTCCATGTCAGTCGCCTCGATAGGCGGCACGTCTAATGGGGATGGCAGGTAGTCATTAACTGCATCAAGTACTAACTGCACGCCGATATTCTTCAAGGCCGTACCGCAGAGAACCGGGTAAATTTCATTATGGATAACCGCCTTGCGTAAAGCCGCCTTTAATTCAGGGACGGAAATTTCTGAACCGCCGAGATATTTTTCAGTCAACGCTTCGTCAGATTCGACAATGCGCTCAATCATTTCATGGCGATAGGTTTCGACATTTTCTTTCATGTCAGCCGGGATCTCAACTTCAGTAATCTGTTCGCCGTTCTGACCGTTGAATTCAAACGCCTTGTTCTGAATCAGGTCAACGACGCCCCGAACTGTGTCTTCGGCGCCAATCGGCAGCTGGATAGCAACGGCCTTTGGATTCAGGCGGTCGCGAATCGATTTCAAGCTCATGAAGAAGTCGCCGCCCATCTTATCCATCTTGTTAACGAAACAAAGGCGTGGGACATGATATTTGTCAGCCTGGCGCCAGACGGTCTCCGACTGCGGTTCTACACCGGCAGCACCGTCAAAAACGGCTACCGCGCCATCCAATACGCGCAGCGAACGTTCCACTTCAACAGTAAAGTCGACGTGGCCCGGAGTGTCGATAATGTTAATACGGTTGTCGTGCCAAAAACAGGTTGTCGCCGCGGAGGTAATCGTAATACCGCGTTCCTTTTCCTGTTCCATCCAGTCCATTTCGGCTGCTCCTTCGTGTACTTCGCCGATTTTGTGCTTCTTGCCCGTATAGAACAAAACACGTTCGGTAAACGTGGTCTTACCAGCATCGATGTGGGCCATGATGCCGATATTACGGGTATTTACTAACGAATATTCTCGGGCCATATAAAAATTTATGATTTGAAAAAAGATTGCAAGTGAAAAAGTGGCACGTTCCGGGCAGTAAGGTTACTTGCTACGCGAAACGTGCCACTTGTAAAAAAATTTAGCGAGCGAAGTGAGCGAACGCCTTGTTCGCCTCGGCCATACGCTGAACCTCGGCCTTTTTCTTCATGGAAGCGCTCTCACCCTTGGCTGTATCGATGATCTCAACGGCCAGTTTCTCGGCCATCGGCTTTCCTTTCCGGGAACGGGCGGCATCGATCATCCAACGACAGGCCAGCATGAAACGGCGGTCACCGCGCACCTGGTAGGGAATCTGGTAGTTGGCGCCACCGACGCGGCGACCACGAACTTCCAACATCGGCGTGACCTGTTTCATGGCCTTGTTAAAGACATGGCGGGGGTCCTGCTGAGTCTTTTCTTTAACAATATCGAAACAATCATAGACGACGCCCTGAGCGACAGACTTCTTGCCGCGGCGCATGACGTAGTTGATGAGCTTAGCGATTTCCAGGTCGTTATAGCGGACGTCTGGCTGAATCTTGCGTTTTGGTGCTGCTTTTCCTCTCATATTATAATATTATTTACCAGCCTTAGGCTTTTTATTTCCGTAAAGGGAACGGCTCTGGCGACGAGCTTCGACGCCCTGGGCGTCATAGACGCCGCGGATGATCTTATAGCGAACACCAGGAAGGTCCTTCGTACGGCCGCCCTTAATAAGGACGATCGAGTGTTCCTGGAGGTTATGACCGATGCCCGGGATATATGCGGTGACTTCCATACCGTTAGACAGGCGGACACGAGCGATTTTACGCAAAGCGGAGTTAGGCTTCTTTGGAGTGGTCGTAGTAACTTTCAAACACACGCCGCGCTTAAAAGGAGCGCCGTTGACAGTAATTTTCTTGCGGCGGTGGAGAGTATCAAGCGTCAGCTTCAAGGCCGGAGACTTGCTCTTGGTCTTGATGCTATGACGTCCCTGCTTGATTAGCTGATTGATCGTAGGCATAGTTAGTTGAATGGGTATTTACCGTAAAATAAATCCCGACCACTCGGGATACTTAAATAATATACCAGAAGCGAAAAATGAAGTCAAGAGAGGCTGAATGCCCCTCCTCCCCTGTCCCGTATTGCCAATTTTAAACGTTCGAGGCAATAAAAAACCCTTGCCATTCCGTATATGGTGACAAGGGCTAGGGATATCTCCCACCGCAGTACTTTTTTAGCCTAGATTCGGCATTTTTGCATATTTCACCGACTTGTTGACGGATAAGCTGTCGATTTTGTAAATCAGACAAAGGGACGGTCCGTAAATACTGACGTATATGACTCATCACATACTCAGGTCGCCTCTTCTTTTCTCTCTGTGCTAAGCGAAAACGCTCATAGGCTAACCGACAAAAGCTAGGAAAGTATAGGAT
>CAZFYY010000076.1:0-4023 GCA_964523425.1 uncultured Gammaproteobacteria bacterium
CCTCATATCCCTTGTAAAAAACTTTTTCTTCAAGGCCCACAGCAAAATCTCTGCAAAATCCGATGACAGGGACGAGTTTATCAATTGATTTTAATGCCACATCTAACGTAGGATAAATGTTCTGGATAGTTTTGGCAATATTTTTATAATCAATTTGAAAGAAATCTGGGGCTGCATGTGTTTCATTAGAGAAACATTTGATATTTTCTCGTCTGATACCTTGTCGCCAGTCATTTCTACGAGGAACTCTTACCATGTATAGAGCAGCCCCATTAGGGGAATTGACGTACCCAAGAGGGGGGCTTTCAAAAAGCAATTTATCCGAACTTAGTTTAAGTTCCTCACCAGAAAGGAGTTTTAACACATCAAAGACAAGCTTTTTACCAGCTTGACGAACACCGTTTACATAAACAGCTTCCCCTTCAAGAGTTCTGATAACAGTGTTCTCAAGACGTTGACGTGCATATTCTACGTTATCTTCGTACATATCTATCCTCTATACAAAGAGAAGGCACCAAAAGTAATCATAATAATTGACAACCCCCTAATAACCCACTCAGTAATTTTTCCTTCTTCATCCTCAGGACGATCACTTGAAAGTGTAAGACTTAGAACACCAAGCCAGACAACAATGTTAAACCAAATGTATGTAATCATTAGCGGAAATCTGACGGCTTAGGAATATTCGGATCATATTGGAACGCAAACATCACAGTTTTCTCATCATTAGTATCAATGATCTCTTTTGCAGACTTACCAAACACATCTTTCTTATCGTTATCTGCGTTCTCAAAAAGAAGTTCAACAGCCTTGATTGCTTGATGATACACATATTTACGCAGGAATTTACCCGGCTTACCCTTCTCAGGGTTATCAACAGGGGTGAGCCATGCGTTCGACAATGTACGATACTCCATACCATAGGGCTTAGGGCGGAAGCAACCAGCTTTGCCATAAAGCTCACGACGACGACGATCAGTGTCCCAAGCCAAGGAAGGAATACCAAGGGTATAATCAAGCATACGTGCAAGACGACCACATGCTTTCAAATGACCGGGATCAAGAGGGTCTACACCATCAGTCCAACCCATGTGAATGTGTCCAGAGGCTGTCCTAAACGGAGCTTCAGCATTAGGACGAGGGTTAGGTTCCATTGTGTAAGCATTCCAATCAGGCTCACAACCAAGCACACGAGCCTCTTCAGGTTGTTGTTGGATGTATTTGAGACCGAAATCTGCAACAGGCTTGTCATAGTATTTGTAGTCAGGAACCATTTCCATGATTTGGTTCATCACTGCATCAAGATTATTAAGAAATTCTTTTTGATCTTTAGCCGGATCAATGTTGAATTCCAATGCCATGCCATCAACTTGCACAGCCCCTTTCTCCACTTTAAAGGGTCGTTTCTTATCACCGGGAATGAGACCATGAGCAGAAACAACTTTCCCATTTTTCTCTACAAAAAATTCCGGGTCTGCTCCAATAGTAAATTCAAAATCTTTAATTCCATTATTAAGCTTAACCATTTATATCTCCTAGAAAGTCATTTCAATAACATTGTTTGCAGGCTTACCTGCATTAGCCCATTCCAACACCCAAGAAACATCTTTACAATCTTCACACGCAAGATATTCATCATCAATCCAAAAAGCTTTGTGAGCCTTTTTCCAATGAATTGGATGTCCACAACTAATACAAGTATTGTCCAGCTTCCTCCACTGAGCACGAGTAATTACCTCTCCTTGAAAAGATAACACTTGACGTGGACTATCTTCTTCCTCTTCTTCTTGTTTTTTCAAGTACATTCTATCTTTGTGGGTGAGCATGGAATGATGGATTGTATTATACCCATTACGGAAGAATGTAGCAAAATCTGGGTATGCAAAGAATGGCTGATTATTATCAATCAGTTTTTGTACCTTTCTAACAACCTTTTCTGCTGCACCTTCGTCCAACGGCATACATACAACAAGCTCGTTATGCTCGTCATCGGTAGCTACAAAGAAGCTTTTATTCCAAGTGTTGGCAGGGCAATATTCAACAATCTGCATAACCCTCATTTTACTATCGTCGTACTGCCTTTGGACGTAACCAAGATTTGAGGAGGAATTTTGGTAAACTGGTCTTACAAAAGGGATGAGGTCTTTTTCTACCACCTCAATCTCTTTAAAACCATCCTTAAGGAGTTTTACATGTTTGTTCTCAGGAACGTTGATAATTTCTCCATGCTCAATCCCACATTTACTAAGGACCACTGTAAGCATCCAAGCTTCTGATGCCCAAAAACAAGTACGCTTGTCTTTTGTAAACGTGTATGACAGGGGACGTTCTTTATTACGAGCAAAATTAAGAGAGTCATCAGTCTTGTCCCACCACGTCAAAGCCATGGCTCCGTCTACATGTTTCCACACCTTGTCAATATCACGATTGGCATTAAGTTCTGCAAAAATGATTTGACTATCAACTTTATGATCTTGATAACCCACAAAATCTTTAAGACTACTCATTTGAACAGTGCCATTATGAGCACCAATCAAATTATCAAACTCAAACGGATGGGCATTGTTTGTGTCAATTCCACCCACCGTAGCATAACGGTTATGTCCTAACATTAAGAGAGGAGAGGCTTTCTTGTACAAATCATCCTTATCAAACTCTTCTTTATGATCTTGATAAAGAAAGATAGGCTCTCCAACAGATTTCATAAGCTTGTATTCTCGTTCGTCTTTTTCTCGATGAACTACAGACAGCCCAGTACTATGAGGGCCTCGCAATACATCAAAATACAACAGCCATTTTAACGCTGTCTTCTCCTTTTGGTAGATAGTTCCAAAAGCACCAACAAGTCCGCACATTATTCAAGCCCCATATAGTTTCTAAGATAGTCAAAGAAGAGTTTTTGACAAGGCTCACCAAAATCAAAATACTCTGGATGAGGTTGGAAGCATAAGCTTTCACTCTCAGGGAACCAAACAACCTCTACATCTCGTTCATTATCATTAAAGTCTTGCTTAATCTCATTACCCCAACCATCACGCTTAACAGTGGTGAGACTTGCTGTAGCAAGGATAACATAATTAACAGCAGTGGTAGGGTCCATCATCTGATGATGTGTAGAGGATACAAGAACCTCTTGAGAAAACATAGTATCCCATAGGAAATGTCCACGAGATACAGCATGGTTGTCTACGTCTTGCCACATACGACCACCATTCATTACATTAAGAAACTGCCCACCACGACAAATACCCGCCATAGGAGTGACTCCATCAAAACGATTGAAGATGTCAGCTTCTTTGGAGTCACGAACAGGAGAACACCCAGTGCTAGGATGTTTAGGTTCACTGTACAACATAGGGTCTACATCAGCCCCACCAGTGAATAGAATGAGGTCGGCGTCCTCTGGATGGTCCGCAAGTTCCCAACCGTTCTTGATAAACATCTGTTCACACAGATTATCTCCGCCGACAACATAAACAGTAGATTTAACTGCGTCCATAATTAACCCTTTTCATTTACAAGTTTAACAAAGTCTTCAGCGAGACCTTTGACTTCAAAGTCTGTGATAAAAGCATGTTCGCCATTAGCACTACGATAAAAAATGTCAAGGTTTACCACCTTACCATTGTCTCTTGGTCGAATAGTTTCGGACAATTTATAACTATTTAATTTTGATAAAGGAATTCCCCAGATATTATTAATACGTCTATATCCAATACCTTCAGACATATGGGGTTCTTCATTCTGATAATTTCCGTTTAGAAAATTATTAAAATAGTGTTTATCAAAACTGCTTTCAAAACAAACATGACCACCATCACCAGTGATTATGAGCTTTTCTCCATCATCGTCTCTGGCAGCTACATAATGACACATGAAGAAAGCCAAAGTTTCATCAATACCTGTTTTAACCATACGTCTCCAAGCTTTAAACTTCGCAGGAAACTCACTGATACTACGTGTAGCGACACAAGCATTGGCAATAAGATTGGCTGGATTGTTTGCATCAATAATCCACATCTC
>CAZFYY010000077.1:0-3990 GCA_964523425.1 uncultured Gammaproteobacteria bacterium
GTCGAAGAAGGAGCGCATGGTCGCTGCTAATTCCTTGTTCTCGATGATGATACCGAACAGCTGGCTGAGGGAAACGAGTGCGATTTTATCGTGATAAATCGTGATATCGCTTTCCATCGGAAATTTATGAAAATCAATATACCCGCGATCGACATTTTCATCGGCCGGCGAAATCTCAAGCTTGCGATCCTTGATAACAGCAATTGATTTTATCTGGATACCGGCCTTGATACGTTTCTGGGCATACTCTTTCATTTCTTTAACCGTGAAGACGGAGGGGAGTATGTCATAGAAGAAAATGGCTCGGGCGATTTTGTCGGGAGTTTTTAAAAAGTCCGCCTGGATCGTTTTAACGCCTTCTTTGCCTTCGTAGTACGTCACCTTCGGTTTGTCGGTGGTGAAATTGAAAATGGATTTAAGCTCGGGTAGAAGCTTGCTGAACATTTCCTCTTTTTTGGCGATAGTATTCTTTTCCTGTTCGAGTAGGTACCGAAGTCGTTCCGGATTGGTGGCTGTGTAGTTAGTACGCTTGCCTTTGATGAAGGTGCTGACGAGGCCTTTTTTAATCAGGCTCTCCAACGCTTCATACGTAGCTACGCGGTTAATGCCGGCCTTATTGGCGATGGTCAGGACGTTCTCGCCGCCTAGTTCGAGGCTGGCCAGGAAAACTTTTGCCTCCTTTTCGTCGAGGCCGAATTCGGTGATTTGCTTATAGTTAATCATGTTTTTATTATAGCATAAAGGACGGATTTGATAATCCGTCCTTGAGTAGAATGCGGATATCCAGCTGCAGGCTACATATTCCGCTTCGCGAGCTGTTACCTTCGCTAGATGTTCTACCATCTAAACCGACCCACCTCAGACGAAGCTTTTGGTGAGTGAGCCCTGGTCAAGGCCCTAAAATCTAGTTTTCTTGAGTCCTGAAGGCTGAAGATTTTGTGAGGCAGATCCGGGTGATGAAGCCATAGGCTTCGCCATGTTCCACGGAACGTATTTCGCCGCCATGCGTAATAGCAAGCGATTCGACGTGGCTACAGGAAGTTTCATACAGATGCGGACAATGCTCACAGCCATTGCATTGAGGCTCATGCGCATTAGAAAAATGAAACGTCTTGTCCGGTTTTTTGGCCAGATGCTCAAAGAGATGTCGAATAACTTCTTCCTGAGCATATTCTTTATCTGTCGATTCCTTCCCTTCAGGAGGAAATATCATATGGCTCGAACCGCCATTGGTAAGGATTAGCTGCAAAGGACCGTGAATGCCATGATGATCACTTTGATAGTCGAAGAATAAAATCACACTGTGAAATTTTTCCATGTTGCAGGCCTCCTACGCTCGATTAATTTTAAAATTATAATGTACTAAAATCTCTACGGAACCTCAATCATTGATTAAGATCCTGATAAAGGAGGGAAGTGGTTTTTTTCACTTCCCTTTAGTGAACTCTTTGAACAAAGAACGATTAGTAAAGCAAGGTAGCGCCATAGACAAGTTGTGCCGTAGGGAGTAATACGCTCTCTCTATACATATGAGAGAGCAAACTCTTCGGTGGATTATACCGGAAAATATGGCCCTCTCTTTCAAGAGGGCCTTCTTCATGCGGTAACCCTACAACTTCGGCCCGTGGTCGCTACGAGCTTACTTTACTAAGAAAGAGGCGAAGGAAAAGACATTCGCTTTGTTAAACACGTAAGTAACGAACAAGCAGTAACACACAGTAGCGCCATGGACAAGGTTTGCCATAGGGAATTGTGCCCTCTTTTGCAAGAGGGACTTCTTCTCTTATATGGTAACCCTACAACTTCGGCCCATGGTCGCTACCGACCTACTCAGCTGAAAAATCGGAGATCAACTGCGGCGTGGCAGTATCAAATCCGACTATATCCAGCATCCCGGCATCGTCGGGATCGGCGATGGAAAAGCCATTGGCTACCATACCCACCACAACGAGCTTGGCCGGAATTCCCGTCTTGCAACGGTAATCCCGGAGCGCTTGCACCGGATGAACCTTGCCATACCAAGTTTCGTTATCGGTATACACGACGAACGTGTCTACCGATATCTTATTTTGGAGGGCCCAGAGCATCGGCTGCGCGCAGTCAGTATCGTCAAACGGCAATCCAGAGATGGCTGCAACCGCATCGTCCAAGCGCTGGCTCGGTGAGATGTTGATCGGTACCATTCCCTTGGAGAATCCTGTGATGACGCACTGTTGCTCGACAGCGGCAGTGACCAGAGCAAGAGCTGCACTAGCTTCGCGAGGCAAGAGCCCCGGAATAGCGGCAATCTCATGCGCTGGACTGGCCATTGAGCCGGAGACATCGAGCGCTAAGAGAGTACGCTTCCCGCTGGGCTGCACGTTACCAAATGACAGATAAAACGCTTGGTTAAGCGCATCCATCACTTGAGTAACAGGCTCCCAGGAAAGCTTTCCCTTGGTTCCGTGTCCGCGTTTGTAGGTCATGAGCGCACCCAGTATCGCAACCGGATGCACGCGTGCCTTGCGAATAGCTGATTCGTCGGTCAGCCGTTTAACTACCAGGCGGGCAGCATCACTCAAAGGAGTGATGAGTCCATTGGCAGTCATGCGAGCAAGATTGCGGATCAATGCCGTCATCGGTAAGTGAGGAAGCAGCGCTTCCCAAACTTGTGCCTCTCCTAAGAACTGCGATGGGATCATCTCCCATGACAGACTTGGATTGGCCGCGATGATAGGCAGAAGATCCTTAATCTCGCTCGCCTGCTGAACGGCCTCGAATGAAGAAATGATTGCTGGAAGCAGTGTGCAGTCAACTGCACCATACTTTTTCACAATCATCGGATCTTCCTTCTTAGCTCGACGTTCAACCTGCCGCTCGCCCATGTTTCCGTTTTTCACAACCCACCGGTAAAGTGAATTATGAGCATCGGATGATGGTGTCGGGCTGGCAAGGCGCAAGACATCGCGATGCGACCAGCCGTTACGCTGGCGGTACTTTACGAGTTGGTAAGCTAGTGGCCCAGCTTCCTTCCCGTTGTACCAATCGCTCACGCTGCGACGCAGACCGCGGCCCCAGCCTCTAAATCCCTGGACAAACTCCAGGAACGTAAAGAGATGAGTAGCGGTACGAGCCACCAGTGGCAAAGCAGCTAAGGCCGCTTTTTTGGTGGTCTCGTCTCCCATGCCGGCGGCAATCGCCAAGGCGAAGAGAGCTGAGTCGTTTTTTGGAGCTCGGCCCTGAGTGCTGATCGCAACGATCTGCTTCACGACCCGTTCACCGTCAGCTTTGATGCAGCGCAAGGCTGCATTGGCGCTTTCGATGGTAAGCTCTTGTTCGGAAGCATAATAACTTCCGCCCTCGGTCCCGAGAATGAGAAAACGATCCAGTCGTTTCCAGTCATCAATGGACCAGCAAAAGCCGCCGGCAGAGTTCTTAACCTGTTCCGTTCCAGGAATCGGTTGAGACTGCGGAGTTTTTGCAGTTTGGAAGTGCCCAATATAGTTTGTGCTCAAATTATGCCCCTTTTTTAATTTTTAAAATTTTGAATTTACACTCTCTACTGAATCTCAATCCGCTGGATTAAGATTCTGATAAAGGTGGGAAGCAGAGTTACTCTGCTTCCCGGTAAAAGATTTTTCCGTTTCCGGAGGCTGTCCTCGCTTCCTATAGCAAGAACTCTTTTTAGCCGTCAGTTTTAACAACAGGGATATATCCGCATACGTATTGTCCTTCTTTAGGAAAGAAGAAACGGCATGCGGATAAGCGGAATGCATAAGAAGGTACAGCTGGGTACCTGTCATGTGCATACATCCGTCCCTGTCTTCGACGCCGCCCGTGATACAGGCTATCGACTCCAGTAAACTACGGAGCTCCTGTCGGATGATCGCCGACCAAATTTTGAGAAAGAACTCTTTCTCCCCTCAAACGATAGTGTTGACGTCTATCGTTTGGGGGGAGAAGACAATAATGCTGTATTATTGTCCGGGGGAGCGGAGCCTAACCTAGGCC
>CAZFYY010000078.1:0-3905 GCA_964523425.1 uncultured Gammaproteobacteria bacterium
GACAAAAGCAAATCGAAGACCTTCTTGAAATACTGGCAAACGGTTAAGAGACTCCGCTTTGCAAGTTGCAATAACCCAAAAGTCTCAAGAGGATAGCGAAAATGGCGAAGAATACGAACACGGCGGTTGCGGTAGCAAGCCCCTTCACGGCATTGACGCCGAAGGGCGGATCGGCACCGATCATTAACAGCCAATCCACTTCCCCGTACCTCATCCTGTTGCATTCGCAACAGAATACTTTCGGGCAAATGGTGAAGGCAATCGGGCACGGTACGAGTTGTACGCCGGTCTACGTCAACGGTGAAACGATCAAGGAAATGAAGCCTTGTAAGTTCATCGTGACACCGACGTACTACCAGTGCTACGCCGTCCACAACAGCGATGGTAGCTTGGAAGAAGTTGAACCGGCGGAAGGACGTTGCCCTAACGGTAAAAAGGATACCATCTTCATGGTTATCCTGCTCATCGATAGCAACTTCAATATCTATCCCGCTCGCATTCGGGTGCAAGGGCCGCGAGCGAAGGGGTTCAAGGATGCCATCCTTTTCGTGAACGGAGAAACGACGGCCGACGATTGGGCGAAGCGAAGCAAGGCCCACACGCTTGCTTGTGCGAAGGGCTTGCCGTTGTGGTCAACTGCCGTCCACGAACTGTCATGGACGACCCGCGATCCGAAGAACAAGGATAACGGTCAGAAGGCTTACGAAGTGACTTCGGTTACGTCCGAGCCATGCCCCGCCTTACTCGTCAACGCCCTTATCAAGATAGGCACCAACGCCGAACTCGTTGATACCCTCAACGATTGCGTTGAGGATTACAACAAGGAACTTCCTAACCTGCCGGTTGCGGCGTAGTTGCAACTTGCAAACGCTAGTAGTAAGCAAGTAATGTGCTGCTACCAGAGAAATCGGAGGTATCCCCGATGTGAACAGTAAGAGGCTACCGGGTGGGCACTTTCACCCGGACTTCTCATACCTCGAAAGGACTTCCCCACAATGCGATACATCATCGCCGTTCTCGCAATTGCTTGCTTCGCTATCGACGCCAACGCCGGTTGTCGTGGCAAGCTGTTCTCTCGCATCCGTGCTAACCGGCCGGTGGCTACGGCGGTTGTTAAGGTTGCGACCGCACCAGTGCAAGCCGTTCGTACCATCGTGTGCAATGGCAAGACTTGCGTAGTTAAGTGATTCTATCGCCCGGTGGGTAGGAAGCGATCCACCGGGCTTTTCTTTGCAACTTGCAAAAACCTAGAGGGTAACATGAAGATTGTTAAACGTGGAACTCCACCTAAAGATACAGTATTTGCGGGAACCTGCTTTCAATGCAAGTCTGACCTTGAGTGTACGCGGGATGAGTTACCTTCGTACAATCCCGGCGACTACCGTTCCGAAGGTGAATTCGGGCACGCCGATTGTCCGGTGTGCGGCTATCGAGTCTGTTTTCACCCAAAGGAAACTAAAGAATGACGAAACGCCAACGCCTAGCCAAGAAGACCCGCCGCAAAATTGAGCGGGTTCTTATCCTTATGGCTAAGAGATATAGCAAGAAACCGAAGGAAGTAATCCCCACCATCAAAAAGATAATGGAAGCCCTTAATGCAACTCCAAGCTAAAGAACACCGATTAGATAGAAGCTCCGAGATTAAGGTTGAGAAGCTGGTAAACCAAAAGTCCGTCAACTTCTTCTCCGGGAAGTTCCAGAAGCATACAGACTTTGAGAAGGCGGCAAAACGTCTATCCGTTAGTGAAGAAGACTTGATAGAGATAATCAACACCTATAATTCCTCCGACTTAGTAGCTAAAGTCTCCGGCGTCAAGCTCGACCTAGTTCCTACTGTCCATATGCCATCGAATTTTACCGTTCGCGAAGAACGGCAATCGAAGCAAGACGGGACTTGCTTCGATACTCTCGCCGCCGCTTTGCAAGTTGCAACGCCCGGCACGGTAGTAGAATGGGAAGGAATCTCACTCTCCTGTTGCCTTGACGTAGACTTCGACGAGGATGCTATCCCATCTTCCCGGCAGCTACTTAACTTTGCCGAGCTACTTCAACCCCGGCCGATGGCCTTCAACCTATCTAAATCTGGTGGACTCCATGTCTTCTACAACGAACAAGACGGATATTCAGCCGACGAACTCGCAAGCGTTGCCGCATACCACTTGCTACGAAGATTCCCTCAAGCAAGTTTTGAATTCCTTAGCCGGGCTAGGGGAACAGATAAGCTATATACGGCAAAGCAATCAAGCGACATTGGAGTTATCAAGTCATTGCTTCTTGACGGTTCCGAGACAGATAACGCTTCCTATCTTGAATCGCGTTCTCTCAAGCCGGGAACTCGACTTAGCCATACGGAATGTCCTGTCAATCCGTCTACCCGCGCTAAGGGCAATTCCGGCCCCGTCATCGTATATGACGATCACTATTTCTGTTACATATGCGAACGAGATGGACGAAAGTGCGGCAGTAATATCGCAGGATACTTCCCATTTTCCGCCGTTAGTGGCGGACGGGTGCATAGTCAAATTCACCGTTGCGTTACCAATTTTGTCCATTGGGGCCATGCGAAACAAGTCTTCCGATCCGTTATTAGCGATTTGCAACTTGCAAAACGCATTTACTCTACGTTACTTAAACTCAAACACGGGCAAGACCCGCGAATACCGTTGGTCTTTTCCTGCGGTGAACCCAACGGGCTCGTCCGCTATCAAGGACACTGGCGAGACTATGAAGGAAGCATCTTGAAGCTAGAGAAGAACAGCCAGATTCTTGCTTCGCTTCCGCACTGTATGGAATTGAATCGAAGTCACGGCGTAGTCATAAGTCCATTGAAATTGGAGTGGATGAGTCAGACGATTGACCAAACGGTAAGAGGATACCCGGCAGTAACGCCGATTCGCGGCTACCAGTTTACTCAATGGCAGGAGTTGCCCGAAAATGTCGTCTATGTTACCCTACGCTCTGAGCATCTACAACACGAAGATGATAAACGCCAACCCCGCTATCTCAATGCTAGTGAGAGATTATCGGAAGACGATGCGTTCCGACATATTGACGCCATCTTCCCCGGCGTTGATCGAAAACTTATTTATCTGCTTCTTGCTGGTCGCGGTTGTACTGAGCATCATAGTGGCCTTTCTCCTATGCTGTTTCTTACTGGTCCCACTGGTTCTGGTAAGACTGGTCACGTTGAAATTGCTGCGGCGATATGCGGCGACGGCGTGAATAGCGTGAAGTGTAATAAGGATAGCGACCGTTTCGATAATAAGCTCTACATGGCAAAGAGTAAGGGAGCGTTCGTATTCCTTGACGAATTCTTCAAATTCTCTAAGCAATCGGGGCAGACTGGCGTTGAGGCAATGGAGAACTTGCTTCTCTTTAATCCCTCATACCTCGTCTACATGATTCACGTTGGCAGCATACCGCTAGGTCAACTACCGTTCTTCCTGTGGGCTGATACTGAAATTGATGAAGGGGTACTCAAACATGAGCAAATCGGTAGAAGAGTTTATCACTATCGTTTACCCGGAGAACTCGACTGGAAAGAAGGCTTACGTCTATGTGGCGGGAAGCCTATTAAGCTTAGAAATTTTTGCTCCGATGAAGTTCTCGCGGCCTGTAATACTATACTTTCTATCGTCGCCGATCTGTTCTTCACCGGACCAGTTACCGACTTCTCTGATTGTGCCGAGTTCTTGCAAGTTGCAAAGCTAAGAGATAGCGAAGCAATCGTTGATAAGTGGAACGATGCAAGGGAGCTATTCAAGTTAGTGTGTCAAGCGAAGGACATTACCGACGTAAACGACAAGCGAAGATTTAGCAAGAAAGGCTTCAAAATCGCTAAGGATAACGGGACTTGCCCGATCTACGCACAACTTGAACTATGCGAACTAGGCAAGCCGTTAGAA
>CAZFYY010000079.1:0-3903 GCA_964523425.1 uncultured Gammaproteobacteria bacterium
TCTCTAACACTCTTCAGGTCATCATTGCTGCTTTACTGCTTTTGTGTCTTTTTGGTATATATTGGCAAAAATGCGAAGCGATTATATCCGAAGGGATTCTGGATATTGAAACCGAGCAGGGCAGCCAGAGATTAGATACGCTGCTTAATCTGGTACAACATTCAAGTTCATCGGACTTCCAGAAATATCGGTATAAGATACGGGATGCCATTGCTGATTTTCTGTATACTGAATTTGGACCGAGTGAACAGAAAAAAAATCTCCCGAAATTTTTCGATAACTACTTTACGCAAATCGAAAGTACTCTGTATCCGGCCGTGGTTAAGGGACTCACTGAAAGCAAAAGAAAGATACTCCAAGAAGCTCTCTTCATCTTTAAAGAAAAGATGGGCGATAACGCCTTGGCTCACCTTCTCCTTTCATTCCTCAAGATACGACTATCCCCAACAAAGCAATTGAAATCGGTCTTAGTATTAATCTCTCCGGACGTCAATACCCGCATCCGCGAAATAATTGCTCGTTTGCCCGAAAATGAGAAAGAGTTGCGGCAGACTGAGTATGACGGCTTTGTATTCTCTGAAAAAGAGTAAGTCAACACCGTTTAAGCCCTGTAATACCAATAATGGATTACAGGTCTTTTTTTTATCCAAGCCGAGTCATCGGCAATACCGCCTAATAGAAGAATAATTTATCATTTCGTAGTATAGTTATACCTATGGTCATCAAAAAAATCATCAAGCGTCTCCTTCCCGGCCAGCCGGAATTCGAACGCGGCAAGAAACTGCGCTTCTGGCGCAGTGCCTTTCATGACGTTTACAATATCACCGCTCCCCTCGTTCTCGAGCCGGAAGTCCATCCCTTGCCCGTCGGCGAACTGAAGATCGGCGCCAGCACGTACATCCTCGGCCGGCGCGAACGACGGCGCGACGCACGGGAGGCGGCCGTTGTCTGGTTCAAAAAAGGCCCCGGCTTCTGGCTGTTCGACAAGAGCATGCCAATCATTCGCGGTGAGGATCCATTTGTTACAAAAATTCATGATGCGGACGGAACCTGGATCGTCGTCGGTACCGTCGTCGTCGATTGGCCGGCGGACCAGAAGAACGAAATGGCCCTAGCTTGGCGCACGGAATTCCGCAGAGGGCGGACCATCGCCGAACTACGCGCCGCTTTACGCAAAGCACCTTTTGCGGTGGGACCACAGAACATGAAGGACATTCGTCTGGTTGGCTTGCCGGACGGCAGCATCGGCGTGTTTACTCGGCCACAGGGGAAAATCGGCGGCCTGGGAAAAATTGGTTTTACGAAAATCCGCAGCCTGGACGAGCTGAAGCCGGGAAAGCTGCGCGCCGCGCCGATCATTGAAGGATTATTCAAGGAAAAAGAATGGGGCGGCGCCAATGAGATACATGTTTTGGACAAAGATCATGTCGGCGTCCTGGGACACGTCGCCTGCATGACCGCCGGACCGCGCGGCGAAAAGATCCGTCATTACCGCGCCATGGCCTTTGTCTTTAATCATCGTACCCGCCAATTCTCCAAATATAAAATCATTGCCAGCCGCGCCGACTTTCCGCGCGGCGGGGCCAAGCACAGGACCCTCAAGGACGTCATCTTCACGGGCGGACTCGTCCGACATGCGGACGGCACCGCTTCCCTATATGTAGGCTTAAGCGACCGGGAAGCGGGAGTGAAAACAATTAAGGATCCGTTGATCTAGAATCCCAAAAACTGCACTTCTTCTTCCATCTCGACGCCGTATTCCGCTTTTACTTTTTCCTTAACGACTGCCATGATCGCGGCAACGTCGGCTGCTTTGGCATGGTCCGTATTCACGACAAAATTAGCATGCTTTTCGCTAATGCGCGCGCCGCCCTCGGCCAAACCCATCAGTCCCAATTTCTGTACAAGATAGCCGGCCCCGATCTTGCCGCCGCGAACCTTTCCTTCGCTGGCCGCCATCTTCACTAACTCCGGATTTACTTTTTCCAAATCAGCTGCCAAAAAATTCTTAAAGACGCAGCCCGCGCTCGGCTCTTTCGGCTGCGACGTCCGGCGATACTCGCGATAACCTTCCATGAGCGTTTCCATCGCCGCCCTATCCCCCGCCGTCAATTCTAATTCCACTTCCCAGATGATTTGTCGCGTATTTTCCTTGAAGATGCTATGACGATACGCAAAACCGCAGTCTGCGGGCGACATGGTAACAAAAGATCGGCTCGGCTCGTCGAAGACAGTCACGCGGCGGACGACCTGATCGAAAGAACCGCCATGCGCCCCGGCATTGCCGCGAATCGCGCCGCCCATCGAACCCGGAATACCGATTGCCCATTCGATGCCAGTGAGGCCCTCCCGTAGTGCATATTCCGAAACGTCCCAGACATTCGCGTTTGTTCCGACAATCAGCGTGTTTTCTTTCTGTGTAATACCGCCATGCGCCGGCTTGAGGACCAAACCTTTGATGCCCGCATCGCTTATAAGAATATTGCTGCCGCCGCCCAATACGGTTACGGCCAAGCCCTGCGCCTCCGCCCAATCGATGGCCACGCGCAATTCTTCTTCGCTTTCCGGAGCAATGAAATATTCCGCTGGTCCGCCGATCTTATACGTCGACAATTCAGCCAAGGGGCGCTGCGAGATAATTTTTTGAGAAATATCCATAAGCATGATTAGGAAATAAGGCGTTCACCGATGCGAAAGACGTCGCCGGCGCCGAGCAGGAGAATCACTTCGCCTTCAGCGACGCTCTCGCGCAAGTATTGCTCAACTTCCGGAAGCGTGGCAATAAACTTTACATTCTGTACGCCATTCTTGCGAATCTCTTCGGCGACTTCGAGGCCGCTCGTCCCGCCCTGTTCTTCGCGCGCCGAACCGTAAATCTCCAGGACGATCACTTCATCGGCTGCCGCAAAACTCTTACCGAATTCGGCTAACAACGCCTTGGTGCGCGTAAAAGTATGAGGGTGAAAAACAGCCCGAATCTTCTTGCCCGGGTAGCGCTGCTTAATAGCTTCAAATGTTCCTTTAATTTCCGTCGGATGATGAGCATAGTCATCGACAATATCTACTCCGCGAAAGCTCCCCATCCGCTCCATCCGGCGCGCTGTTCCGGTAAATTCAGCCAGATGCGTCCGCAGTGGCAACAGTTCCATACCTAGTTCGAGACAGGCAGCAATAACGCCCAGGGCATTGGAAATATTATGCTGGCCGGATAGCACAATCGGGAAAGTTCCCAGGTCGGTCGTTTCATTCTCTTCAAGTGTTGTCGTATCCAGATTGCCAAGAACGACCGAGAAGAATTGCTGGCCGTCATGGATGGAAATATCGCGGGCACTATAATCGGCCGATCCAGCAAGCGAATAACTGACGATCCGCGCGCTGCAGTTTGCCTCGACAATCCGTTTCACAACCGGATCATCGAAGTTAGCGATGACAACGCCGGACTTTGGCACGCGCGCGATAAAATCGGCAAAGGCCTGCTCATACTCGGCGACCGACTTAAAATAATCCGGATGGTCGTAATCGATATTATTAAGGAGAACCATGTGCGGCTCGAGGTAACGTAATTTATTTTGATATTCATCAGCCTCAAGAACAAAATAGTTAGATGAACCGAGCAGACTCTCGCCGCCGAGCTGCGGCACGCGTGCGCCGATCATCGCATTCGGATCGAACCCGGCCGCCTTGAGGACATAGGCCAACCAGGCGCTCGTCGTCGTTTTGCCGTGTGAGCCACAAACGGCGATGCCGTAGTGCGGATTGAAGACGCCGGCCCGCCCTTCGATTTCCTTAATCGTCTTAACTTTTCCGTCGAGCGCCGCGCGCAGCTCGTCGTTCGTTTCCGGAGTGTAGGCGGTTGAGTAGATGATTAAATCATACTCGCCGTTGATGCGACTGGCATCGAAC
>CAZFYY010000080.1:0-3794 GCA_964523425.1 uncultured Gammaproteobacteria bacterium
GGTGGATGGTGCGGCGCATCCAGTCGGCACGATGGCCCATGCCGAGGCGCTTGGCGGCCTCGGCTATGAGGTCGTCGAGCGAGGTCATGCGTTGAAGACCTTGACGTAGAACACAATCGGGTAATTCGGGTTCGTGATGTTGACGTTGTTGGTCAGGGTAATCGTCTGCGCGCCCGTGTTCACACCCGCCACAAGATTGAGCGGAGACACAGGCGAACCGCCCGCTGCAAGCATGTCCTCTTCCTGGTGGATGAAGAGATCGCCCGCAGCCATCGTCAGATACGTCGTGTCAACAGAGTTTCCGGAAAACAGAGCCTTCTTGACGTTGGTTATCGTCGGAGAACCTTTTGTCGTCGTTCCGATAATCAGGCCTTTGTTGCGGCGGACCCTGGTGCAGACATACTTCGCGTAATAGGCATTTCCAGCCGTCAACTGCGTGTTGCCGCTTGTTGCGTAATCCGTGTAAACACTGGCACTGTAAAAGTCATTCATCTGACGCAGCGTCATGTTGCCGCCAGAAATAGCAACCACAGCGCAGATTGTCGTTTCAGAACCAGACCCACCGATAAAGAACACGTCTCCAAGATCGGCTTTCAGCGTTCCCCAGCTATAGCGCGGGAAGACAACTTCCTGTCCACTTCGCGAAATCATTGTGCCGAGGTTTACCTGCCTGTGCTGGATCTTCGGGACCCGGTACGAGTAATGCCCACCGATGAGGGAGTCCGCCCCAGCTTGCGAAAGCAGTGCGTCATTGAAGTTCGTTCCATATTCAACGAACTGCTGCCCCATGTGGGTATACGTGTCGTATGTGCTCTCGGCAGTACCGTTCCCCGTAAGAAAGTCATTACCCTGTCTTGCGGCAACAACATTGAACGAACGCGGACCGCCACTGATGAACACGCCACCAAAATAGCGGTAGCAATCAACAGCGTTTGTCTCTCTGATGTTATACCCCGCCCCGCCGTCAACCTGTGTACCGTCCAGCGTGACTTTCGTGTGCTCGTTGCCGGTGCCGTCGATAAACAGCCCATTGCGCGATACAATGAACGTATTCCGCAGGTTGACATACCACGGCCCACCCGTGATGTGGTTCTTTGCAGAAAGAGCGGTCCCACCTTGGTCGTACAAGCTAAAGTAGCAATTATCGAACTCAACAGACCTTGTCGTAAAGTGCCCGATTGCGAAGATGCCTTCGCCGTAGATGTTGGAGAATTTCCAATTACCAGACCATCCGCCATTGTCGTGCGAAAACATCTGGTAGCCATACGACGCATGGATGTTGTCGTAGCACCCGTGCAAGTTGGCGTTGCTTGTCACACCGCCCGTGTTCGCAATTGCGGTGTGGAAATATTGCACGTTGCAGTCGCGAATGGACACATTTCGGTTCTGGCTGTGCCCCATGGAGAACGCGATGGGGCACCCGACGATCTGCCCGCGATTGAACCGGATGAATTCCCCGTTGCTGTCGCCGTTTGGCCGCCCATACCCGACAACGAAATTCTGGATATACACATCCTCGACAAGGGTGTCAGACCCAGGCCCATATGCGGATGTAGACGTGCCACCTCCGAAATACGACGGCAGGATGCGGGCCGGATACGCTGCGGCTGCCGTGCTGTTGGAATAAGGATCGACCGCAATCCCGCAGTTGACCGCGTTTCCGCCAATCCAGTTCGTAGAAGACAGCGCTGGGTCTTTGAACGTCGCCAAGTCCCACACTGCAGCGTTTGTCAGAAATGCACCGTTGCTCGTGCAATAGCTGTATCCACCCTTCACCGTCATGCACCGCACTTCGGCCATGACGTTCTTATTGATGGCAATCCCGACATCGTTTGTGTAGCTGGAGAAATCCAGCGTCGTGCCGTTCATCCCGTTGCCGGATGTGTCGTATTGCTGCCCTTCTCCGATCAGGGCGACCGACACATAGCCATTGCCGTTCAGGTTGGAAGGAAGCGTCCCGACCGTGGCATAACCCAATTGCAGCGAATGATTGCACTTGAACAGGCCAGCGGGGATGTGCAGCCGTCGTGCCGTGTTCTTCCTGTTGGTGCTGCCGAGGTTTCCGTAGCTCAGAAAGTCCGCAGCACTTTGAAGCAGTACCCAGTCAACATAGTCTGACCCGGCCTGCACAATCGGATAGACAGCCTGGACCGCCGCAAGATTGGCAAACACGCCATCCGAGATCCAGTTGGATACGGTGTAGCCAGTGCCGTTGCCGAAGCCCGAGAAGCTTGACGACGTGGTCAGAGCAGCAAAGTCCGCAAGGTGCAAACCCCACTTGTTAACAGCGCGCAATGCTTTGGCGTTGGCGTCCGTGACACCAATTGACGTAATTGCTGTCGTCATGGCTACAGCGCCGCCTTCGGACGCCAGAGGTATGCGCCGTTCGTGATGACCCCAAGATACGACGGACTATCGCTGTCTAATGGCGCGCCGTATGTCGCGACATTGGACGCCATTATCGAAACGTAAGCCTGCGTATTACCCCCAGCGGTGCAGTTGCCATTCAGGGTGCATTTGTAATAACCATTTGCCCCGGCAGCAATTGCCGTTGAATTCAGTATTGCAATGCCTGATGTCCCGCTGTCTGTAACGGTGCCTGCCTGAAGATCGTAATAGGCCCACATCCTTCCGCCAGTGTCGGCGCGGACAATCAGTATTTGCAGGTACCGTCGTGTAACTTGCTTGGCATAGCATGAATAGTTTACTGCCGGATTCCCGCCTCCGATGGTGGCAAGCTGATAGACGCCATGCCGAGCCGTCGTCGCGGCTTCCAACATACTTGACGCCGTCGTCGTCCCATCCGACGCAACAGCCGCAGCATTTGTCAGAGTGGTGTCAAGCGTGGTCCACCCGCTCGTCATGGCGTTTGTGCCAGTCAGCAGGTTGACGCCGTCGCTCTCAGAGCCATCTAGCCCGCCGCTTGCCGCCGCAGGCGTGAACGCCCCAAACCCGATCAGACTCATTCCCAAGCCAAGAGCCATGGTTCAAGCCTCGTTCGTCGTGGTGAAGGTGAGGTAGAGCTTCACGAACATCAGCCGGGCGTCGATTGCCATGGTGTCCGCAGCGTGGCCCGGGTCCCGGTAGACCCGGAACACGACCAGGTCCTCAGCTGCCGGTGAGCCCGCGATGGTCACGGCCGGGACCTTGGCCGACCAGTACCATTTGTCGGTTGTCCCGCCGGTGTCCGTGACTTCCTGCGCGGTGCCGAAAGCCACGGCCAGCGTCTCGTCGTCCGAGATCGCGACCGCCTGAATGCCCCAGCGGACCTGGAAGTTGGTCGTCGTGGCCGCGTGCGACCAGCCGAACGCCGCCTGTATAGTTCCACGATCCCAGTTCAACGGCATGACAATCGCGAACTGGGCGTATTCCTTGGTCGTCGCGTCGAAGTCGAGCGAGGAGACGTCGGGCTGGTTCGAGGCCGTGGCCACGAGAGCCAGTGCCGCGCATCCGCCAGTCTGCGAGGGCCGCATGGCGGCTGCCGGGACCGGGACAGAGGTCAGGACGCCGCCGATACCGGCCTGCATCTGGGCAAGAGTCACCTCGACGTCGTTGCCCAGCCCGTCTGACGCTGGCCAGGTGTAGGCGCTGGTCACGCCTGACGAGTTGGCCAGGCCGGGGATTGTGCTGCTGGCCAAAGGTTCAGACTCCCGTCAGGTATTCGTTGTTGACGCCCACGAGGGGCTGCCCGTCGACACCGATGAGGGTGTTTTCCGGCGCGGGGTTCGTCTGCAGCCACAGCTTGCCGCCCGACTGCAGGAGCAGGTCGCCGCCGGCCTGCAGGAGGAGCGAGT
>CAZFYY010000081.1:0-3755 GCA_964523425.1 uncultured Gammaproteobacteria bacterium
CCAACACATTGGAGAATAATATGGGTACTAAGTCCAAATATAAAAAGTTAGCTAACAAAATTGTTGATCTTATAGATAGTTATGATGCTCTCCGTGGGGATGATGTTCTAGCTCCTTTACGAGAAGAAGATGATTTTAATGAGTTCTTTCAAGAGCTTGTCGATTTATTAGCTAGCAAAGAAAAATAACATGAAGTATCGTGCATGTTATGATAATTGGCATGAAGTGTCAATTGAAAACCATTTTGGAAGTAAGTGTAGTATATTGCTGACTCTTGAAGAAGCAATACAAAAACATCAAGAAAATCAAAAACGTTTTCAAGACTGTTGGATTGAAGACGAAGATGGTTTTCAAATAGAAGAATAGTTTTATAGCTGCGTTAGCTCAATGGTAGAGCAACTGCCTTGTAAGCAGTAGGTTGGGGGTTCAAGTCCCTCACGCAGCACCATTAATAAAAGGATGTAATATGCTTACTATTATTCGTGGCATTCCGGGTAGTGGTAAGACTACCTATGCTAAATACCTCATGCAACAATTAGATGGTCCTATGCCTTATCATTTTGAGGCTGATGACTATTTCAATATTGGTGGCAGTTATCATTGGTCTCCCAAATATACTGGTGAGGCTCATAAATGGTGTCAGTTTCGTGTTCGCACAATGCTTGAGCATGGACATAATGTTATTGTCTCTAACACATTTGTTCTCGCAACAACGTTGCATCCTTATATTGACATGTGTGATGAGTTGAATATCCCCTATCGTATCTTTCGTATGTACACTGAATACAAGAATACACATAATGTTCCTGAAGAAGTTGTTCAACGAATGAAAGACACAATGGAAGATGTAGAGGGTGAAATTCCTGTAGCAAAGAGACATTAATATGGTTATTATTGATAGAGAAGGTCATTCTTACCCGGTATCAGTGGGTATTAAGTATAGTATCATAGAAAGTATTTCAGTTGATATGCTTGAGATTGTTGAGATTATACCTAACGTTAGAATTACAATTCAATATTATTATAAAGGGAAAAAATATTTAGACCGGGTTGCTCCTTTTAATTACCCCTTTCAAAACAATTCCCACAAATTCAGTTTTATACTTAAGGCCGATACACCCAATCTTTCCATAGAGGATGTGTTATGAAGTTTAAAAAAGGTGATATGGTAAGAGCAAAATGCTCATGTTGTAAAGGGAGTGAAGGGGTTATTACAAGAATTGTAAATTATAAAGATGTTTATTCTGGATATAGACATAGTTACTATGTTAATTTTACAAAGATTACTAATCCCAGAGGTAAAATATGGATGACCCTTCCTTATGAAGGAGACATGTTAGAACTAATCATCCCCACATTAACAACACAAGATGTATTGTAGGAGGAATTAGGAAACACATTATCAAGATTGTAAATAAAAAGACTAAACAAGTTGTAAGACAATTTGAAACGTCTTCCCCCACCCCACGATATGATGCTGATGTGTTGGTGAGTAGAATGGGATATGATAAATATACTGTGGTGATTGAGAATGTCTCAGTCGGTGCTTAAGGTAGGTGATAAAGTAAAGCTTTCTTTTGCACATATTGAAGAAAGAATGCTTAAACTTGATATATATGAGGTAGCAGAACGTCTTACTAGACGTGGAGTTGTAGTAAGTGTAGTTGATGATTTCTATAATCATACAAAATGTCACCGTGTGTATGTTAAATGGGACGATATTAAATGGGTTATGGGTTATAATTCTAATGAATTAACTATTGTATTTTCTAGTCCACTTACAATTGAGGATGTACTATGAATGTAAAAGAAGGTGAAGAAGTAGAATGCACCTTTGCTTCTACCTCTTGGTATAAGGTAGGACAACGTTACAAAGTAGAGAAAGATGTTCACAATCGTCTTGGTGTAAGGGGTAGTGATGGCTTCTTTGATCCTTTTGAATTGGTCCTGTCACGATTTAGTCCTATTGGTGGGCCTAAACATGCTCTAGGAGCGCGTAAGAAGGCCCCTACAGCCCCAACTACAGCTTGAGGTAGGTGAAGGTAGCTTGAAACATACATGAGGCCTCTACGGCCTTCCTACAGAAAGGGAATGAAATGCTCACTGGTGAAGAAATTGACAATTGGGAATGTAATGCTCCCCAAATTGGAGACCTAGTAACTGTAGAGGTCTCTTCTCGTATCTCTGCACAAGGTACTTTGCTTGCCTATCTACCTAATGGTAAGGTGTTGATCAATGCAGGAGGGGCAGAGGTGATTGGCACTAGGGTAGCTAAAGTAAATGTTAATCACTAATGGATATGGTAAAAAAGTAGAGGTCTTCTCTGACATATTATATACAATCAAAGAAATATATAAGAAAACTCCCGGAGCAACATGGGGTGGTAATAAAGTGATGTATATTGAGTTTGTCGGTCAAGATGAAAAGGGGACACTAATTAAAACATACAATGAGAATTGTATGTTAATGCATGAAGGAGTAAATACTAAAAACAGTTTTGGTTATTTATTTATTCCCCCTCTTAGTAAAGAAGATATTCTGTAGAAAGGTGTAATAATATAACATGACGGCTATTATTCTTAGACGGCGTAAGCTTGGTCGTACCTCTGCGAGAGAGATTAGTAATTTCTCTAAGACAAACATTCTTAATGTTCGTAATGATCAGCCCTTCCCTGACAATATTGATCTAGTATTTCGTTGGGGATGTACTAGTAACCTTCCTGTTGGTGTTAAGATAGTTAATACGGCTGAAGCTATTCATGAAGTGGCTGATAAAGCCGCTTTCCGTAAAACTACGGCAGATGCTGGTCTTGCCCCTAAGACATGGCTTTCTTATAACGATTGGGCAGATGATAAAGAAAATGATTTTGGGTGTGTTATTGTCCGTCGCAGTACACATCATCAAGGTCGTTATCTACATAGCTGTGTTACAATGGAAGAAGTTAAAGAAGCTTGTGATAAGTATGGAGAGGGTAATTACTATATTTCAGGTTTTATTGATAAGGTAGCTGAATATCGTGTATTCATCGTTCAAGGTAGGGTGGTATGGGTAGCTGAGAAAACACCAGCCAATCCTAATGCTGTGGCTTGGAACGTGGCACAAGGTGGTAGGTTTGATAATGTACGTTGGGATAATTGGCCCCTTAAAGCTGTGCGTGTTGCTCGTGAAGCCTTTCTTCTCACCAAGCTTGATTTTGGTGGTGTGGATGTAATGGTAGATGGAGATGGTAGTGCATATGTTCTTGAGATTAATAGTGCCCCCTCTCAAACCTCTCCTTATCGTCAAGAATGTACAGCCAAGGCATTTGACTACATTGTAGAACATGGGAAAGAACGCATCCCTGTCATCGAAGCTCGGGGAGATTACAAGAAATTTATTCACCCCGGAATTTTTAACCAAGCAATCATGGTGTGAGATGTTAACAGCTAAACAAAAAGAGGCTTTTAAGAAAGCTAATAAAGATACTAAGTATGCGTGTGCATTTGTAGGAATTGTGTCTGAAAAAGATAAAGTGTACACATACTACAACACAGCATGTCATGCGGCCCTTTCTGGTAATCTTTCACAGGGTGGCAGAGATGAAGTATAAATATATTCTTAGCGGCCTGCAACGAAATAATAACCCTGACGCGACTAAAGAAGACAAGCTGATGTTTGCTGATTTCTTCATTAATAAATCTCCTTGGAAGAAAGTATTTGTAGAACAAACTCCTGAAGATGTGGTTAATGATGAGATGTGGATTATTGATTCAAA
>CAZFYY010000082.1:0-3734 GCA_964523425.1 uncultured Gammaproteobacteria bacterium
GTCGCGGACCGTTTGAGGAAACCCAGTCAGACAAATGTCTCCCTTATCGAAGCTCCGAAAGAATTCGGCGCACTGATGGTAACGGCTGGTTTCTCAAAACCGGTTTTTTTATTTTTTATACTTATGAAATTCATTGTCGGTAAAAAAGTAGCGATGACCCAGGTCTGGAAGGGTGAAACAGTCGTCCCGGTAACGCGGATTGACGCGGGTCCCTGCACCATTCTGCAGCAGAAGAGCGTGGAGACCGACGGATATCGGGCTGTTCAACTTGGCTATGGCACGCGCCGCGCCAGTCTTATTACCAAGCCGTTGCGCGGTCATTTTAAGAATCTTGGAGATTTCCGTACCGTACGCGAGTTCCGTTTGCCGGAAGCTGGTGCCGGAACCGAGCTTAAAACCGGTGATACAATTACTGTTCGCACCTTTGTACCAGGTGACAAGTTGACACTCGTCGGCATCTCAAAGGGCAAAGGTTTCCAGGGTGTTGTTAAGCGCCATGGCTTCCATGGTCAGGATGCGACTCACGGTAACAAAGACCAGTTGCGCGCTTCGGGTTCCGTTGGTGCCGGTGGTGTTCAGCATGTCTTTAAGGGAATGCGCATGGGCGGACGGATGGGTGGCGACCGCGTTACTCTTCATGATGTTGAAGTCGTTTCGGTTGATGAGGCTTCCAACAGCCTTTGCGTTAAAGGAGCTGTTCCGGGCGCCCGAAACGGATTGGTATTGCTCTGGTCTGAAGGCGAGCTTGTTCTCGGCGCTTCTGAGCCAGTAGCCCCAGTGGAAGAACCAGCCGTTACTGAAGAAGCTTCCGAAGCAGCTGACGATCAGACCGAAGAAACACCGGTTGCTGAAGCTCCGGCGACTGAGACCGTTATTGAAACCAAGACTGAAGAAGCGGCTCCGGTATCCGATACCGCTGAAGCGACTGAAACTCCCGCTGAGGAGAAGGTTAGTGAACAAGCTTAACATATGATTACTCAGAAAGTATACAATCTAAAAGCCGAAGCAGTTTCTGAAGCACAGCTTTCCGACAAAGTGTTCGGTCAGCCAGCTAACGAAAGCCTCGTTCACCAGGCCGTTGTTGCTCAGCGCGCCAACGAACGCCAGGTCTTGGCTCACACTAAGGACCGCAGCGAAGTTCGCGGTGGCGGTAAAAAGCCATGGAAGCAAAAGGGTACTGGCCGCGCCCGTGCCGGTTCAAGCCGTTCCCCAATTTGGTCCGGCGGTGGTGTCACCTTTGGTCCGCTTAAGAACCGTAATTTTTCTAAAGATCTCAATGTTAAAATGAAGCGCCAGGCCATGCGCGTGGTTTTGTCCGATAAGGTCTCGAGCAACAATATCGCCATTCTTGACGATCTGTCCATGACTGAATACAAGACCAAGGCATTTGCCGGAATTGTTGAAAATTTCAAGAAGAAGGCCTTCTCGACGGAAAAGACAAGCGTTCTGCTTATCGAAGCCCTGCCAGACGGCAAAGTGAAAAATTCTGCCCGTAACTTGCCTGGCGTCAAGCTGCTCGGAACTGATAACGTTAACCTAGTTGATTTGCTTAAGTATCAGCATCTGGTCATCACCAGCCGTGCCATTCAGGCCCTGGAAGAACGCTATAAGAACTAATTGTATGACACTGTTTAATACTCCAACAAAAGAACCAAAGAAGAAGTCGGCTCCGGTAGCCGCAGCTGCTACAAAGGATTTGTATGCTGGCGATGTTGCCACAGCTGAAAAAAAGACGGCTAAGGCAAAGACGTCAAATGCCTACCGTGTTCTATTGCGCCCTATTATTTCAGAAAATGCCTCTAAGCAGCAGACACATAACCAGTATTTTTTCCAGGTAGCTTTGTCTGCTAACAAGATTGAAGTAGCTAAGGCTGTTAAAGATGTATACGGTATCGCTCCGACAAAGGTGAACATGGTTCGCGTCGAAGGCAAAGTAATCCGCACGGGTCGCATTACGGGCCGACGCAAGGATTGGAAGAAAGCGATTGTAACCCTGCCTGAGGGCAAGACTATCAGTCTTTACGAAGGCGTATAATTATATGGCAATCAAGAAACTAAACCCAACAACCCCAGGCCGTCGCGGTGCCAGCTTCGAAGACTTTAGCGACATCACCTCAACCACCCCAGAAGCTTCGTTGCTGCTTATCCGCAAGAAACATGCTGGCCGAAACTCTCAGGGTAAAATTACTGTCCGTCACCAGGGCGGCGGCGTCAAGCGCTTCCTGCGTATCGTCGACTTCAAGCGTGATAAGTTTGATATTCCCGGTGTTGTCAAAACGATTGAGTATGATCCGAACCGTGGTCCTCGTTTGGCACTCGTCTTCTATAAGGACGGTGAAAAGCGCTACATGATTGTTCCGAACGGCCTCAAGGTCGGTAGCGAAGTTCTTAGCTCAAAGAAGCTGATTGAACCGAAAGTTGGTAACGCCATGCCATTGGAATTTATTCCGGTTGGCTTGCCAGTTCACAACGTTGAAATTAATCCCAGCCAGGGTGGTGTTATGGCTCGCGGCGCCGGCAATGCTCTCTTCATCATGTCTATCGACAAGAAGTTTGCTCAGCTGAAGCTGCCATCCGGTGAAATTCGCCTGGTAAAGAAGGAATGTATCGGCACCGTTGGTCAGGTTGGAAACCTCGACAAGCGTCACGTTAAGCTTGGTAAAGCTGGTCGCAGCCGTTATCTTGGCCGCCGTCCTTCTGTCCGCGGTTCGGCTATGAACCCGAACGATCACCCACACGGTGGTGGTGAAGGCAACCAGTCGATTGGTTTGAAGCATCCGAAGACCCCATGGGGAAAGAACGCCTATGGCGTGAAGACTCGCGATGGCAAGAAGCAGTCAAACAGCCTGATTATCACGCGCCGTAACGGCAAGAAACTTTAAGTAAACATATGTCACGAAGTCTCAAAAAAGGACCCTACGTCAACGAACGACTAGAAAACCGCTTAACCGGCATGAAGCCAGGTGATGGCAAGGTTATTAAGGTTTGGGATCGCGCCGCCACGATTACGCCGGCTATGCTCGGTTTTACTATCGGTGTTCATAACGGCAAGACGCACGTTCCCGTAACGATCAACGAGAACATGGTTGGGCATAAGCTCGGCGAGTTCTCATTAACCCGCACGTTCCGCAGCCACGGTGGTAAGATGGCCAAGGATCAGGCCAAGGGCAAGTAATCTTTTAAATATATGGAAGTCAAAGCATCTGCCCGCTATATCAGAATATCTCCCCGCAAAGTTCGCCTCGTCGTGAGCTTGGTTCGCGGTATGAAACTTGCTTCAGCCTATGAACAGCTTAAGTTCGTGGGCAAAGGAGCAGCTGAGCCGGTTCGCAAGGCCATCGCTTCAGCGGCCGCTAATGCTGTTCACAACTTCGAGCTTTCGGAAGAGAACCTTCTTGTGAAAGAGATTCGAGTGGATGGCGGACCAGTTCTTAAGCGCTGGTTGCCACGCGCCCATGGTCATGCTTCGCCACTGCGCAAGCGCATGAGCCACATCATGGTCACGCTTGGGGAAATCAAGGACAGCGGCGTAAAGGCTGGCCGTAAAGAAGTCGCTGAAGCACCAATGAAGCTGGGTGCTGCTCCGAAAGAAGATGAAGGCATTAAGACGGAAACTAAAGCCGCCGGACGTCCAAATGATCCAATCGAGGACAAGGCTAAGAAGATCGTTGATCCACGTCGCGAAGGTCGCGCTGCCGCTGAGCGCCGTGTAATCGGCGCCAGGCGTTGCCGTG
>CAZFYY010000083.1:0-3641 GCA_964523425.1 uncultured Gammaproteobacteria bacterium
GTTATAGTTACGGCCGGCGTTCATCCGCGCTTCAATTCAAAGCTTCATCCCCGAAGGGATTGACCTCTCCTCTTAACGTTCGGACACTGGCCAGGCATCACCCCCTATACATCCTCTTGCGAGTTAGCAGGGAGCTGTGTTTTTGCTAAACAGTCACTTGAAATCTTTCGCTGCGGCCCGGGTTGCCCCGGGCAGGGCTTATTGCTAACTTACGCCCGCTGTTTTGCCGAGTTCCTTAACAAGGGTTCTCTCGTACACCTGAGGCTCCTCGCCTCGTCTACCTGTGTCGGTTTACGGTACGGTTACTGTAACCTTAGCCCTAGAGGTTTTTCTTGGAAATCCATCAGCTTAAATTGATTCCGTCCGAAGACTTCATCTTCCGCCGACCGTCTGGAATATCGATCCGGATTTACCTAGATCTATCCGCGCGGCAAGCGACGTTCATACCATAGAAACGCTTAAACCTCAAAACTCCGTCCCCCCATCGGAAAATTACAGTAGTGCTGGAATATTAACCAGCTCATCCATCGACTACGCTGCCACTACAGCAGCCTCGCCTTAGGACCGACTCACCCTGGGTCGATTTGCGTTGCCCAGGAACCCTTAGACTTTCGGTGGGCGGGGTTGTCACCCGCCTTTGTGCTACTTATGCCAACATTCTCTCTTCTAAAGCCTCCACCATGCCTCACGACACAACTTCAGCGGCTTTAGAATGCTCCTCTACCATTCATCGCTTAAAAGCGACAAATTCGCATCTTCGGTAATATGCTTAGCCCCGGTACATTTTCGGCGCGAGACGACTAGACTAGTGAGCTATTACGCTATCTTTAAAGGATGGCTGCTTCTAAGCCAACCTCCTAGTTGTCGCAGTCACGACACCACCTTTTACACTTAGCATATATTTAGGGACCTTAGACGGCGATCTGGGCTGTTTCCCTTTAGACTAATGGACCTTAGCGCCCATAGTCTGACTCCCGAGCTGCATGCGTAGGTATTCGGAGTTTGGTTGAGAACGGTACCTTGCGGCCCGGTCCCATTCAGTGCTCTACCCCCTACGTTAAGCGCTCGAGGCTAGCCCTAAAGCTATTTCGAGGAGAACCAGCTATTGCCGAGTTCGATTGGAATTTCTCCGCTAACCACATCTCATCCCAAAGTGTTGCACGACTTACGGGTTCGGTCCTTCCCTTGACTTTCGTCAAGGTTCAACCTGGACATGGTTAGATCACCCGGCTTCGTGTCTTGTGCATGCGACCTTCTTACATATTACAAGGGCAAAAAGGCCGAGGCCTTAAAGCCATTGTAATAAGTAAGAGTACGGGCGGTTAACCCTCGCTTTCACTGTGACTGCTCCGCTTTAAGCGGATTAATCAAGCCGCATACAACAAACTCGTTGGCTCATTCTTCAATAGGCACGCCGTCACCCGGATAAATCCAGGCTCCGACTGCTTGTAAGTATATGGTTTCAGATACTATTTCATCTCCCTCACCGGGATGCTTTTCACCTTTCCCTCACGGTACTTGTTCACTATCGATCTCAAGAAGTATTTAGTCTTGGGTCATAGTCGACCCGGCTTCCTACGGGATTTCACGAGTCCCGCAGTACTTAAGAATATGTTATCATAACGCGCGAATTATTTTCGCTTACCGGGCTATCACCGTCTCTGGCCGAGCTTTCCAGCTCGTTCAACTAATAAAACGCGACATTACCTTACTGCATTGAGTTGTAAGCATAACTATCTTGCAACACCGCTTAGACATATGGGCTCAATCCCTTCTGCACGCATTCAATCACAAAAGTGAAATCACGCGTACGTAGTCTTAACGGTTTAGACTGCTCCCCTTTCGCTCGCCACTACTCGGGGAATCGCAATCTCTTATCTAAACCGGCGAAAGGCCGCCAACCTAGATAAAAGATCAAATTGTTCTCTTTTCCTCCGGCTACTAAGATGTTTCAGTTCACCGGGTAATCGTCTCACGTGCCTATGTGTTCAGCGCGCGGACATCCTGTCTTCAACAGGATAGGTTTCCCCATTCGGAAATCCTCGGGTCAAAGGTTGCTTGCCACCTTACCGAGGCTTATCGCAGGCTGCTACGTCCTTCATCGTCTTCTTGAGTCAAGGCATCCACCATATACCCTTACGAGATTTTCCCACAGTTCTATTTTCAAGAAATGTGGTTAATCAATTTTCAGTACTTACTACTGACAAAATTACATTAATACAATTATTTGAGTTTTCTATCCATATTCGATTGTTAATGTAACTGTTGTCCGTAGCCCGGGGAACAAAAAAACCGCTTTTCAGCGGCCTAGGAAATAGCGAAGCTATTTTTAGCCACCGATAGGGTTTACTATGTTTCCGTGATACTTCATAACAGTGTTTCCATTATACAGGATTGGAAAATAGTGTCAAGAGCCTCTGGACAGACGTTTTTAGGCTCCGGAGGCGAGAATTTAGGCCTGTTTTCTTAAAATTGACAAAATGTCTAAAATTTGCTATCATACTAGTATCAGAATATTGTCAGAAAATTAAAAAAATAATAAAAATCATGAAAAAAGCCCTATTTTTTGTAGGCATCGTACTCATGTTGAGTATGACCCTAAAAAACGCCTCTGCCCAAAGCACGGGCTGGTCGTCATCAAACCTTCCTGACGGATCTCCGGTCCTAGACATGGAAGTCCATGACAACCAGCTAGCCGCTCTCGGTATGCGAGGGCTTTGGTTCAGCGGCAACAGCGGTGACACGTGGGTAAAGATCCCTACACCGTTTACAGACGACGGATATTCCGCAGTTGATTTCGATCAATTCGGAAATATCTTTGTCGCAGCCAATCATTTTAATTATTGGCTAGTCATGAAAACGTCGAATTACGGCGCCTCATGGCAAATAATAGATAGCATGAATCATGGCTACGTCATGGACATCTATCTATTAAACAGCAAGATCTTTGCCGTTGGTGGTCTCGGAACGAGCACTACTGGATACACTGGTCTTACTCGTTCTTCGTCTAATCAGGGTGTGACCTGGCAGAATAATTATGTAGGTGGTCCATGCCTTCTGCAAATTAGCCAGAACCCTTCATCCAATCAGCTCTTTAGCCGTGCGGAAAACGGACTATGGAATCTTGATCTTAATGGTTTCATACCGGCCGCTGACCTAGTTTCCAGTTCATGTGCTTTCAGCCGCAGCGGTGAAATATCCGTCATCGGCCGCAAAGCAACCGCTCCACATGACAAGCGCATCTATACAAGCGTGAACGGTGGACTGAATTGGATAAACATGGAAGTGGGTTACGGTGATGAAGGAAGATTCAATGATGTCGCCTACACAGATGATGGCACAGCCCTCGTCGTTGGCGACGATATCGGCCCACAAGGTCGATATGGAACGGTTCTTATGAAAAAAAATGAGAACGGCGCTTCTTGGATAAGTATTTTTCCAGCCACAGAAATGACATATTTCAATACTGTGGGAACAAATTCTCAGTACATTTTCATAGGTACTGAAAACGGAAAAATACTGAGAGCAAGCAAGAACATCACAAGTGTTCAAAACTTCAGCTCCGTGGTTTCAGACTTCGTCTTAAACCAAAAATATCCCAACCCCTTCAATCCCGCAACAAAAATAAGCTTTAGTATTCC
>CAZFYY010000084.1:0-3363 GCA_964523425.1 uncultured Gammaproteobacteria bacterium
GGTATGTCCAGCAGCGCAGAGGAAAAAATGGCACTATTTTTGTTTGCTATAAGCTTCAAACCATGGTGCCCCTGGAACAGTGTCAAGCGACTGAGCGCACAGACGGCCAGCGCGTTACCCGGTTGGGAAGTTTTCTACGTAACCGCGGCTGGGACGAGCTGCCACAAATATTCAATATCCTCGAAGGCTCTATGCATTTTTTCGGACCTCGTCCTTTGCCATTGAATGATTTCGAAAAATGGCGAAAACAACATGGTGCTTCACGAAAAGAAATGGAACAATGGCAAGTTGAACGTGCCAAGCATGTCCCCGGCCTCACGGGTTGGCAGCAAATTCATCAGCTGGTTGACGTATCAGGAATCAAGCTGGATATGGAAACGATTACGCCACTGAAAAAACTTAAAGTGGCGGTGATCAGTGTCTGTATATTCTTTTTTGGAAAATCCAGGTGTACGAAATTTTTTTTTAAAGCCTCTGTTGTTTAACGCATGTTGAACGCGGAGGTTTTTTTGTTATACATGCCATCAATGGCTTGGTTGAAAAGACGTATGACAAGCTCGTTGCGCTGAATCATAGCTTCATGTATACTGTAATTTTTGCAGAACCTTAACATTGAAAGCTAAAATGATCGAAAAGATTCAAAGTATCACCCAAGGCAAGACACAGGCATCGTCTTCCATCACAAAACAGCGCCAGTCTGCCATTACTGAAATTGAACAGCCTACGATTGATTATGCCGCCCGTCTTGCGCTAGCAGCGGCCGGCGGAATACGAACCCCGCTCTCTGCTCAGGAATTTGCCGGGCAGGCGGGGGTGCTGATGGAAAAGGTTGCCGCGATGACTTCGGTCGGGGAACATATACACCCACCCTGTCTACCTATCTATCTGCCTTCATTGGACGGTAAACCGTTCATGGGGCTTGTTGACGAGTTGCTGGCCGGTATTGGCAATAGCTTTAAACGAGTGTGCGGCGGAGAGTTCGATAACCGATTAAACGGCACGCTTGGCCGAATGTTGCTTATGGAAGATACGGATCCGGCGCGGAGAATCATAACGGCGCTTGAGAAAAAACCTGTCGTGTTGTTATATTTTCCCATACCGCGCTCCCTGCAAGGACGCTCTATCCTAAGCCAGCGGCATATAATTAAAGAGCTGCCGGCTGGTTTTATGGGCTGCGGACTGCTGGAAGCGGCTATGGCCTTGGCTATGTATCCAGATATCCTTGTCCCGACTTCGCTGTCGAATGGATATTCTTGTCCGGTGATGTCGTGGTTTCTTCCGGAGTATGCTCCTTATTTTAGATGCATTGGGAAGAAATTATTCCTTGATCATATTGAAACCGCTGCGGCCTATACGGATTATTCCGGGGGCATTGTCTATGCGGATGTATAGTAAAAAAATAAGCGGGATTCTTTCAGAATCCCGCTTTTTATATTTTACGTTAGCACTGCTTGGTTCATGAGGCTCTGCTCTGCGATGATTGAGAGCAGGCGCATTATCTGTGGCTTGTCATTAGCATGGACATGGAGATGATGGGCTGTTGGGACTTCTGATTGCCAGCCTTCGTCGGCCCAGTAGGAATTGTGGAATTCTTCTACGGTTACTTTCCTGAGCTCGCTTGTTTCAAAAGGTTCCGGCGTCTTTAACTTAATCGCGTAGACATGGTTGCGCGGGCCAAGCTTGAGTGTGTTGTTTCCCAGCTTAAAAATGAACCAGGGCTGATTAGTATTGCCCGTGTATTCATTGGGAATTTCTTTGCGCAGTATGTCCTTAATTCCGAGCATCGTTTCCAGCTCTTGGAATACTTGGTTGAAAAATTTGTCATGCTCAATGCGAATCGGATCGGTCGTCGGAGTTAAGGCCAGAGTTTCTTCTCTGGTAATTTGCCTCCATTCTTTTTTACCTGTTATCAGCGTGTAGCAGGTTATGCCGGTTGGCATCTGCGGCGGTATGGCCGGGTATTCAAAGCCGGTTGGCAAGTGGTATGCGGGCGTCGCATCAAACTCCTTCCACAGGCGTCTCCATTCTTCCAGCTTATCATCGGGGACGTCACGGCCGAATTCAATATTGTCGGGAAGGCCAAGCTCTTGGCAGATTTCCTGGCGGCGCTTTTCTCTAATCGGTTGTCTCACCGCTTCAAGCCTGGCCTCGCGGGCCCGCCAGGTCGGCAAGACTATTGTGTTGAGCCAGTCAATCACTTCGCTGGGGAATTCGTTAGCTCTTTGAGTGGAAATAATAAATATATTTCCGCCAGCCGCAGAGATGGATATGGCGATTCGGCCGCAGCTGCTACAGACAAGGTTTGAGTGCTGCAGGTCATGAGAGAAATTCCCGCCCCCGCCGCCCCAATTATTCTTGCCGCATTGGCAGTCGGGGTTATCGTTTGTCTTTTTTGACATCTTTGATTGCTCCTTTATATTTTGAGATTTTGTGAATGTTCTTTGATATCCTTTCAGAAAGTTATTTCCGCTGGATTTTGCATATTAGCTACTTTGTAACATACTGTCAAATACTACGTAGAAAGGCTCCGTGGTTTTTTGGATGCTGTGAAACAATGGTACTATTTCTATATGCTAGAGAATAATCTTAACGCAGTCCCACATTTTGAAAACATTCCGGAAAAGAACGCCCCGGAGCTTGCTTCTAATAAGAATGAAAGAGCCGACGTACGCATCGAGCATAAATTTGCCGATGTATACTCGATAATGCATGCCGATAAAAAGATTGGCGAGGTGATAGTCCCAGGAGATTTGGCGGGCGATACCTATTCGATCGATATTCGGATTGAGGATGAATACAAAGGAAAGGGCTTAGGAGTCGCTGCCTATAAAGCGATTATTGAAAAATTCGATAAGCCGATTGAAACGTTCGGGCGTACTCCGGAGGCTACGCGCGTCTGGGAAAGTCTGGAGCGCCAAGGATTGGCAGAAAAGACTGAATCCGGCTACCGGTCTATTCGGCTGCCTGAGCCACGGACCGAGGTTTAAACGCTTCGTCATTTAATGAATAAAAAAAGCCCGAAATTTCTTCGGGCTTTTCCTTGTTGGTGTGACAAGAAAATTATGTTTTGACTAATCCTGTAGATATTTTTCTATGCCGAGATTCGTCATAATTCCTTCTAGATTGCTCGTACCGATTCCTTTATTGTCCGCTGCCCAGGTTCGATCCCGAAACTTCATGAAATATACAGCCAATCTAAATTTATCGATTAAGAAATGTGTAATTCTGATAACTAACAAAGATGCGGGACTACCGATTAAAAGAAAGGGAAGGGTTTGAAAGTGTTTAGTAATTCTTGACGCAGCGCAGAGAAAATCCGTACGATTTATTGCTTGCCCCGCGCCAGATAACAGATGAGGGCGG
>CAZFYY010000085.1:0-3361 GCA_964523425.1 uncultured Gammaproteobacteria bacterium
ATTGTCGGGCGCAGTCTATGGCAAGTCACGACAGATGGAAAGTGGGCGCCCCCGGGGCGGTCGACGGCTTGGGGCGGAATCCGCCGCCCCGGGGGTTGGGCCCTCGCGCCGAGGCATTGGCGCGAAGCTGAAAATCAGCAGCCGGGCTTGGGTTTTCCGGGCTTGGAAGGCTTCGGTTTGGCCATTCGTTGACACTCCGAGCGGGAGGAAAGTGCAACTGGCGACGAGGTGGCTCCCCGGAGACGCTGGGACGCTTGGACCTGAGGGCGGGGGGCGCCTTTGGGTCAAAGATCCTGACGGCTTGTCGCCAGTTGCAAGACGCAAGATCTCGCAACTCTTGACAGAGTGTCAAGTGTCAATCGTTGAGAAACTTTTCAGATACAAAAATTAGTGGTGAAGCCTAGGGGGCCGCGGCGCAGCGGCCGATTGCCCCCGCCGGCGGGGCCGGGGGCGGCCGGGTGGGGCGAGGGGTGGCGGGCGGCCTGCCTCAGCGCGCCATTCGCCTATGCGAGGCACCATCAATCTAGCAAACTCAATAGCTTGTCGTCAAGTGTGTTCTGTCGTGGCGCGTCAACAGGCTTGGCACGCTCCGCCAAGGCGTCGATCGTCTTGCCCTTGGCACGCTCGAGACCGTCCACAAGGCGCCTGAGCTCATCCGCGCTGAGCTCCGACAGATCAGCGTCCGCGAAGCGCGGCGCAGGGCGCGCGGCTGGCGTGTTTCTCCCGGTGCGGTCCAAAACGGTTTTGATCGCGTCCATTCTGACAGGCGTACAATGTTCCGCCCCCGAAACGATCCTCGGAATAAAAACTCCTGCAAGATTTGCAGCAATCTCGAGATTTTCGCGTATGTCTGCATCAATCGCGGCAAGGATCGCGGGCCGCTTCATGATGATTGAAAGCTCGCGCGCTTCGAAGCCTGCAGCCACGGCCGCTTCCCGGCCGGCCATGCCAGTCCGCAAGCCTTCCATGAATGCGGTCTCTTGCTCGGTCAGCTCAGCCATGCGGCGCAATGCGGCTGCAGACATGCAAGCAACTCCAATGGTTTAGGACGCGCCAGCGTACCACCGCGAATTCGTCGCACAAAATCGCACGACAGCGCTTGACAGAGTGTCAAAACGGGGCACACTACAAAACAAGACAACTCGACACATGAAAGGCACAAGTCATGGAACACTCCGCCATCAAGCCCCACAAGACCAAGCCCCCGCGCATCGACCGGTCCAAGCCGCGCGACAAGCGCCCTTGGAAGCTCACCGCCGCGCCCCGCAAGTTTTGGTTTGAGTAGGGGCCCGTCATGCGCTCGGCGCCTTTCCACACACGTCAACTCGCAGGACTCGCCGCGCTTATCAGCATCGGCTTGATCGTCCTAACCCACGCGGCCGCAATCCTTTTCGGCTGAAACGTCAAAACCTGCCAGAGGCATCAAATGACACTTCACCCCGACACCCTCGCTGCCATCGTCATATTCGGCCCGGCACTTGTGTTCCTGGCTTGTCTCTGCCCCTTTCTGAGGAGCTGAAACCATGAACACGGAACTTCGCAAGCATGGCGCCAAGGTTATCAACCGTGTCCGCCGCGGACACTCGACTCGGCTCCAAGCCGATGCGCGCAGAGACTGCAACCGAAGGCAGTCAGAGGCAGACCTTTGGCGCGCCTATGCCGAAACCATGGCGAAGAAACAGGGCATCATCCCGGACGTGAGCGTGAAAGCCTATCTCAACGGCCGCACGGTCCGGTTCTTCCGTCTCGACGGTCCGGGGCGTTGGCGCCGCGAAACCGACTATCTCGGCGAATGGACTATCCCCGATCGAGTATGGACCTATTCCACGACCCTCGATCAAATCGCGGCGGAGGAATGGACCCCCGTTGCGGATCAGGCGGAGCTCGCCGAATGCTTAGCCTAGTCCGCTGCACGTTCCGTGCCCTATCAACCGTCACCCTTGTCGCTTGGGTTTGGTTCGCGACACGCCATTGACAACGAAGCCCTGTCGTGCATCATCGCGACAGGGCTGAAACCCCTGAACAAGTCTGCTGATTCAATTTCCGGGTGCCGCAGTCGAATGTCCAAGGCGTGAGCCTAAAGGACTGTGGGGACGCCTCTTGTCGTCTGTTTCACACCCGGAGTCTATCCACATCCTTGAAACGGAGAACAAGACCATGACCGCCATCCAGCTATTCAAGAATGAGCAAGGCGAGCCCCGCGTGACATGCCGGGCGCTCAACGAAGCCCTTGGCTACTCCCAGCACAACGACATGGGGCAATTGATCCTCCGCCATCGCCCTGAGATGGAGACCTACGGAATTCTCCTCAGGGTGAAGGAATATTCGGGGGTGCGCGGCCGCCCGCGTTGGGTCTATCACCTCAATGAGCAGCAAGCCGTACTCGCCTGCATCATGTCTCACACCCCTAAGGCTGTCGAAGCCCGTCGCGCCGTAATCGACACCTTCGCCGCATGGCGCAACGGCACCCTGCAGCCCTACAAGCCCATCGCCAAGCCCGTCACCGCGCATCGCGCCGTGCTTGTCGATTCGTTCCATCTCCGCATGCGCCATGACGGGGTGTTCTGCGGCACCTTCCAGACACGCAACTTCGACGTGGCCAAGGCGATGATGGAAGCCTGTCTGGCGCCCTTGCTCGCCTAACTCGTTTCCAAGCCTCCGCCCGACGAGCGAGCCGCTAGGATCAACCCCTAGCGGCTTTCGCGTATCTCGGAGGCTGCGACACACCCATGCGCCTTGGCGCCCGTCCTGAGGCCCCAGGGCGGCCGTGTCGCGCTTCTCCGCCGCCATTGGGACGCCACAAGCCTCGGCGCCCTCCTAGCCCCCTCCCTGCCCCGCCTAGCCCAACATCCGGTTGAGCTCCGCCAGTGCCTCGCCCTTAGGTGTCAACCCGAACAACACGCGCGGCCCCAGGTCCCCGTTGAACCGTCCTTTCAGCCGGCCGGCTGGCATGCCCTCCGCCCGGCGCCGCTCGACATAGCCCCTCGCTACGCCCTTCTGGTAGAGGATCGCCTGCCGCGTGCTCAGGCTCCATCCCGTCAACTCGCCAATGTCCGGGCCCGCATACCATTCGCCCGGCGCCATGACCATGACCAGCCGATCGAGATAGCGCCCGCCGACAATCTCGACCTGCCCGACATCCGGTCGCCAACCCCGCATGATGTTCGGGTGGCGCTGCTGTGACTTGCGGCGCTTCCAAGCCTTTGCCGCGGCGCGCCACCGTTCGGCCGCTTCCCGCGCCCGGTTCGCCGCGAACGTCTCGGACCTCTTTTCGATCGCGGCTATAGACGGCCGTCGCCCGTTCGGCAGGCGCATCGCCAGGACGTGCTCGAGGCCCCCCTCGATCAGCCTGGCGTCGAAC
>CAZFYY010000086.1:0-3256 GCA_964523425.1 uncultured Gammaproteobacteria bacterium
TGAATTTCGTTTAGCAAAGCTGATTCTTTTTGATCATCCAAGTCTTTGAGTCGGTACACAGAAAAATTGTCTCCATAGCATGTGTCTATCCAATCAAGTAATCTGTAACGAAGAGTGCCTTGGTCATTGATTTCCAAAACATATGGTTGTCCATTGTCGACGAACATGATTGCTGCGTGTGAATATTCGCTCTTGGTGATATTGGAAACGATTCTGGTGAAAGGGAGGCCCAAAGGCCCTTTAGCATCGCTGTAACGATACAGAATATCTCCAGAACGCATGTCACGTTTGATTGTATCAACTATTGCGAACCGCTTGTTGTAAAGTGGTCCCGGCTTGAAGAGTTCTTTTTCCATATTCTATATATTGCAGCAATGTGCTAGGAAAAAATCAGATTGCTTAGTGCCCAACTGTAGACGCCATTTGTTACAGTCAACACAGCATCAGCGGAGTGTATTCCGAGAAAATTGATCTCTGTGTTTACATTAGACCAACTAATTTGACCAGTTAAAATATCTGTTGCAAGAAACCAGAATTTGTTTTGATATTCAAAAGTGAAAGTGTCTCCGGGATTTATTGTTACACTTGCAGTAATAGAGCCGTCACGATAAAGTTTTACTTGAGTGGCATAAGATTGATCGTTATGAAAACTGAATTGTGTAGGGTCATCTGTTGTCTCTATGGCGATCTCATCGCCAAACACATTAGACTCAATATGGTATTTGTTGCCATTTGAAACAGGGGATGAAATTATATTGCCAAAACCATCCGTGACGCTCATATACAATTGACTGGCAAGCATTAAAATGGTTATGTCATTTTTGCAAGCCAAATAATCAACCCAAAAAACGTCAGAACTGGAACTAGAAACATTTTTTTGCCCTACAATAATTCTCTTGACATTGACGTTTGTATTGTCGACTATTCTAAGATGAGGCTGAGTAATTAAGGGATATGTTTTCCCTTTCTTGCGAATTCCTGATCGTGGTTTTTTTCTGAATTTTTTCATCATGTTTTCCTACAAGTATATAAGCAATTGTGAGTGATAATGAATTTTAAGGATGGAGATTATTACATCGAGAATAACAATTATGTGTTTACGGAACAATTTTTGTTAAGACGTGGCTATTGTTGCAAAAGTAATTGCCGCCATTGTCCTTACAAAATTGATAACGACACCACTATTATATCACAGGTAACTTATAAGGGAGGCCACATGGCTGTTTCAAGAGACGATCTGCAAGAATTAAGAAGAATTGCGACTAACACATATGATGCTGACAAAGCATTCATGAATCGTGTAATCAAAGGAATTGGAGCAATGGAAAGCGAAATGCAAAGACTAAAAGCTGAAATTTCAGAACTGCATTCAAAGCTAGCAGCTAAGAAGTAAACGCATAATCTTGGAGGACCGTTGCATCAAACAATATTAGACCCAATTGACAACGCCATCGCCATGGTATCAGAACCAAACTTTGTTACAGCTTCAGAGCCAAACTTTGTTATGGCTTCTGAACCAAATCGAGAAATTGCTCAATTTAGACGTATCTCTATTCCGTTGGTTAGACGCATTTATCCTCGTTTGATTGCCGACACTATTGTCAGTGTGCAGCCATTGTCTGGTCCTACTGGTTTGGTTAATTATTTGAGACATAGATATCAAACCAGCGGGTTTAGTTTGCCAATAGAAATTCGTTTTGGTGAAAAATCAACTGTTGATTGGAAGACGGAAGGATTCTAGCCAATGATCTCAGATCTTGCAATCAAAGCGAGCCTTAAACAAGTGCTTGCTTGACTGGTGTATTGTTGTATCAATGTCAGTTTCGGTGTCCATAGACTATCTTTCATCTGATCTCCAAATTGAAACACACGTGCATTACAGACAATGCTTTTGACTGTATTGTGTATTTGTTGTTGGTGCAGATGTTCGCTATTTTCTTGATGTGTTAAAATCACAGACCAAAATTTTTCGTATATTACACGACATATGCTTTTTCGAAGGCAATCTTCATTAAAACTATCAAATTGATGATCTGGATAGTCCCAAATTTCAAAATCAGATTTTGATATTCGCATAACAGTTTCAAATTCTCGTCTTCTTATCCAATTGTCTCCGTTTGTTACACAGATGACTTTCCATTGATTTGGTTGACTGGCTAGTGTGGCTCCACCGAATAATGTCTCTTCACTTGGATGTGCGACAATCATAAGTTTGTGTGTGCCATTTTGCATTAACTTATTTAGTGTCTTACAATGTAAAGGCTCTTACAATTTCTGGTTAGTGATCTACAAATGACTTGTCCATTTTTTTTGTAGAGACGCCTTAATGTTTTTCTTAACGCCTACATCAGATACGTCCCACTTGAACTCAGACAAACCAAGCCAATCACCAATTGAATTCATTGTGTGTATCGGATTAGATACAAAATCAGAATAATGACTTATTCTAAAGTTTGACACACTCTCCCCAAATGCCAAATCCTTAGATAAACAAATTTCGTAAAACATCTTCTGACAATCTCTTCCGCAATATCTTAATTCATCTGGCATAAAACTGTCACTCTTCGACCAACTGATAGTTATATCTTCAAATGGACGTAGACAATACAAATACCTCGCATCAGGCATTTCTCTCTGCATCCACTCCCCATGATGACTTGTGTTCCATGGCTTCTTTAAAAGAACTCTTTTGTCCAGATTGTTGTCCAAAAGATTCTGTATCGAATCTGATTTTTCATTTGATAGAAAATCACTTTCAAATAACCAACTTTCAGTTCCAATCGAATGACAATATACGTCTGGATGCTGCTTCAATAAGTATGTCATAATCGTTGTGGACGAATGAGCCATTCCAACAACAATTATAAGCCTCTCATTGTGATTTATCATGTGGATATGTACTTAAGAGTCTTTGACTTTCCAATAATACAGTCGTTTCTTTAATGCTTTGCAGTGTAATCCCCCAACGTGCCTCTACCTCTATTGCTTCTCGCAAAAATTTGTTGTTTTTGTTTTTCAATGTGTTCAACTTCATCCAGTGATTTTTCATATTGCTGTATTATAGAAACAAGTCAGACAAAAATACATACCAATGCTCTTATAACCATGAACATCTCGCACGGAGCCAAATAATATGCACAAAAATGATCAAAGACCAATGTCGCTTGAAAATCTACCTAATTATGTGAAGTCTCTTAAAGAAAATGGAAGCACAGGAGGATCTTGTGTTATCGATATGGGCGTAATAGAACAACCA
>CAZFYY010000087.1:0-3218 GCA_964523425.1 uncultured Gammaproteobacteria bacterium
GAGCGGCTTTCATGGATAGCAGCGACACGTCGAGCCGTGTCACGGCTGCGTCGCGCTCCTGAATCAACCGCTCCAGCAGCGCCCGCGCTTCGGGGGTAAGGGTTACAGGTTGCTTGTCCATTACATATCCTGCCGCATGTTACTCAGATACGGGCGGGTACTCGCCAAGAACGTGTCGAGCGCGTCGGCAAACGTAACCAGGCCGGTGATGTCCGCTGCCGTTACGCCTGTTTCGGCTACGTCTACATCCGTCAATTCATCGGCGCCGCCGGCGTTGTAGGTGCGGTCCCAATACGTGTTGCGCCATGCTGCAACGTCGTTCATTTGCAGCGCCAGCGCGGTCGCCAGTTCACGCCCGCGCTGAGTGAAAACTACTTTATTGTCTGCCATTGCCTTTTCCCTCCACGGCATCAAGCCGCGCGTCTAGTTGTTGCACTGCTACCGTCAACATGCTGATCATGGCCCCCAGGTCGCGCTCGTCGTGTTCCTCGTTGGTTCTGGAGTCGCGCCTGCGCACCCTGGCAAATGCCGGGATTGTGGCATGGTCGATCTCCTGCGTACCCTTACCGTGCACCACTTTGCCCCGCACCTGTCGCAGCTCTGCCAACGCATCGCCGTCATAATGCGGCGTGCGGTCTGTGATTGACAACGCCGACATATTGTTCGTCACATAGAAATTGCTAGTCGCATATGCCGTGTCACAGTCGAGCGTGACATAGGCGCCGCCCGTACCAGGATCGACCGCGGCTTCCACCCGACAGGTCTTGTTTGTGCTGCCGTTGTAGCGGTTGGCATATAACATAGAGCGGGCGTAGTATGTCGCATAGTCCGTCGATCCCACATAAGACATCGCCGCCCAATCGACAGCCTTTGTTGTTCCCGTGGATCGGTAGCTTATCTGCCCGGTATAGTTGGCGGCACTTGTCCATGTGTCGGTTATGCCAGCAAACCAACGTATCGCGCTTGAGTTTGTTGGTATGTCTGTCTTGACATCGATAGAGGTCACATTCGGCAACACCAACCGCTGCCCGTCCGTGCTTAGGCGAACCGCAGAGTTGCCAGCGTAAACACTGCCAGTCACATAGGAGGCGCCCTGAATGTAGATACCTGATGCAATCGGGTAGCCGGTCGCTGTCTCGTACTTTAGGAAGGCATTAGCCCCGTCACCAACGTAGAAGCGCGGCGAGTTGCTGTTATACTGCATCTGCACACCCGAAGTTCCGAACGTGCTTGATGCAACGGAAAAATCACCTGACACAGTGGCGCTCGTCGCCGTCAGTGCGCCGCCATTCGTCACCCGAAACGGTGCGCTGCCGGGGGTGGCGCTGCCGGCATAAATGGCCGGATTCGTGCCGCCGCTGTCGAGTCCTACCGTCGTGGCCCCACTGCCCGCTGTGAGCGACGACGCGCCAATCGTCCAGCCGCCGATGCTGCCGGATGCTGCCGTCACCGTGCCGTTAAATGTGCCTGCACTAGCGTATACCGTGCCCGTGAAACTGCCCGCGTTGGCGTATACCGTGCCGGTGAACTGGCCCGACGTGGCGTATATATTGCCTTTAAGGTAAACGTTATTGCCGTACAGCCCGTAGCCACTCAGTGCCCCGCCGAAGTCGGCGTCGCTGATGCCTGTCAGCTTGCCCACGCGCACGCGTTTGACTGCCGCGCTGTTCCAGTCGGTGTGATACTGCACCCCATCTACGATGTCGATAAATGGCGCGGCGCTGTCGTCCGATGTCAGATACACCACGCCCCGCCGTGAGCTGTCCGTCACGCTGCCGAGGCGCACATAGTCGTAACCGACTGATGCCGAGTCGCCGCCGACCAACGCTGCGGCGTAGGTGTACAGGTTGGTAACAGATGTTACCTCTAAATCGCTCTGAATGACACCGGCAAACGCAGAGCCGTTCCAGCGTACTTGCTGCGACCGGATGATGTCACCTAGCAGGAATCCGTGATAGTTGCGCCGGTCGGTGCTGCCGCCGTCCGTGTCGGTCGCGCCGGTTGTCTGTACGGTGCTGATGGTGTACAGCGAAGCCTTTAGCGTAGCGTTGGCGCCGTTTAGCGTTAGTTGGCTCCCGTTAACCGTCCACAACGGGTTCGAGTACGTTGTCACCTCGGCGGCGCGCGACGACGACGTAACAAGCAGGCTCCCGTTGGTGGCGCGGATTTGCTGAATCAGCAATTCGTACACACGCATACGCCCGCGCACGGTCAGGTCATCAACCTCCAACGATGCCTTGCTTGCCGTCGTTACCCCGTAGTCCACACGCCAACCGCTGCCCGCGAAGCCGCTGGCAAAAGTGGCGCTCGATTGCGCCGCCTGCACAAATGCGCCATTCTGGAGCGTCAACAAGCCCGCCGCGCTGCTTGCCAGAATGGACGCCGCCGCACCGGGATTGCTGCTGCTGGCAAGCGTTACCGCATCCGCGCCAACACCCAACCCCAAGCCCGACACGCCCACAGCCAAGACGCCGCTACTGTAGGTCAACCCGTCACCTGCCACGCTTGACGCCAGCGCGACATCATCTGCATTGACCGTGATGCCCAGTCCTGCGCCCACGGCGAATGAACGGTCTGCGGAGAGGTCACCGCCGCCCGTCAAGCCTGCGCCCGCGGTGAGGATGCGCGTACTGGTCAGTGCCCACGGCGCCTGTGATGCGTCAAGCGTGCCGGTATGGTAGGGTCCGTTGAGCGCATGAGCAATCATGGCGCCGCTGCCGCCCGATGTGGCCGGTGTGGATGCTCCCAGGTCGCGCAGCCAGAACGGGCGCAGTTTTTGAGCGAGTGTTGATACTGTATCTGTCATCCCTGCGCCGCTCCCGTGTCGAATGGATCTGCTGCGTTCTCGGGCTCCAGGCTCCAGCCGCTGGATGCATCGTATTCTGCCCGCTCGACGAATACGGGCGACAACGCCGCCCATGGCCCTAGATTTGATGCGTTGCCCAGTTTCACCCACTCACCCGCCGGCAGGTAGCCTGGCTCGGCAGCCTGACCAAATAGATCGGTTAAGATGCCAGCTGACTGCAGCGCCCACTTGGCCGTCTCTTTGTCGGGTTTGCTGTAGATGGTCACGCCGCGCGCCCTGGTCACGACTGCCAGCAGCCGCCGGCCGGCGCTGGTGCCGGTGTCGAGCAGTGCCTCGAGCTCGTCATAGGCCCGCAGCTCGCCGTCACGATACTGGCTGGAGACGACGCTGCTGGCCGTCGAGATCACAGACG
>CAZFYY010000088.1:0-3152 GCA_964523425.1 uncultured Gammaproteobacteria bacterium
ATCCTATGGTTATATAGTATTCTTACCAGCTTGACTTGGTGATGCCAGGCAGATCGGTGTTATTGGCCAATTCCCGGAAACAGATGCGGCACAAGTCGAAGTCGCGCATGTAGGCGTGATTACGACCGCAGCGCCAGCAGCGTCGGACTTTGCGGGTAGAAAACTTCGGTGTCCGCTTCGCCTTGATGATGAGTGCTTTTCGAGCCATAGGGATAGCCGGTTAATCTTTCTTAAATGGGAAGCCGAGGAGGCGGAACAGTTCCAGTCCTTCCTCGCGAGTCGTTGCTGAAGTCGAGATGTTGACTTCAAGACCGTGGACATTATCGACTTCGTCCGCTTTGATCTCCGGGAACGCAACGTGCTCCTTGAAACCGACCGACAGATTACCGCACTTGTCGAGCTTTCCATCGTCGATACCGCGGAAGTCACGGACGCGAGGGAAGGTAACATCGATAAGCTTCTGCAGGAAATCGTACATCCGTTCGCCGCGCAAGGTCACCGCTACGCCGATAACCGTTCCTTCGCGTACCTTAAAGGCGGAGATGGACTTTTTCGCCTTCGCCATAACCGGCTTCTGTCCGGTAATGCGCGCTAGGTTATTGGCGACGTTCTCAAGATAGGTCTTATCCTTGGTGTAACGGCCAACGCCGACGTTAAGCGACACTTTCAGGATTTTCGGCACAGCCATTTCATTGGCGTAGCCGAATTTCTCCTGCAGGGCGGGCTTGGCTGTCTTTAAATAGAGTTCGCGGAGTTTCATAAGGTTAATCTATGGTTGCTTGGCACTTGCGGCAGACGCGGACCTTGCTTCCTTTGCGTCCATCAGCGGCCTCCAGATATTTATAGGCGACCCGAGTGGTCTTGTTGCATTTCGGGCAGACGAGCATCAGATTGGAAATATCCAACGGGGCGGCGAATTCAACGCGCTGGCCCTTTTCGCCTTGGCGACGCGGACGCAAATGCTTAATAAGAAGATTGTTGCCTTCGACGCTGGCCCGGCCGGATGCGGCAAAGACCTGCAGCACTTTGCCGCTCTTGCCGTTATCTTTACCGGCGATGATCTTAACCTGGTCGTTTTTGTTGATATTCATAAATGTGGTTTAGAGAACTTCCGGTGCCAGCGAAGCGATCTTCACATAGCCAGCCTTACGAACCTCACGAGGAATCGGGCCGAAAATACGGGAACCGCGCGGCTCGCCATTCTTCTTATCGATAATAACACAGGCGTTCTGATCAAAGCGGATATAGCTGCCGTCGACGCGGCGAATCTCCTTGGTGGTTCGGACAATGACGGCCAAGAGGACGTCGCTCTTTTTTACCATGGCATGCGGCACAGCCTGTTTAACGGTAATGATGATGCGGTCGCCGACACGAGCATAGCGCTTCTGGTAGCCGCCGAGCACACGGATACACATGACGCGCTTGGCGCCCGTGTTATCGGCTACATATAGCATTGATTGGACCTGTATCATACGGTTAGCTGTAAATCACGCGCCAGCGCTTGTCTTTGCTGAGCGGACGGCATTCGACAAAAGAAACGGTATCCCCTTCTTTGTACTGGTTCTTTTCGTCATGTACCTTATAATTTTTGCGCGAAGCATAGCGCTTCTTGTACTTCTCATGAATTTTGACCGATTCGACGGTGACAACAATTGTCTTGTCCATCTTATCGCTCTTGACCACGCCCTTGAAGCGGCGCTTCATGGTCGTTACCGGGGCGGCGCTGACTGCGCTCGTGTTTGGCTTAGTAGTAGTTTTCATATTATGACTTGTTTAGCATGGTCAAGATGCGAGCGGCCAGCACTTTCTCGCGACGGATTTCGCGGACGTCCTTGAGCTGCTTATTAGCATCTTTGAAACGAAGTTCACGCAGCTTTTCGCGCGACGCCGCCAGCATAGCCTGCAGTTCGGACTCTTTTTTACCTTGTAGTTCCTTGAATTCCATACGATTAATGCTTCTTGATGAAGGTGCACTTCACCGGTAATTTATGAGCGGCAGCGAGCATTGCTTCACGTGCCTGAGTCTCAGTCACTCCTTCGATTTCAAAAACGATCATGCCCGGCTTGACGATAGCGACGTAGTGGTCAACCGGTCCCTTACCTTTACCCATTGGCATTTCACCGCCCTTAGCCGTGACAGACTTGTCAGGGAAAATGCGGATCCAGAGCTTGCCGGTGCGCTGCACGTAACGGGTAATGACGCGTCGGGCGGCTTCGATCTGACGGGACGTAACCCAGCAGGCCTCGATACTCTTCAGCCCGTAGCTGCCGAAACCCAGGGCGATACGGCGCGAGGCTTTGCCGCCGCGGCTGATCTTATGGGACTTCCTGTACTTTGTCTTTTTTGGAGCTAACATATATTATCGCTTTGAAGTGGTTTTTTCCTTAATAACTTGGCCGGCTTCTTCCTTGCGTTCGAAAACTTCGCCGCGGTAGATCCAAACCTTAATACCGATCAAACCAAACGTGGTAATAGCAGCCAGACGGCAGTAATCGATATCAGCGCGCAGGGTCTGCAGGGGCAATTTGCCGCTAATCAGCATTTCGCGGCGAGCAATTTCCGCGCCGTTCAAACGACCTGACATCATAACCTTGACGCCAAGCGCGCCGGAACGTTCCACCCGGCCGATAGCCTGTTTCATAACGCGCTTGAAAGGCATGCGCTTTTCAATCTCGATAGCCATTCCCTGAGCAACCACCTGGGCACTGAGGTTTGGGCGATCAACTTCGGTAATATTAACGCTGATTTCGCCGGGTCGGAAATTTTTCAAATACTTCGACTTGAGCTTCTTCTTAAGATCTTCAATACCAGCACCGCCGCGGCCGATAATGATGCCTGGCTTAGCGGTATGGATATTGATGGCAATCCTTTTGCCGGATGGTCGCTCAATATCTACCCGGTCGATACCGGCTTCGCGCAACGTCTTAGTCAGGAACTTGCGGACAAGAACGTCCTGCTTAACCTGATCGATATAGGTTTTGCCATCTGCAAACCACTTGGACGGCCAAGTCCGCGTGATTCCGACGCGCATTACTTTTGGGCTGATTTTCTGTCCCATAGGGGTAGTATAAGGTAAGGATTAACCGCTCTTGCGATTGAATAATTTAGAAGTGAAGCCTTGTTTTCCGCCGCCTTCATTACGGTTGTTGTT
>CAZFYY010000089.1:0-2968 GCA_964523425.1 uncultured Gammaproteobacteria bacterium
CTTGGGCTAGAAAGTGTTGGGAATACGGCATTGAGCCTAAGATAAAAATCAGTTACATCAAAAGACCAGCTGTTGGTAACTAATTACCACTAATTCTTAATCTAAGCTAGAGTACAAAAGTACCAGTGAAAATGGTATAATTCATTCACAATTGAATAAGCAGACCTAACCCCTAAAGAACCTTTTGTTTTATAGGGCACGGTCAACATCCGCTAAAGTGTAAAAACCTCCTTACCTGGAGTCACTTTAGCGGTCGTGTCTGGAAACGGATACGGGCAGAGCAATCTGTCATAACAGGTAAGGAGATTTTTGCATCTCATGCTTGTTAATTATAAATAAGCAAAAACTAAAACCGCTAAAGTTTTATGAAAAATAAAAAATGGTACTCAGTTCCGAGTACAGAATCATGGCAATACATGGGTCTGATGTTTGGAGCTTTATGGTTAGCAGGACTTTCTCTTTTTGATATTGGTGCAAATTTAATAGCTCATGGAGAAAATCTTTTAGGATACTTGGATTGGATTTTAATTATCGGTACCGCAATAGTACTTACTTGGTATGGAAGTATCCATCAAATCCAAGAACAATGGGATGGTGTGACTTACGCTGAGCGTGATGATATTGGAGGCACACAAGACAACAGAATGTATATGACCTCATTCGGTAAATACCTTTTCTGTAAAATCACATTGTTTGCTTCTTGGTTACTTATCATTGGGTATGCAATTTATTGGCTTTTTGGAATTCAAGAAGTAGTTGATCAACACCCAACTCGCATAATAATAATGCTTCTCGTAATAATTGCTTTTATGGTTTACAAGAAAAAATAGCTGTGGATAACAGTCTCAGATTTTAACCATTTATTTTCTCATTCTCAAAAAAGCTAATAATTAAAGCGAAATAGTCAATTCTCAAAATCTCGTTTTTTAAGTCTTGCATTCTCATTTCTCTTGGTGGTATTCTAAATACAGAAGTAATTTTACACACCTCATATTGGATTGCACTGACCCCACCCTCTCGCACGAGAGACGGAGCATTGTAATCGCATTCTCCATAGTTGAACTGAAATTAGCAATAGTTTCAAAACCCTCTCAAAGAAACATCTTCAATCTGCAAAGATTAAAGTTTTTTTGAATCGGTCGACATAGTTCAAACAAGACACGCCTTTGTTATCAAGTATTGATGATAGAGGCGTTTTTTGTTGCTTCTACAATTATTAAGTTAATTCTAGAAAAAATACTATGCAAAATAATCTCAAAATTGAGTATGTCGCAATTGACCTACTCAAAGTGAACAACAAGAATCCACGCAAGTGGACTAAGGAGCAAAAAGATCAACTCAAAGAAAGTATTACAAAATTTGGTAATGTCGACCCTGTCCTCGTGAATTCACACAAGGAACGAAAAGATATTGTCATCGGTGGACATTTTCGCTTAGAGGTCTGCAAAGAACTCGGATATACAGAGATGCCGGTGTTGTATCTCAACCTCACTCCAGAAAAAGAACAAGAACTCAACATTCGCTTAAATCGTAATCACGGAGAATTTGATCTTGAGTTGCTCGTTGAATTCGATGAAACACTGCTTTCAGAAATCGGATTCTCAAGTGAAGAGCTTGATTCAATATTTTCTGAAGACGATAAGGATCAGGAATTCAATCTGCAAAAAGAATTAGACAAGCTTGAGATAAAAGTCGAAGCCAAAAAGGGCGATGTGTATGAACTCGATGGTTCACGCCTTATGGTTGGAGACAGTACTGTTGAATCAGATATGTTGACCTTATGCGGTGAAGAAAAAATAGATATGGTCATGACAGATCCCCCTTACCGTTTAGACTATCTCCACGGCAAGTCTCGCAATGGCAAACCAACAGAAGGATTTGGTGCAAAGAAAAATAGAAAGTATCTTGAAACAGATATCTTACCTGATGACTTCACTGAACTGTGGATGAATAATGTTGCCAAAGTCACTAAAGAAGATTTCTCAATCATTTGCTACGAAAACTGGAAGAACATCCGAGAAATTTGGGGTGAAATGGAGAAACATTGGAAAGTCAGGAACATGATAGTCTGGCATCTCCCAAATCGTAATCAAGGTTATGCCGGTGCACATAAGTTTTTCTCAAAGCATGACATCGCCATGGTGGGTACTAGCGAAAAATTCTCAGGACTCAATGACAAAGTAGAGGTTGAGTTACTTCAGAACGAATACGAAACAGCCCTCTTTGCCATCTCAGGCAAACCTCAATGGGAGTCATATCAAAAAGGTAAGAAGTATTGCCCTACGGACTTCATAGAGTACAAAGCGGCAGATGAAAAGTCTTCAGGTCAGGCAATTATCTTCGGTACCAAGCCAATCGAGATATTGATTCCATATATCAAGAATCTCACGACTCGTGGACAGCTCGTACTTGAGCCATTCGGTGGAAGTGGTTCAACCCTCATCGCTTCGACTAAACTTGAGCGTCGTTGCTTTATCATGGAGAAATCTCCAGTCTACGCAGAAGTAATTCTAAATCGTTGGGAAAAGACTACAGGCAAGAAGCGTCAAAAGCTCAACTAAATCAATGACAATCAAAGCAAAGATCAAGAAGCAAAAAGAGCTTCTATTGGAACAGCTTCGCACTATTCCTATTGTCGAGATTGCGTGTAAGCGTACAGGCATCTCTCGTGCCACATTCTATCGCTGGTGTGAGGACGATGAAGACTTCAAAGCAGATGTAGATAACTCCAAGGTCGATGGAGTCGAAAACATCAATGACATGTCAGAAGCTCAGCTGATCGGAATGATTAAAGAAAAGAAATTCCAAGCTACTGCACTCTGGCTGAAACACAATCATCAACGCTTTATGTCTGAAGACAAGCGAAATCTAGCTCAGCGACAACGAAAGTCCGTTGAGATGAATAACTCCACAAAAGAATTACTCAGAGAAGCACTTTCACACTTCCAACAATAAATCATATGAACAA
>CAZFYY010000090.1:0-2782 GCA_964523425.1 uncultured Gammaproteobacteria bacterium
ATGACCTGGTGCGCGGTGATGCGAATCAGCCTGGTCTGCGGGACATTCTGGTGGATGAGAACTATGCGCGGACCGTGGCGCGTGCGGAACTTGGCAGTGCGCAGAATGCGGCAACGGCTGAACGATATAAGAATGCCGGTGTGGATAAGGTTGAGATCCTGGATGGCGGTGCGGCTGATAGTGCTCCGGCTTGCAATTTGGCGAATGGGCAGATCTGGACGCTGGCGTTGTTTGAGCAGAATGCTTTGCAGCACCCGAATTGTTCGCGAGCGGCTGCGCCTTATTTTGGTGATGATGAGCCGGTGACGAGCTGGGCTTATGGTTTTGGAGAAAGAGGTTAGCAAATTATGAATGATGAATTAGGAATGATGAATAAGAGCATGAAGCCGATTGCGCATATCACTCAAAGACCTTTGAGCATTGAGCGTGAATATACGTTGCAAGGGCGTGAGGTGATCATCAGTGAAGGTGTGCGGTATGACGCTGATTATTTTCGGACGTTTTCACATCCGGAGACGGATGTGTTGTATGCGGTGCGGCGTGATGAGGAGACGGTGATTTTGACTGTGATTCAGACGCCGGAGCAAGCAAGTGAATTCTTTGACCACGCCCCCTCCTCCGCTATCGCGGCACCTCCCCCAAAAGCGGGGGAGAGCACCCCGATTTTGGGGGAGGAATATTACGAAGGAGTAGACGATGGACTATAAAACTTTGCCTTATTTTGTGAAGGAACTGGATAAGAAGACGCGGACTGTGACGGGCATTTTTGCTGTGCATGGAAATGTGGACAGCGGTGGGGATATGTCTGAAAACGGTTCGTTTGAGAAGTGGTTGAAGGAAGGGCGTTCGCGCGTGCGCTTTTTGTGGAACCATAACTCGATGAATCCGCCAATCGCGAGCATCAAGGATGTGCGCGAGGTTGGGCGGGACGAGCTGCCAGAGAAGGTGATGGAATGGGCACCGGAGGCAACTGGCGGCGTGATGGTGAAGCGCGAGTATTACGAGGACATCCCGCTTTCGGAGTGGGTTTTCAAATCCATTGAGAAGGGTGACATCACGGAGATGTCTTATGCCTATGACGTGCATGAATACACGATCAAAGAGCGCGAAGACGGGATGAGACCGATGCGCATTTTGAAAGAGGTGCAACTGTATGACATCTCGGATGTGAATTGGGGCATGAACCCCGCAACGGCTGGTGTAAAGGGTCTGCCGGTGACCGGTACGACTTTTGTACAACACTCTGCATTGGTGGAGAGCACCGTGGAAGAGTTTTTGGAGCGTGTGAAGGATCGCAAGAACTTCCGCGCTGATGAAGGGCGTTCGCTTTCTGAGCAGACGCGCGGACGATTGCAGAAGATGGTTTCGGAGATCGAGGCTATTTTGGAAGAGACTGCGCCGAAGGCTGAGCAAGCGGATGTATTGAACGAGCTTGCGAAGTTTGAGTATTTCAAATCTAAACAATTGGGCATATAGGAATGCCCTGGGCGCGAGGACCGCGCCCCTACAGGAGAAAAGATCATGAACTGGAAACAATTGCTTGAAAAACTGAATGCAAAGCGCGCCGAATTGGCTGAGATCTTTGCGAAGGCTGCAACCAAGGTTGATGGTCAGGACCGCTATAACCTGACCCCCGCGCAGCTCGATGACGTGAAAGCCCGCAATGCCGAGATCGACGATCTGGCAAAACAGATCGAAGATCTGCAAGCTGCGGATGAGATCTTCCAGAAGAACAATGAAGCCATGCGCGCCAGCAACCGCCCGGCGAATCAACTGCCGCTTGGGCAGAAGAACGATGGTGGACGCCAGCAACCGCGCGAGGTGAAGAGCCTTGGGCAGTTGTTCGTGGAAAGCCGGGAATACAAGGAACGCCGCGGGATCAAGGGCTTGGAAGTGAAGCTCAATGAGTTCGATTTCCTTGAGGTGAAGACCTTGATGGAAACCGGCGCTGGTTTTGCTCCGCAGAGCATCCGCACTGGCAGGGTGGTTGAGTACGCTCATCGCCGCCCAGTGGTTGCGGACATTATTCCGCAGAGCCCGACCGAGCAGTCTTCGGTGGTTTATATGGAAGAGACCACCAGCACCAACAATGCTGCAACTCGCTCTGAAGGTGGCCAGGCTGGTGAAAGCGCAATCGCTTACACCGAACGCACTGCGCCTGTGCGCGAGATCGCTACCTTCCTGCCTGTGACCGAGATCCAGCTTGAAGATGTTGGTCAGGCTGAAAGCTTGATCAATAACCGTTTGCTGAGCTTCCTTGACCTGACTGAAGAAGCGCAGCTTTTGACCGGTGACGGCAGTGCTCCGAACATTGACGGCTTTTTGAACAAGAGTGGTGTTCAAAGCCAGGCAAAGAGCGCTGACCCTGTGCCGGATGCGATCTACAAAGGCATTACGAAAGTGCGTGCCACCGGTATGGCTGAGCCCAGCGCTATCGTGATCCACCCGAATGATTGGCAGGATATTCGCCTCTTGCGCACCACGGATGGCATTTACATCTGGGGCAATCCCAGTGAAGCGGGTCCGGAACGTGTGTGGGGTTTGCCCGCTGTTGTGACCACGGCTGAAACCGAGAACACTGCGCTCCTGGGTGACTTCCAGTTGTATTCCGAGATCTTCCGCCGCCGCGGCGCGAACATCAAGGTGAGCGACAGCCACAGCGATTATTTCATCAAGGGCAAGCTGGCAATCCGTGCTGATAAGCGCGTTGCTTTGGCGATCTATCGCGCGACGGCGTTCTGCAAGGTGACGGGCATTTAGCCCCCTCCGCCCTATCGGGCAC
>CAZFYY010000091.1:0-2746 GCA_964523425.1 uncultured Gammaproteobacteria bacterium
GCAGCGAGGACCCAAAAGACATTGGCAAACAAGAATATGATTATTCTGTTTTGGCGCGTCGTGCCGGGCTTGATATGCCGAAAACAAATCTGTTTAATGGCAAATATTTTGGCGTTCAAAGGTTTGATAGAAAACCATACTGTTAACAAAAATTAGAAAATTGGCTCTTATAATTTTTAGAGTCAATTTTTATTTTGTCTATTTAACCAACGCTGTAACCAAAACTCCGGCAGTTACCAAGCCGCCGCCGAGTAAGGTTCCTAGTGTTGGTTTTTCTTGCAAAAACACTAGCGCCAAAATAATAGTTAAAGCTATGGATAATTTATCAATCGGCGCAACTTTGCTGGCTTCTCCAAGCTGTAAAGCTTTATAATAGAACAGCCAAGATAATCCTGTCGCAATCGCAGACAGAATAATAAAGATATAGGAAAATCTTGAAATTTTCAAGACATCGCCGGCATTGCCTTGAATCAGCACAATGACCCAGGCAAACACAACAATAATAACCGTGCGGATCGCCACGGCTAAATTACTATCTACTCCTTTAATTCCAATCTTTCCAAAAATTGCAACCAAGCTAGCAAAAAATGCCGACAAGATTGCATACACCACATAACTCATATCTCGATCCCTCATAAACAGAAAAGAATTATTTAAGAAAACACTCTGAGCACAGTTTTCCGCCGGAGGCGTAGAAAACGTAGCGAAGCTGTTTTCGTAATAATTCTTTTCTGTTTGTTTACTATCCCATCATGCTCCCAAATTTACTCTGGAGCATTTTTTTATGTTTTTTATTTAAATCTTCTAAAGCTTCTCGGATATTGCGCGCGATATCTCCCCTGTCACCCACGATTGCATCGCTAACTTGTACGCTTTTTACATTTTGATTACCGTCCATAATGATAACGATTTTTTCACCACTGGATTTACCAGTAATTTCTTCCACTGCAAGCATTTGCTCTATTTGCTTTGCTTGCTTGCGCATTTCATTTACATCTTTTAATTTATCTAACAATCCCATATGAATTATCTAATTAATTATACAACTTGTCCGGTGACGACATTAACATCGTCCTGGTCATTCTTTATAGCATGATAAAACTTCGTTGCCAAGGCTCCCATTCCTGCAAAAAATATAACTGCCACAAAAATAAATCCAAGAATAGGGATTAAACCAACTACACCAACTACAACAACACCAATCACGATAGCTTGCCAGTCAATGGTTAACTCGGGCTTCTTGCCTAACTTTTTCACAATCCAGGATCCAACATAAATTGTGCCGAGTAATCCAGAAAGTAGCATGAAGAGAACCCACATTACAAACAAAATCAAGCCGACATAAAATCCCACGATAGAAACTAATAGCAGTATTCCCAAGATCGGTGCAGCTATAAATGTAATAAACCCAACCAATAGATTCATCAAGAAATGACTGTCTACATTTTTTACCATTTCCACGCTACCACGACGGAACAATCTATGAATCACAAATGCAGTAACGATAACTGCCAAAAGCTTTATAACAAATCCCAAAGTTATTATCCCTGCGATAAAACCTGTATTGTTTCTACCTTGAGCTTCTTTCTCGGTCATTTTTTCAAACTGAAGACCACCCAATGTTGCTCCACCTTCTACTTGTGCTTCTTGTGTAGACTTATACTTTGCATTATCACCAAATACTGTTTTGGAACCAATAAACAAACGTTCCTGAACTTTCAAATCAACTGCACCTTTAACAGAATTATTAATTGTCAGTTTACCGGCACGCACATTAAGCTGACCATTAATAGCACCGAGCAAGCTTAATTCCCCGCTTGCCGCAAACACATCACCATTAACAGTAGCCTTTTCATTTACAATCACTGTACCACCAGCAACAACTAAGTCGCCGCCCACAGTATTATTAATTGTTATGTCGCCGCCTGCTACGCGAACGTCACCGCCGACTGTTCCATTAATGTAAGCGCTACCGCCGGCTAAAGTTAAGTCGCCTTCAACATTGCCTTCGATTGTGACATTACCGCCAGCAACGTATAGATCGCCGCTAGTATTGCTGTTGATTAAAACGTTTCCACCAACAACATACAAATTTTTATGTTGTTCAGTGCTAGAAACAGTCACGTTACCATTATCGTGAGGAACGATAAATTCGGCAGCTTGAGCTACCAATAAACTTGAGCTAGCCAAAATTCCGGCAATGCCGACGCCAGCTAGCCAAGCAATTTTTTGATTGAACAATTTCATAAATTTAGTTTAATTATTTGTTTATATTATAGTCTTTCCAACAGCGCTTATCAATTAAAATAAGGTCGGGCTGTTAGTTTTTTTACCAACTGCTTTTATGGTCTTTGATTTGGGAACAGTTTTCGTAGAAGGTGGAACCAAAATCGAATTTTCTGACTGTTCATATTTGTTTCGTGCGTTCCACCACATGCAATATTCGCAGTCCTTGCCAGCTTTCGGAATCGCCGAATCTTCTAAACATTTTTTAATTTCTAGCAAAGTACCTTCTACCCAATCATCGCTACCTGTATAAGGAATTAAAACGATATCGAACTCGATAACTTTGTCGAAAGATTTTTGATCGTATCGCCCGGTGCAGTAAACAAAATATCCAGTGTCTGAAACTTGTAAACCATTTTGGCGCAGTAGCCATTGATAAACTTCAATCTGTTTACGATAAGCTTCATGCCATTCGCTATCGAGTTTAGTGACTGGTTCGGTTTTTGCAGTTGCTTTGTAA
>CAZFYY010000092.1:0-2663 GCA_964523425.1 uncultured Gammaproteobacteria bacterium
TCAAACGGTTCGAGGATCGGGCGCGGCGGATTAGTCGGGAGCCAGCCATAGATAGGCCGACCGTCCGTCATCTTCGTCGCGCCAGACTTGTACAGGTCAATCATCTGCTGCTGCTCGGTAGTAACAGGCGGCGGCTTGGACGGGTCGAACGTCGGCATGTCGTCGAGCGTGCCCGTCTTGGGAGCCAGCGGGGCTTTCTCGCCGAACTTCGGAAGTTCCTCCGGCTTGGGCTGGAACTTGCCAGGAGTCACCCGCTGTTCGCGGACCCACTTCGCCGTGCCCTCATCGAGCAGGCCAAGATTCATCAGCGCAACACCGAGAAGTTGCGAATTGTCGGCGGGGACCGGAACGCCCTTCGCCTTGAGAGCAGCCTTTACAGCATCCCAATTCATTACGCGACTCCCTTGTGCGGCTTGTTCTTTGGCGGCACAAGCCCAAGGGCTACGGCCAGTTCGTTCGGGATGATGTCAATCGGTGCGCCCGTGTGGTTGACGATGACTTCCTCGTTACCAGTCGCTTTATTCGACTTCGCGGAGTCACCGAGAATCGCCAGCAGCCCCGTGAATGGACCGCCATCAGCCATCATCTGAGGCGTGAACTGCTGGTCTGCGAACAGTTCCGCGTCATTCGCGTCAGCCTGCGTGTAGGTCATCGGCCCAAGCTTTTCGCCGGTCAGGATGTTGACGCCTGTGCCGGTTGCTTCCTTGAGTCCGCGCCCGAAGAGGTCACGGGCAATTAGGTCACCCTTGTCCGCCTCGAAGTCAGCGAAAATCTTGGCTCGCTGGATGCCGATTTGCTTCTCAGCGCGGGCTTCCTCGCGGAGCTTCCATTGCTGGTCGAACTCCTGAGCAATCTTCTTGAGGTCGAATTCCTTACCGGTCTGCTCCTCTTCCCACTTGGCGCGGCGAAGCGTCTCCTGGAACTGGAGGTCTTTCAGCGCGTTCTCTGCGCGGGCAAGTTCCAACTGGGCAGCACGGTAGGACTCATCGGAATCGAACTTCTTGTTGTCGAGTTCCCACGAGCGGTCAGCGATTACCTTTTCGAGGTCGAGACGCCGGTTGTTGTAATCAATCTGCGCCTGCTCGCCTGCTGAGACACCACCACTGCCCTGATAGCTCCCTGCGTACATGGTGCGTAGGCCACCGGAGGAACCGCCACCACCGCCGCCAGTAGGCTGCGTCGCCCCAAGACCAGCGAGGATGGAGTTCACCTGTGAAGGCGTGAGCGGAGTGCCCGCAGTCGGGTCAGTCGTATCACCGGGAATGTAGGCATCTGGCCGGTCGCCCGGTCGAGCCTGCCCCCCCATGAGCTGCACCAATTCCGGTGCGTTCGGATTCTGGCGAATAATCGAGGAGAGCATGGCGATCGTCTCATTCGGGATCGCCTTGCCAGTGCCAGAGAACTGCGACAGATCGGGGCCGGTGTACCACGCGGGCATGGCCGCGCGGCCATTCTTCACGTTGTCGAGCATGATGCTCAGGAGTTGCCCGTCCCAGTCCTGCCCGCCGTACTGCTGTCCTGCGACAGGGGTTGTCGCATTCGAGTTCTGAGAGCCAGGGAGGGCCGTGGAGCTTGGCTGGCCTACCTTGGTGTCATAGCCATAGACAATCTGCATGATGCCGGGGCTATCGAGGTACGCGCCGGATGCCATGATCTGAGCCGCCGTCTGGAGCGGAATGGTGACGCCGTACTTCGACTGGTAGTGGGCCTGGATGTCTTTGATGCGCTGGGCATCGAGGTCCGCACCACTCTGGCCCGTGCCGCCTGCGTAGCGAGGGAGATTGGGGTAGTCCGCGTCGTTGAATCCGCCCTCGTCACCGGGAAGGCCAAGGATGCCGTTCAGCCGGTAGATGGGCGGGATTTCACCGGGCACGCTCGCGGAGAGCATGTCGATCATGTTCTGGTACTTGTCTTCGAGACCGGGGACGAAGTAGCCGCCAGTCTCCCAGCCGTAGTTCTGGCCCTTTGCAGAGAGCGCATTCGAGGACTGGTTGGCCGACTGCGCGTCAATCGCCATGTTCTGAGCGGCACCGAGCAGCGAGAACAGGTTCTTGATGCGCGTCTGAGCATCGTCCGACTGCCGGTCAGCCTCGTCCGCCTTCATGCCTTCGATGTCGAGCGGTGTCAGTACCTTGGCAGCAGAGCCTCCACCGGAACCGCCCGAGCCAGAGCCAGAGGAGCCGCCCCCAGCCGCGTACGTCTTGTCGCTCTGGAGCCGGTTGAGCGCGGTGTACTGATCCGCGTTTGTAGATGCATTACTGGACGCCTGCACCCAGCCAAGGTAGTCCGGGTCAGAGTTGCTAATTGGCTCCGCACCGCCGCTGGAGGCGGCTTGCATATCCCAAGCCCCGGCCTCCAAATCGAACGGTACCGCCGCGTCTCCGCTGCTAGAACCCTTGACCCATGTGCCACCGGACTTCCGGTAGCCACGGTCAATGAGGCGCTGTTCATAGAAAGACACGGCCTGCTTGAGTTCAGGCGCGTTGATGGTCTCGTTGCGAAGCGCAAACAGAAGGTCGCCCGTGGAGGTCGTAGCCGAAGGAGAGATTGGCCGATAGTTCGGCGTGTTCAGGAGATACGTCAGAGACGCATTCTCAGACGGGGTAGTTGGGTCCGCCATTCGGCACTTCCGTTGCTGCTGGAGGAGGAGGTTCCGGTGGAAG
>CAZFYY010000093.1:0-2526 GCA_964523425.1 uncultured Gammaproteobacteria bacterium
GCTGAAGAGTATTTCACATATAAAGATATATTTCAGATACTACCCCTACCACCTGATGCACCTCAAATTGATAATCAAATGTGGGGACATCACCCAATTTTATTGGAATATAAATATATTTCATCAAAGAATGCTCAAGTTAATTCATTTAGAAAAAATAAAAAATCTAGAGAATTAATCCCGCTACTCCATTTATTATCGCAAAGAAGATTTTATGGACCTTCTAGATTTGGTCATCATGACTGGGTAATTATGGGCAATGAAGACATAGAAAAAACAACCAGTGAATTTAAACAAATGGGTTATTTTTACGGTAAAAAATTAGGAGATAATATCTCGTTTTCATTAACAGAAGGTGTAAAAGAAATTGAGTTTGGAAAAAGCAAAAATAATGAACTGACTCTAGTTGAAGATACTAATAAATTGCTAGATATACTTTTTTCTTTGGATACTGATGATTATTCAAAATTTATCACTTCTTGCTATTGGTTTTATACGGCAAACGAGGTTTGGAAGACATCTCACTCAGTTTCATATGTCTGCCTAGTAACCAGTATTGAGTGTCTAATGAATGAGGTAGAAAAATGTGAATGCGGATCAGCTATTACTGAAAAATCCATAGAGAAATGTGAGATATGTAGTGAACCAAAATATAGACTTGGTAAGAGTTTTAAAGAATTTTTAGAAAAATACTCAAATGAAGAATACTCGAAACTATCAAAGGAAGAAAAGAGTTATATTTATAATATTAGATCGACCATGCTTCATGGAGAAAAGGTATTTGCCAGGGATTTTGAACCAATGGGTTTCTTAGGGTATCAGAAATCATACGAGGATGCTTTTCATCGAACAATTTCAACTCTAGTTTTTCACGCTTTAATTAATTGGTTATCAAGTAGATTAAGAAATTCATAAATTATGGCAACTAGACCATACAGTAAAAATATTTGGTTTTCTCCCAATTATGTAATAAATGAACTAGTGAAGACTGTACAATCGGGAAATCAAAAGAAAATAGATAAAAACAAAGAAGGATGGGTTTGTGCTGTTGCCTTGATTTGTCGCGCAAAAGCAGAGCCTGCTGAATGGTGGATCCAAATACCTGAAAAGGATCCGCCCGATGTTTTGGCAATGCGATTAATACCCCATGTTGGCGGTAAGGGAAACAGTCTATCTGAACAACCTGTTGAGATATTTGAGATTAGTGAATTCGATCAAGGTGAGAAGATAGAAGAATCAATTCAAAGAAAGCTGAAAGATAAAGATTATGCAGGAAATATGGTAATTGGCTTTGTTAGAAGACAAGAGTTTTTTGATCATGTCTTAGTTTCAAATTACATAAAAAAGATGAATCCCAACTCAGGTGCAGTGTATTTGATAGTAAATGAAGAAAACAATACAAACTTTAGTTTTATTGGAATATTTCCAGATTGTTTCAAGTATAAATGTGACTGGGGAGCATTTTGTAAAACTGGCGGTCAAAAAGATTTTATTGAAATGGAAAGAAGCACTATATCAAAAAAAATCTGATAACACTACAAGCGATATTATGACGATGATACCAGAGTTAAAGTAGCTATTCTTGTTTAAGGGTTATCTTCTTATTCGCCAAACAGATCCTGCTCTTCAAACACCCAAGCAATTCTCGTTTTTCAATATCGCTTCCTTCTTTTAGAACAAATTTTGCATACCCTCGAACATCGACGCTGTCGGTACTGACTTTATCTTTGGTTCCCAAAAGGAATTTTTGCAGTTTTGTAAATTTCTCAACGTCAGCCTTTATTTTCTCTTTGACCTCGATTTCATTTAGATTGATTTTCTCAATCAGCTCATCGAACTGTTTGAGTACCTCTTTCTCCTCGGTGTACCCACACTTACAATCCACCCCGCGCGCTTTAGTACAGCCATAATATACATACCTTGCGACACCACCGTTCTTGAGCTTCTTAAATTTCTCGTCGGCGGATATGCCAGATCCGCACAATCCGCAGGTCATCATTTTGGTAAAGGCGAATTCTTTATTCTCAACTCTTAACACATTACTTTTTACCTGACTCTGAACGAGATCAAATAATTCTTTGGTTACTATTGGCTCGTGCTTTCCTGTGTACCAATTGCCTGATTTTCTAGGATATTCAAAAACGCCGTAGTAAAAAGTGTTATCTAGGATTTTATAGATATTTCCCAAACTCAAATGTTTCTTTCCTGCGGCGGTTCTAAGATTTAAATCAAATTTGAGCCAGTTATATATCTTCCTTCCGCTCCAATGCTCATACGCAACTTTTTCAAACATTTTCTTAATGATTGGGGCACGCTCTGGATCAAGGAGTGTTTCGCACTTCCGATCCGTTCGCTTTTCTTTCATGTATCCAGTTGGAGCAGGTCCAGGCCATAATCCCATTTCTACTCGTGTTCGTAGTCCACGTTTAACGTTGATACTCTTATTGTCGTTCTCCAATTTCGCCTGACTACAAAGAATCATTAAAAGGAATTTCTCATTTGGTGAATTTTTGAAGTGTTGTCCAT
>CAZFYY010000094.1:0-2513 GCA_964523425.1 uncultured Gammaproteobacteria bacterium
AGCGCGACAAGGACGGGGACGGCTTCATCAGCAAGGACGCGATGGACCTGTTGTTTCCTGAAGGAGAGCAATGATGGACAACCACATGAAATTCACCGCTGACAACGGGCACGCCTACCTCGCCCGCATCGTCTTCAAGGGCGACAGGTATGGCCTGGACGGGTGCCTCACGTATGACAAGGACGACCCTCTGGTCGAGTTTTACCTGCAGACCAGCGAGGTTGTGGGTCGGAGCCTGAAGTGGGAAGGACTTGATGAACCCTGGTGGTTCATCAGCCGCTACTACGTCAGCACCTTCCTGGGGCTCTGTGAGTACAGTCACCGCGGGGGCCCGGTGGCGGGCGGCGTGTGCCTGGACGGGGGCTTCCCCGAGTACAGCCTCAGCGCTGCTGACTGCCTCAAGGTTGGTAAGTGGGTCTACGCACAACTCCTGGAGAAGATCAATGCTGCTTAAGCCGCCCTTCATCATCACGTCCACGCTGAGCCCAGGCATCAACATCGGGGACAGCACCTTACACTTGACCGACGTCCAGCTTGCTGAGCAGGGTCGAGATCAGGCCACCTTCCTGCTGGTCACCCCGGAGTTCGAGTATGTGGACGACCAACTGCGCTCCGGTGTCGGCGGCTTTCAGAGCACTGTCGGTATCTTCGAGTCCTTCCTGGGCTTCGTGCAAGCCGCCTGTGAGGCCGCGGAGTATGAGGAGCGCACCGGGTACCAAAGCGAAAACTCTGGCCTGTTTCCACGCCACGTTGTGGAGTGGGCACTGTTGAATAAGTGTGAGCTGGATTACACCCACATGGAGATCACTGATGAGGACGGATACCCTGATGAGTCGCTGATCGAAGAGTAGTTAAAACCACCCGCAGTTCTAAATTTAGGCCCACACGTGGGCCTTCTTCATTTCTAGGCGTACATCATGATGAATCAGTTTGAAGTGGTCAGCGGTTACCTGTGCATTGTTGATACATCCCGCTATGACGGGTTCTATGGTTTTCGTCGCATCATCAAGGAGCTTTGATCATGGGCACCACCTGCAGCCACAAGCCGGCCAACATCACCGCCACCGAGTTTCTCATCAAGAACCACCTGACCTGGGACAGCCACGACAAGGAGACCGGGGACAAGCACACCGTTCTGGCCACTTCTTTGGTCAACATGCGTGAGCTCTACGCCGCCGTTGAGCACGTGAGGGCTGATGGCACACGTGAGGTGTGGTGCGCCGTGCTGAAGGTGAGCTGGCACCCGAAGGACCACTACAACTGCTGCGTCAAGAGCATGAGCGAGTTTGAGGGTCCGTACTATCACAACTGCCCGGAGAAGATCCTGAAGCTGCTCACGCCCACTGACAGTGAGTGGGCTAACGCCTGGCGCGAGAAGTGCTGGGCCAACGTGAACTTCAAGAAGGTTGTGAAGAAGGTCGGGGACGTGGTTCGGCTCTACGGCCACGACTACAAGTTGTACGACTACCTGGGACGCCGCGGTTACCTTGCCCTCCACGTTGAGAGTGGGCACGCCTATCGGCTGAAGCTCAGCCAGGTGAAGTCGGCAATGCTTGTTACTGGGGAGTCGCTGTGGTGAGGAAACAAATCAAGCAAAATGTGGCCCGGGTAGATGTCAGCCTGCACAACGGCATCACGATCATTGTTAAGTCGTACGCTAGGGCCGTTATGTCTAGCCGCAGGGTAGGCGCTAGGGTTGTCAGCTGCGACCCAGGATACATAAACACCATGCTGCTCCTTAAGGGCTCATTTCACTGCGGGCTGTCTGATGGCTCGCGTGAACTCGTAACTCTTACGAGCGAGAAGGGGGAGAAGCTGACCTCATACTCCTCAGAGGACCTGCATGCACTCTGCGTGGCCCTGGCCATGAACGAAACTGACAGGCACATGCTGGTGTCGGCTGTGACAGACACCCGGAGGACTGTTGCACTGCTGCCTGAAGTTGTCCTGGAGGAGCCCCATGAAGCTAAGGCCTGACAACCCTGCGCTCCCTGAACACAGGACCGTCTTCCCGTACCGTGTGAAGACGGTGACCGAGGTCAAGCGCGTGCTCCAGAGCGTGGCCCATAACTCGAAGCTGGGCAACGGCGTACCTGTGGTTGCCAAAGGTAAGTGGCGTGGGATGGCCGCTTTCACGCTGACCCTCGAGGAACGTAAGACGTGCCCAACAAGTTGCCAGATGTGGGCGGACTGTTACGGTAACAATCTCCGTTTTGCGGCTCGGGTTAGCAGTGACGACATGCTGGCACTGCAAGCTCAAATTGAGCAAGAGATTAAAAATCTTCTGCGCACTTACAGAAGGGTACTCATTCGCTTGCATGTTCTCGGGGACTTTGCTTCTGAGGGGTACGCAAAGTTTTGGGCAACCCTTGTGCACGCTAACCCAGGACTTCACCTCTTTGGGTTTACGGCCTGGGGCAGGGACAGCGAGGTGGGTAAGGTGCTGTCCAGCCTCAATGAGACTTCTGCAGGCCGAGTCTGGATTCGATTCAGCAATTCAGGCGGGCCAATGA